>CAYXMY010000012.1:0-41532 GCA_964466155.1 uncultured Caenibius sp. | reverse complement strand
GTCAACAGCTGCGCGGTCACGGCGGAAGCCGTACGCCAGACGCGCCAGGCGATCCGCAAGGCCCGTCGCGAAAACCCGGACGCCCGCCTGCTCGTCACCGGCTGCGCGGCGGATATCGAGCGTGAACAGCTCACCGCGATGCCGGAAGTGGACGGGCTGATCCCCAACACCGCCAAGCTCGATCCGCGCGCATGGAACGTCCCCGCCCCCACCGGCGGCACGCCCACCGTCCATACCCGCGCCTTCATTGCGGTGCAGAACGGGTGCGATCACGCCTGCACATTCTGCGTTATTCCCCAAGGGCGCGGCCCGAGCCGTTCCCTCACGATTCTCCAGGTCCTCAAGGAAGTGGAAAGCCATCTCGTGCTCGGCGCCCCGGAAGTGGTGTTGACCGGTGTGGACGTCACGTCATGGGGGCACGATCTGCCCGGGCAGCCACGGCTTGGCGCGCTCGTCAGCGCAATTCTCCACGCGTTCCCCCAACTCCGGCGCTTGCGCATGTCCTCGCTCGACGGGGTTGAGATCGACGGGGAATTGTTCGAACTGTTTGCCGGAGAAGCGCGGCTCATGCCCCACCTGCACCTCTCGCTTCAGCATGGGCACGATCTGGTGCTGAAACGCATGAAGCGGCGCCACGCCCGCATGGATGCGGTGCGGCTGGTCGAGAACCTGCGCTCACGACGCCCGGATATCGCTATCGGCGCCGATCTGATCGCCGGCTTCCCCACCGAAGATGACGGGATGCACGCCGCCAATCTGGCGATCATCGAAGACCTGAATATCGTGCATGCCCATATCTTCCCCTATTCGCCGCGTCCCGGCACACCGTCGGCGCGCATGCCGCAAGTGGGCAAGGCAGCGATCAAGGAACGCGCGGCGCAATTGCGCGCCGTGGCAACCCGCGTCAGAAACGCATGGCTCACCGCGCAAATCGGCCGCAGCCTCACCGTCCTGGCCGAAGCGGACGGCACCGGCCATGCCGAAAATTTCGCGCGCGCCATCGTGCCGCAAGGCACCCCACGCGGCGCCATTCTGCCGCTGACGCCCACACGACTGGAAGGGGGATTGCTGCAATGAGCAGCGAAAGCTGGACGGATCGCCTGCTTGGCGGTTTCCGCAAGACATCGGACAAGCTCTCCGGCAATATTTCCGGCATCGGCGCCACGGCCAAGCTGGACGATGCCACGCTCGACGATGTCGAAGATGCGCTGATCCTCTCCGACCTCGGCCCGACTGCTGCCGCCCGTATCCGCGCGCGCCTGGCGGAACAGCGTTTCGGCCGCGATATCGACGAACGGGGCCTGCGCGAAGCGGTCGCGGAAGAGATCGCCGCGATCCTGCGCCCGGTGGCGAAGCCGCTGGAAGTAACCGCATTCCCCCGCCCGCAAGTCGTGCTGGTGATCGGTGTCAACGGCAGCGGCAAGACGACGACCATCGCCAAGCTCGCCCACCTGTTTCAGGAAGAAGATTACAGCGTGATGCTGGCGGCGGGCGATACTTTCCGCGCGGCCGCCATCGGCCAGCTCGGCGTATGGGCCGACCGCCTCGGCATTCCCATCGTCAAGGGGCCGGAAGGCGGCGATCCGGCCAGCGTGGTGTTCGATGCCGTCAAGCGCGCCACCGATATCGGCACCGATGCACTGATCGTCGACACTGCCGGACGATTGCAGAACAAGACCGAATTGATGGACGAACTGGCCAAGATTCGCCGCGTCCTGGGCCGGCTCAATCCGGAAGCCCCGCACGATGTGGTTCTGGTGCTCGACGCGGCAAACGGCCAGAACGCCCTGTCGCAGATCGAGATATTCAAGGAGGTAGCCGGCGTTACCGGGCTAATCATGACCAAGCTGGACGGCACTGCCCGCGGCGGCGTACTGGTGGCGGCAGCGGAAAAGTATGGCCTGCCGATCCACGCGATCGGTGTCGGTGAAACCATTGACGATCTTCGGCCGTTCGACCCCGATCTGGTTGCCAAGGTGATTGCAGGACTGGCGTGATGACGAGCGAGACAGACAGGAAGAAGGCGAAATCGGGCTGGCTCAACGTGCTGGTCGATTATGGCCCGCTGCTGGTCTTCTTCCTCACTTACCGGCACTTTTCCCCCGAAGGCCCGAGCAATGCCGTGGGTGAGGTGTTTGCCGTGGTTCGCGGCACGATTGGCTTCATGATCGCGGCCGTGATCGCACTGGCTGTCTCCAAATGGAGATTGGGGCGGATTTCGCCCATGCTATGGCTGTCCACGGCCCTGATCGTCGGCTTCGGCTCGCTGACCATCTTTCTGCACGATCCATTCTATGTGCAGATCAAGCCGACCGTGATCTATCTCGCTTCCGGTATCGCGCTGCTGGCCGGGTATTGGAAAGGCAAGGCCTTGCTCAAGATGCTGCTGGAAGCGGCATTTGAAGGCCTTAACGATACAGGCTGGCTGAAACTGTCGCGTAACTGGGGTTTCTTTTTCCTGTTCCTCGCAGCGCTCAACGAAGCGCTGCGAATGACACTGGATTTCGGCCCGTGGCTGGCCGCCAAATTGTGGGTATTCATGCCCTTGTCCTTCATCTTCACCTTTACCCAGATTCCCATGCTGATGCGCCATGGCCTTGGCGACGATGGGGAAGAAGAAGCGGAGCATCGCATCCCTCCCGCCTGAGGCTCCCCGAAAATGGTGTGACAAATTCGCACCGGCCTTTAATACTTCCCCCACTCCAAACCGCAGCGCCGCTGCGGAAAAGCAAAATAAACTGGAGGGAGAGTGTTATGACAAAGTTTTTCGGCAACTTGCATCTGGTGTTGCTGGTCGGCTTCGCCTTGGCCATCGCAGTTATCATGGCGTTTTCATCCAGCGCACCCGTCGATGCGAATTCGATTCTCCGCTGGCTGCATCTGTTCTTCGGGATCGTCTGGATCGGACTGCTCTATTACCTGAACTTCGTTCAGGTCCCCACCATGCCCACGATCCCGGATGAATTGAAACCCGGCGTTTCCAAGCATATCGCGCCCAAGGTGCTGTTCTTCTTCCGCTACGGCGCACTGCTGACTGTGCTGACCGGGCTCGGGATCGCCTATGTCAGCGGCTATCTCGTTCCCGCACTGACTTTCAGCGGTCAGGGCAATGTGAAGCTGATCGGCATCGGTATGTGGCTTGCCCTGATTATGGCCTTCAACGTGTGGTTCATCATCTGGCCCGCCCAGCAGAAGATCCTTGGCCTTGTGGAGGCAACGCCGGAGCAAAAGGCCGCTGCCGGACCGCGTGCACTGATCGCCAGCCGCACGAACACCCTGCTGTCGATCCCCATGCTCTATTGCATGGTCAGCGCCAATCTCGGCTGATCGGCAGCCATCCAAAGACGCAAAAAGGGGCGCCCCGTTCGCGGTGGCGCCCCTTTTTATCGGCTGACCAAATGGTCCGGCCTCAAATCTCGACCTGGCTTCCCAGTTCGACCACCCGATTGGTCGGCAGGCGGAAGAAATCCATCGGCGATGCCGAGTTGCGCATCATCCAGGCAAACAGCTTTTCCCGCCAGATCGCCATTCCCGGATTCTTGGCGGAAAGCAGCGTCTGCCGCGAAAGGAAGAAGCTGGTCTGCATCATGTCGAACGGGCCGCCGCAAATCTGCCGGTCCTGCAGCGCTGTCGGAATATCCGTCTCCTGCATGAAGCCATAGCGCAGGATCAGGCGATAGAACCCCTGCCCCAGATCCTTCACCGAACACCGCTCACCATCGACGACATATGGTACATCGGCGATGGCGACCGTCAGGATCACGACGCGTTCGTGCAGCACCTTGTTGTGCTTGATGTTATGCAGCAGGCCGGATGGCACCCCATCCGTGTTGGAAGCCATGAAGATCGCCGTGCCGGGCACCCGTACCGCGCTGCCGGCCGATTTGATGAACACATCCATCGGCAGCCCCGCTTCCGCCATCCGGTCACGCATCAGCTTGCGGCCACGCGCCCAGGTCGTGAGCATGATGAAAACAATCGCGCCGACCAGCAGGGGGAACCAGCCGCCATCGGGCACCTTCATGAAGTTGGCGATGAAGTAGGCACCATCTACCAGGAACACCACCGCTAGCACCGGCAACGCCAGCCACCATTTCCATTTCCACACAGCCAGCACGACCACGGCGAGCAAACAGGCATCGATCAGCATCGCACCCGTAACCGCGATTCCGTAGGCTGACGCGAGATTGGACGAATTCTGGAACATCAGCACCAGCACGATCACCGCGATCATCAACGCCCAGTTGATAAACGGGATGTAGATCTGCCCGGCTTCCGTCTCGTTCGTATGGCGGATCGACAGGCGCGGAATGAAGCCGAGCTGGATCGCCTGATGGGTGATCGAGAAAGCCCCGGTGATGACGGATTGGCTGGCGATAAAGGTCGCCGCCGTCGCCAGAATCACCAGCGGCAGGCGATAAGGCTCCGACGCCAGCATGAAGAACGGATTCTGGATCGCGTCCGCAGCCGCTGCGGCATCGAGATTGAGAATCATCGCCGCCTGCCCGAAATAGTTCAGGATCAGGCAGGGCATCACCAGGCCGAACCATGACAGGCGCAGCGGACCGCGCCCGAAATGCCCCATATCGGAATAGAGCGCCTCCGACCCCGTCACCGACAGCACGACCGAGCCGAGCGCCAGAAACGCCAGCACCTTGTCATTCATGAAGAACTGGACGGCGTACCACGGGTTCAGCGCCACCAGCACGCCGGGCGAGGCCGCGATGTGCAGGATGCCCAGAAACGCCAGAACGGCGAAATAGATGGTCATCACCGGGGCGAACAGTTTGCTGACCTGTTCCGTTCCCCTGCTTTGCAACAGGAACAGGCCGATCAGCAGCACGAGCGCAATCGGAAGGACAAGCGGCTTCAGGTTGCTTTCGACCACGGTCAGCCCTTCGACGGCGGACAGCACCGAAACCGCAGGCGTAATCATGCTGTCGCCATAGAACAGCGCAGTGGCGAACACGCCGAGCGTCACCACGATCCAGCCATAGCTGGACCGGCCGATAAACCGGGTGAGCAAGGCAACCAGCGCAAGGCTGCCCCCCTGCCCCTTGTTATCCGCGCGCATGAGCAAGCCGACATACTGGATCGACACGACCAGAGTCATCGACCAGAAAATCAGGCTGGTGACCCCCAGCACATGCAGATCGTCCAGCGCCAGCGGATGGGGGCCGACGAATGTTTCGCGAAACGAATAAAGCGGGCTCGTCCCGATATCGCCAAAGACGATACCGATCGCGCCAAAGGCCATCATCGCGATATTCGATTCGCGGCTATGGCCATTCGGCTGGATGGGCGGAGGAGGAGTATCGGCAGGAACGGCTGAATCGGTCATCAGGATGTAACGCCCCTGTTGCCATCTATTCCCAAAGCCGGTCTTCCAGCGAATGGGCGACGGCGCTTAGCAGCATGCGTAGCACGCCGCAACACGGCAAGCTACTGCCCCGCAATTCGCCGCATTATTGTCTCTAAAGCGTCCAGCCGCTGCACCAGTTCGGCCCGCCAGGGCGCGTCGGCCGGTGTCTTGCGCAAAGCTTCGCGCCACAATTGATCCGCTTCGATCAGGCGGCCCGCGCGAATCATCGCCACGCCGAGAAAGAAGCTTGGTCCAGCACTGTCAGGCGCGGTCGCAGCCGCCTTGCGATAGGCATAGAGCGAAGCCGGGGTCAGTTCACCATCGGCATGCTCCGCCAGCGCATTGGCCATTGCCAGCCATGCCGTGCCATCCTTGGGATTTTTCTGCACGGCGCCGCGCAAGATTTCCGCGGCATCGGCAAAATTTCCGCGCCGCGCGAATCCGTCGGAGATAATGAGAAAATTGCTGGATGGCGCTCCATCGGCAAAGCTTTGCCGGACGGTCACCATGGCCGAACCATCCTTTGCATTGGCCGCCGGGGTCTTGGGCGCACCGGCCATATCGGGCCGTCCCTGCCAAGCGTAACCGGCCAGTCCCAGGGTCAAGGCAGTTCCCAGAATGGCCCATTGGCTGCGCGGAATGCGAAATATCAGCACAGCGGCCAACATCGCCGCCAGCGCCAGCGCGATAATCGGCCCCCAGGTCATGCTCGTTTCCCCAGCTTGCGCCACAAGATCAGCCCGGCAACAGCCAGCAGCGCGAGCGGCACCGCGAACAGCGGCCATGTCGCATTATCGAGACGGGGAGCGAAACTGACGTAATCGCCATACCGTTCGATCAGCCATGCGCGAATCTGTTCCGGGTCTTCCCCGGCGGCGATCCGCATGCGCACCTGATGCCGCATATCGCCCGCCATCGGCGCATCGGAATCGGCAATCGATTGCCCCTGGCATTTGAGGCAGCGCAGCGTTTCCATCAGCGCCTTGGCCTTCGCTTCCTGCGCCGGGTCATCGAGCTGACGATAGGCATAGGGCGCGGGTGGAAGGGAATCCTGCGCGGCCAGCACGGGGCCGAACGCAGCCGCCCAGATGACCAGCAGCGCCGCGATCAGCACCCTCACTGGCTTGCCTCCTTCAGCCTGGCGATCAGCATCGGCACATGTTCCGGGCGGATATCCCCGATATGCTGATACCGGATCACGCCCTTGCCATCGACCACGAAGGTTTCAGGAATACCGGAAGACCCGATCCCCATCTGCACCGCCGACAGATCGTCCGCCCCGATACGGCTGTAGGGATTGCCATAGCGCGCCAGAAACCGCGCCACATCCTCCGGCCGGTCGCGAATGGCCACACCGACGATATCCACCCCTTGCTGGCGCAGCGCTTCGAGCTGCGGCGCTTCGGCGGCGCAAGGGATGCACCAGCTCGCCCAGATATTCAGCAGATGGGCCTTGCCGTCGGCCATGTCCGCAGTCGCCACGCCCGGCCTGTCCCCCGTCGCGGGGCGTAGCGCGAATTGCGGCAAGGGCTTGCCGATCATCGCGCTTTCCACTTCCCGTTGCGCGGGGTGAAGCAATTGGCTGGCGAACAGACCTACAAAGCCCAGAAACAGCGCCAGCGGCAGCCAGATGATCCACTGCTTGCGCATCACTGCCCCCGCACTTTCGCCATCTCATGCTTGCGGCTGGCGATTTGCCGCACTGCGCGGCGGCGGCGCAAGTCGGCCGTTACCCGGCCCAGCAATGCCAACAAGCCGCCCAGTGCAACCAGCAAACCGCCATACCAGATGCAGGGCACGAACGGCTTCCACCACAAACGAAGCTGCCAGCGTCCGTCATCCGTCTCGTTCCCGAGAACAGCATAGAGTTGCCCGTTCCAGCGGGTCAGCAAGGCGCTTTCGCTGGTCTGCTGCGGAGGCGTCCAGAAACTGCGCGCCTGCGGGGCGATCGTAACCGGTGCAGCACCCTTGTAACTGGCTTGCAGACGTCCTTCGAGCGCGGTCCAGTTCGGCCCGGCAACAGGCTCCACGGTATCGAGCTTCACCCGCCACGGCCCAACCTCGGCCACATCTCCGAGGCCGGCGGCAGTGAGCTTTTCCACTGTCAGCGCGCTGTCCGCCGCCATCCCGAAAAGCGCAAGCGCCAGACCGAAATGCGCGATCACCATGCCCCACACCGCCAGTGGCAAACGCCGCAAATTCCGCCCGCGCAGCGGCAGAAAGCTGGCAATCGCAAGGACCGCAGCCAGCGCCATGCCGATCAGCGGCAAGACGCCGAAGGGCCGCCAGATCGCGAGGCCAACGATCAGCAACAGGAACGCCGCCGCGCCGCCGATCACGGGCCAGCGCACCCGCTTCAAACTATCCCGCCGCCAACGCAGCAGCGGGCCAATCGCCATGACGATCAGCATGGGAATAGCGAAAATCGCGCCGACCGGATTGAAATAGGGTGGCCCGACCGAAACTTTCACGCCGAACGCTTCCGTCACCAGCGGATACAGCGTCCCCAGCAAGACGATACCGAGCAAGGCCGAAAGCATGACGTTGTTGACCACCAGCGCCCCTTCGCGGCTGATGGCGTTGAACCGTTCCCCTTCGGCAATCGTCCCCGCCTTGAGCGCGAACAGGGTCAGGGCACCACCGATATAGATCGCCAGCAGCACAAGGATAAACGCGCCCCGCTCCGGATCGACGGCAAATGCGTGGACGCTGGTAAGAATGCCCGAGCGGACGAGGAAAGTGCCGATCATCGACATGGAAAAGGCCACCACGCCCAGCATCACCGTCCAGGTGCGCAAGGCATCGCGCGCAGCCAGCACGCTTGTCGAATGCAACAGCGCCGTGCCCGCGAGCCATGGCATCAACGAGGCGTTTTCGACCGGGTCCCAGAACCACCAACCGCCCCAGCCCAGTTCGTAATATGCCCAATAGCTGCCCGCGGTGATACCGATAGTAAGGAAAATCCACGCTCCCAACACCCAGGGACGCATGACCTTGGCGAAAGCCGGTCCCACTTCCCCGGTCAGAAGCGCCCCAATCGCGAAGCTGAAGGCCACCGAAAGCCCCACATAGCCGAGATAGAGCGTCGGCGGATGGAACGTTAAACCGATATCCTGCAGCAGCGGGTTGAGCCCCATTCCTTCCGCCGCTGGCTGCGGCAAGCGCTCGAACGGATTAGAGGCAAACAGCAGGAACGCGTAGAACCCGAACCCGACGAAGGCCTGGGTGGCCAACGTGGCAATGACCGTCCTCTCCGGCAGACGCCGTTCGAGCAGGGCAATCAACGCCCCCATGCCCGCCATGACCGTCACCCACAGCAGCATGGACCCTTCATGGTTTCCCCAGGCACCCGCAAGCTTGTAAATGAATGGCTTGGCCGAATGCGAATTGGCTGCCACCAGCTTGACCGAGAGATCTGTGCGAATGAACAGCAGGAGCAACGCGCCGAACGATAGCGCCGTCAGTACACCTTGCAGGATCGCCACGGGCCGCGGCAGCCCGGCAAAGGCATCGCCGCCGCGCAAGGTCGCGATCCCCGCAACCAGCTGCAAAGCCGCCAGCACAGCAGCCAGCCACAAGGCGGCCAGGCCGAATTCCGCAATCACCGTGTTTCCGCCACGGCAGCCTTGGCCTGCGCTTCTGTCATATCCTTCATTTCCCGCGGGACGTAATTTTCATCGTGCTTGGCCAGCAGGTTATCGGCAACGAAAGTCCCGCTTCCATCCAGGCGGCCCTCGGCCACCACACCCGATCCTTCAACGAACAGATCCGGCACAATTCCCGCATAGCGGACGGGTATCCGCGCCTTGCCGTCACCCACGATGAAGGTAACGGTCACACCATCGGGCATGGTCTTGATTGAGCCGCGCTCCACCATACCGCCAAGCCGAACCGCCTGCCCCGCCGCCGGCGGCGCCTTCACCATCTCGCTCGGCACGTAAAAGTAACTCGCCTGATTGCGCAGCGCCCAAGCGGCCAATAATCCCGCCCCGATCAGGGCGGCCAGCGCAATCACCACCAAGACAAGGCGTTGATGCTTGGCTTTGACCCGGCTGTTCATCGTCTCTTGATCCTGTCGCGCCGCGCTTCCGCCCGACGCATGGCGAGCCAGCTCCACCCCGCAATGACACAAGTGCCCACAATGCCGATTGCATAGGCAGCAAGGACGAATTGCCATTGATCGAGCGCTTCACGCATGGTTTATTTCACGCCTCGAGCGCCTTGCGGCGCAACCGCGCCTCGGCCTGAACATTGGCGAGCAGCATGCGCATGCGCGCGAAGACAACACCGCCGAAAAGCAGGGAAAATCCTAGCATCGCTGCCAGCAATGGCCAAAGGAACGCCGGATCGATGGCTGATTTACCGATTGTGATGCTGGGCGGCTGATGCAGCGAATTCCACCACACCACCGAACGGTTGATGATCGGGACATTGATCGCCCCGATCAGCCCGAAAATTGCCGGGATTCGGCTGGATGCCCCATCCCGTTCCGCCGCACCGGCCAGCGCAATGTAGGCGAAATAGAGGAACAGGAGCACCAGAAAGCTCGTCAGCCGTCCGTCCCATACCCACCAGGTGCCCCACGTCGGCCGCGCCCAGATCGAGCCTGTGAGCAGGCAGATAGCCGTGAAGACAGCACCCGGCACAGCCACCGCCCGGGCGGCAAGCGTGGCGAGCGGATGCCTCCAGACCAGTTCGACAAGACTGGCAACCGCAATCGCGCTCCACCCGCCCATGCCCAGCCATGCGGCGGGAACGTGGATAAACAGGATACGCACTGTTTCGCCCATCAACCGATCCGGGGGTACGGCAAAGAAACCCCAGGCCAGCGCCACGGATGCAATCAGGATGCCGCCGAAATACAACAGCGGGGTCAGCCAGCGAGCCAGCTTCAGAAAACGGGTCGGATTGGCAAAACCGTGCATCATAGGACATACGCAGCGCCCCCTTACAGGTGCAACGAAGATACACAAGTGCGCTCTGCTTGCATCGCGCAATATGGTTGAAATATGCCGATTTTACACAGTTTCGCGGTTCACTCGAACCGGAGGAAGCCCGCTTCGGGAAAACTGCACACATCGTTCAACGCTGGGGCGACCGAGGGGTCTCGAACCCCCGACCTCCGGTACCACAAACCGGCGCTCTAACCAACTGAGCTACGGTCGCCACTCTCGCGTTGAGCCGTTCGGGAACGGCATCGGCGGGGCGAGCCTGTGGCATAGCGAAAGCGCTTTGGGAAGCGAAATTTGCGCTTCGGGCGACCGGAATCGTTTGCCCCCATGCTCCGCCGGGTTATCCATGATCCATGGAACACCCTGGTGATACGTGCGCGGCGCGCCTGCTGGCGTGGCCCGGTGCCCGCAAGATGGCGACGAGGGAACTGGAACTGTTTTCCGCCCCCCGATTTCTGGACGAGAATCACTGCAACCGGCTGATCGCGCTGATCGACGCCAATCGCCACCCTTCCACTATTGCAGACGCCAATGGCGATAGGCTTTTCCGCACGAGCGAGACATGCGATCTCGATCACAGCAACGCGGCTGTCCTGGCATTGGAAGAACTCCTGTTCCAGCTCAGCGGGATCGCGCCCAACCATGGCGAAGCCCTGCAAGGCCAGCGCTACGCCGTGGGGCAGGAATTCAAGGCCCACACGGATTATTTCGAGCCCACAGGCCCGGATTATCGGCGCTATTGCAGCATGGCCGGTCAGCGCACATGGACGGCGATGATCTATCTTAACCACCCGGAGGCCGGCGGGGCGACCCGTTTCACCCGGATCGGCAAGACAGTCCGGCCCGAAACCGGCAAACTGCTGATCTGGAACAATCGCCTGCCCGATGGCGGGGTCAATCCTGCGACGCTCCACCACGGAATGAAAGTGCGCAAAGGTGTCAAATACGTGATTACCAAATGGTATCGCGAAAGGCCGTGGCCATAGCCTCAGCCCGCATGCCCGTCCTGCAAAGGCATGCACGAAAAAGGCGGCCCGAAAGCCGCCTTTCCATAACGCCAGAAGCGTATGCCGCTTACTTTTTCTTGAGCGACAGACCGCCGAAGCGCTTGTTGAAGCGAGCCACCTGACCGCCTTCGTTGACAACGCGGTTGCCGCCCGTCCATGCCGGATGACTGGTCGGATCGATTTCCAGCGCCAGCGTGTCGCCTTCCTTGCCCCAGGTGGAGCGGGTTTCGAACACGGTGCCGTCAGTCATCTGCACCTTGATCATGTGATAGTCGGGATGGGTATCGGCCTTCATGGCGATGGTGCTCCGTAAACGCGAACCGGTTCCGACCGGTTCTTCGGATGGGTGGAAAGCGGCGCCCATAACGGCGGGCGCCGCAAAAAGCAAGGATTACTCGGCTTCTGCGGGGGGATCGGCAACCATGGCAGTAAACTGCACTTCGCAGGCGACCTTGTCCCCCAGCATGGCCTTACCCCAGAATTTGCAGACCCGCGCCCGCTTCTGGACAAAACCGACACGCAGATCGAGCAGGCAGCCAGGCTCCACCGGAGTGCGGAATTTCGCATCCTCGATCGCCATGAAATAAACAAGCTTGCCCGACCCTGCGAGTTCGAGCGTTTCGATTGCCAGGATCGCTGCCGATTGGGCCAGCGCCTCGATAATCAGAACGCCCGGCATGATCGGCCTGCCCGGGAAATGCCCCTGGAAGAACTGCTCGTTAAAGCTGACCGCCTTGACCGCATGAATCTCTTCACCGACCGTCAGCTTCTCCACCCGGTCGACCAGGAGGAGCGGATAACGGTGCGGCAAAGCATTGAGTATCTTACGAATATCGTAAGACTTGACCTCGCTCATCGGACTGCCCCCGCGCGAACCTAGCGACCGCCGGTCGCGGGCTTGCCAACTGCTGCAGGCTCGCCCTGCTGCTGCGCGGCAGCCTGCTGTTCACGCATCTGGCGCGGCAGCCAGCCCTGCGGCGGCACCAACTGGGCGGAAGGCAGCAACGTGTTCAGCTCGTTCAGCACCTGCTGCGTCAGGTTGTAGCTTTCATCGGCATGGAGAACCGAATCCGGCGTGAGGATCAGGCCAACCTTGCCCTTGTTCGCGGCAGATTTGATCGCATCGTCGAGCTTGTCGTTGATCTGTTCTTCGACATAGGCGCTCGACAGGGCAACCGGCTGCATGATCGTCTGGATGTCGCGCTGCCCGTTCTGTTCGATCTGCTGGATCGTGGCAGCCTGCTGCTGCAGCGATGCCACGTTCGGGCTGGCCACTGCGCTGTCGGCGTTGAACTTGTCATAGAGCGGCTTGAGCTGCGCTTCGACCTGCGCCTTCTTGGCCTTAGCCGCATCGAACTGCGCCTTGTACGTTACCGGGCGCTGCTGCTCAGCGTTCTTGTAAGCGTTCGAATTGGCGATCACGGCATTGTAATTGACGATCGCAATACCCTTGACGACCTGCGCCGAAGCAGGGGCGACTGCGACCGAAGCGGCCGAAAGCATAAGACCGGCCGCAACGACCGATTTAAGAAGAAGTTTCATCAGAATTGGGTCCCTACGTTAAACGAGAATGCCTTGGTGTCGTCGCCCTTAACCTTGAGCAGGGCCTTGGCGAAGTCGATCCGGAGCGGACCAAACGGAGAGTTCCAGTTGACCCCGATACCGACGGAAACACGCGGCCGCGGGGTATTGCCGAGATACTCTTCAACGAACGGATTGACCGCCACGACGTTCTCAATGGTCTTGGCAGCATCAGCATATTGCTCAGTCGTATACTTCGGTGCCGATAGAGCATTTCCGTTAGCATCGTACGATTGGAGATAGAGCGGGTTCGCGAGGCTACCGGTCACCGGCGTCTTCAAGCCCCAGACAGCACCTGCATCGACGAAGATCGACGGCCGCAGGCCCATTTCACGCGCACCGCTGCCCATCGGAATTTCAAGTTCGGCCCTGGCGACATAATAGGCATGGCCGCCCAGCGCATCGTCCGTCGCTTGACTACGGCTATAGTTGACGCTGCCATCGCTGTTCAGGGCATAACGGATCACACGCGGACCGACCCCGCGAATGTCGAAACCACGAATCTGCGGTTCGCCGAGGAAGAAACGGTCGGAGATACGGACATCGTCAACCCCCTCGCCAGTGCGGGATTTGAACGACTTGATATAGCCGCCTTCCGCCGCCAGAGAGAAGATGAAGCCGCCGCCAACCGACCAGTATTTCGACGCCTGCCCGGTCATGCGCGCATAGCGCACATCGCCGCCCAGCCCCGCGAAATCGACGCCCACCGTCACGTTATGGCCGCGTGTCGGGCGATAACGGCTATCGCGCGTATCGTAGACCAGCGACGCACCGAGCATGGAACTGAGATCCTTGCCCAATGCATCGCAGAGATAGCGCCCGGCCAGCAGCGGATCGCATTGCTTGACGCCCGGCGTCACGCGATCCGTATAGAACTGATCGTCGAGCGACACATCGTCGTAGTTCAGCGTATACCGGCCGATCACCGACAGATATTCGGTCAACGGCACGCCCAGACGCGCCTGGAAACCCGTGGTCGAGCGCTTATAGGTGGTGTTGCGTGAGCTGCCGAAATAGTTCCAGCTATTGAGATCGCGCCGATAGATATCGAGCCCGAACGACACATTGTTGTCGAACACATAAGGTTCGACGAAGCTGATCTGCGCAGCCTTGGTATAGCGCGAGAAGTTAAGGCTCAGCCCCAGCGTCTGCCCCCGGCCGCGGAAGTTGTTCTGACGGATCGAGCCGGACAGGATGAAGCTTTCAAGGCTGGAGAACCCGGCCGAAAGCTGCAATTCGCCGGTCGGCTTTTCCTGTACGTTGGCTTCGAGCACGACGCGGTCGGGCGCGCTGCCTTCCTTCTGTTCGACTTCGAAGTTCTCCTGGAAATAGCCCAGCGACTTGATGCGGTTGGTGGTGCGCTTGATTTTGAGCGAATTGAACGCATCGCCTTCCGCGATACGGAATTCGCGGCGGATCACCTTATCCTGCGTCAGCGTATTGCCGTTGATGTTGACTTTCTCGACATAAACGCGCGGCGCTTCCGCCAGCGTAAAGTCGACCGACATCGTCAGGTTTTCTTTGTTGCGCTGGAAGTTCGGCCGCACATCGGCAAAGGCATAGCCCATCGAACCGGCCGCTTCGCTCAGGCTGTCGACGGTGTCTTCGACCTTCTTGGCGTTATACCAGTCGCCTTCCTTCATCGGCAGTCTGGTCGTCAGATCGCCGCTCTTGAAGTCGCGCAACTGGCTTTCGACCTTGACCGGACCGAACTTGTACCTGTCGCCTTCCTCGACGACGTAGGTGATGATGAAATCCTTCTTGTCCGGCGTCAGTTCGGCAACCGCCGAAACCACGCGGAAATCAGCATAGCCTTGAGTCAGATAGAACTGGCGCAGCTTCTGCTGATCGAAAGCCAGACGATCGGGATCGTAACCGGTGTTGGAACTGAACAGGCGCGTGAAGCGGGCCTGCTTGGTCACCATCTGCGAGCGCAATTCGCCATCGGAGAACTTTTCGTTACCGATGATATTGATCTGGCGGACCTGGGACTTCGGGCCTTCGTGGATTTCATAGACCACATCGACGCGGTTCTGTTCGAGCTCGACCATCTTCGGCTCGACCGTGGCGGCGAAGCGCCCCTTGCGCTTGTACAGTTCGATGATCCGCGCAACGTCGGCGCGCACTTTGGAGCGGGTAAAGATCTGCCGCGGAGCCATCTTGATCTCCGGCATGATCTTGTCTTCTTTGATCCGCTTGTTCCCTTCCAGGATGATGCGGTTGACGATCGGGTTTTCCTTGACCTTGATCACCACGTTCCCGGCATTGTTGCTGATCGAAACGTCAGCGAACAATTCGGTGGCATAGAGGTCTTTCAGCGCCTGATCGGCGGCGGCCTGCGTATAGGGCTGCCCTTCCCGTAGCTGGATATAGCTGAGGATGGTCTGCTGTTCGAGGCGCTGTGAACCTTCGACCGTGATCGTGCCGATCGTTTCCACGACAATGACAGGCATCGCGACCGGCGCCGCACTGACATTTTGCGCATCCTGAGCGGATGCGACAGCCGGTAAGCCACTGAGAATCGTTCCGCCCAGCAAGACCACTGCGAGGCGTGAGGCGTTGTAATTACTGCCCATGCGGCTCAAATCCCGTCCAAAGTTCGACACGGTAATTCCTATCGTTCAACAATCGCCCCCTCCCCTTTCAGGCAGAAGCACCGCTGCAGACAATCGCCGCCCTGTGCCCGATCAACCGGCACCAATCAAGCACAAGCACACATGATTGTCCGCCCTTGCGTCCCTTTCCCAGCTAGCGGCCGAAGATCGGCAGCGAGATCAGATCGTTAATTGTCACAAAAAGCATCAGCGCCAGCACGAGTGCCATGCCGGTCCGAAATGCCCATTCCTGGCTTCTCTGGCCAAGCGGCTTGCGCCGCACCGCTTCCACAGCATAGAAAGCCAGGTGGCCGCCGTCCAATGCCGGAATTGGCAAGAGATTGATGAATGCCAAATTAATTGAGATCAGCGCCACGAAGTAAGCAAACGCGCGCCATCCGAGCGCCAGTTGCTCCCCGGAATATTTGGCGATCTTGATCGGCCCGCCCAGCTCTTCCACCGAGCGGCGCCCGGTCACGATCTGGCCGATGCCGTTGACCATCGTCACCACGATTTCACCGGTCTGGCGCACACCCAGCGTCACCGCTTCGCCCGCACCGACTTCCTCGAACCGCCCGGAAACCGAGGCTACTCCCAGACGGCCGATACGGAATTCGTTACCGAACCGGTCACGCTCCACAATGGCGGGAACGCGGAAAGGCACTGCGAAAGTCCGATCCGCGCGCGCAACCGTGAGCACGAGATCGTCACCCGGATTGGGCAGCACGCGATTGCGCAGTTCGTCGAAAGTGGCGAGTTTCACCCCATCCACCGCCAGAATGCGGTCGCCCGGTTCCAGCCCGGCCTTGTCAGCCGCCGAATGTTCGACAACCGCGCCGATCACGGGCGGCACTATCATCTTGCCGTAAGCGAAATTGAATGCCGCGAGGATCGCCACCGCCACGGCGAAATTGGTGAAAGGCCCGGCAGCCACGATCAGGGCGCGCTGCCACAAAGGCTGTGCCTGGAAAGTTGCCGCCCGCTCTTCTTCCGGCAAAGCCAGCCATTCGGCGCTGGGCTGGCTGGCGGGATTCATATCGCCCGCGAACTGGACATAGCCGCCAAGGGGAATGGCAGACAGTTTCCAGCGCGTTCCGCGCCGGTCCGTCCATCCACACAATTCCTTGCCGAACCCGATGGAAAAGGCCGACGCCTTGACCCCACACCAGCGCCCCACGAGATAGTGGCCCAATTCATGGACCGTAACCAATGGCCCCAGCACCAGCAGGAAGCCGACGATCATCATGAAAATCGAGGGGGATTCGGTCAATTCAGCCCAACTCCAGCAATTCACGCGCACGCACCCGCGTTTCATGATCGATTGCGAGCACATCGTCCAGCGATGAAGGGGCGCAAGGTATCCGGGCCGCGAGCACGCGTTCGACATTTGCGGCGATACGCATGAAGCCGATCCGCCCTTCGAGGAAGGCGGCAACCGCGATTTCATTCGCGGCGTTCAGAACGGCAGGCGCCGCGCCGCCCTGCTGGGCGGCCTCTCGCGCCAGACGGGTGGCCGGGAACCGTTGTTCATCGGGAGCGAAAAAGGTCAATTCCGCCAGCGCAGGCAGATCGAGCGAAGGCATCGGCGTATCCATCCGCTGCGGCCATGCAAGGCAGGAAGCGATGGGCACCCGCATATCGGACGGCCCGAGTTGCGCCAGGCTGGACCCATCGCGATATTCCACCAGCGAATGGATCACGCTTTGCGGATGAACCACGATCGACAGCCGCCCCAGCCCGACCGGGAACAGGTGCCAGGCCTCGATCAATTCCAGCCCCTTGTTGAACATCGTCGCAGAATCGACGCTGATCTTGGCGCCCATGTCCCAGTTGGGATGCTTGACCGCCTGGGCGGGCGTCGCCGCTTCCAGTTGTGCGATACTCCAGGTGCGGAACGGGCCGCCGCTGGCGGTCAAGGTGATCCGCCGCACATCTTCCAGAGCGTTACCGTTAAGGCACTGGAAGACAGCGTTGTGTTCGGAATCGAGCGGCAGCAAGGTGGCGCCATGACGCTCCACGGCGGCCATCATCACATCGCCGGCGGATACCAGCGCTTCCTTGTTGGCCAAGGCCACCGTCTTGCCCTGCTCGATAGCCGCCATCGTCGGGGCGAGACCTGCGCAGCCGACAATGGCCGCAACCGTCAGATCCGCACCGCGCGCACCAGCTTCCCACAGCCCCTGCCCCCCTCCTGCAACGGCGATGCCCGTTCCGGCCAAGGCATCGCGCAGTTCAGGCAGGCGGGCTTCATCGGCCACGACCGCCAGTTCCGCCTCGAATTCCCGCGCCAATCGGGCAAGTTCGGCCACATTCCCATTAGCCGTGAGAGCCACCACCCGCCACGCATCGCGATTGCGGCGAATGAGATCGAGCGTCGAAGTGCCGATTGAGCCGGTGGCCCCGAGAATGGAAATGCTACGCATCAGAGGAACATCAGACAAAAGAAAACCAGCCCCACGACAATCGCGACAGGCAGCAAGCCATCCACGCGATCGAGCACGCCGCCATGGCCGGGAATGAGGTTGGAACTGTCCTTCACCCCCGCACGGCGCTTGAGCCAGCTTTCAAAAAAATCGCCAGCCTGCGCCACCACGGCAAGCATGGCACCGGCTACGAACCCGGCGAGAACCGTCAAGCCGGCAGAGCCGCCCTGCCCTCCCAACGGGATGAGCGTGTCTCCGGCAAGGCCCCATGCGACAACGGCGGCCAGCAAAACCCCCGCTGCCGTCACCCCGCCGAACAGGCCCGCCCAGGTCTTCGAAGGGCTGATCGCCGGGGCGATTTTCGGCCCACCGATGGCGCGGCCTGTGAAATAAGCGCCGGTATCGGTGCAGATCACGATCCCGAGCACAGCCAAAACCGCGCCCGGCGACAGCATCATTAAAGAATACGCCGCCAAGGCGACATAAATCGCCCCGGCCACAAGCGCCAGGAGACGCCTGAACACATCCCGCTGGACCCGCAGGATCAGGCGCGCCAGCTCAACAAATGCCACACATGCAACGAGCGCGATAAACCCCGCCAGCACCAGTCCGCCCGACCAGAACGCGAGGCCCGCAAGCGCCAGCATGACAACGGCCGAGGCCACCCGCACGGGCAAATCGCCGCCTGCCTTGCGCACGGTTTGCACCTCAGCGTCCGCCATAGCGGCGTTCCCGCCCGGCAAAGGCCGCCAGCGCCTCTTCCAGATGCGCCGGGGTGAAGTCCGGCCAAAGCACATCGGTGAACCACATTTCCGCGTAAGCCGCCTGCCACAGCAGGAAATTGGACAAACGGATTTCGCCGGAAGTGCGGATCAGCAGATCGAGTTGAGGCAGATCGGCGGTGTCGAGATGGCGCTCAATGGTTTCCGTGGTCACCGGCCCTTCGGCCGCCGCTGCTGCTGCCGCGCGGGCGATTTCCTGCTGCGATCCATAATTGAGCGCAACGGCCAAAGTGCCCGAACGCCCACCTGCGGTCTGTTCCAGCGCCTGCTCCAGTTGCACCACAAGATCGGGTGACAATGCCTTGTAATCGCCCACAATCTTCAAACGCAGATCGTTTGCAATCAAATCCTTGAGATCGCTTTTCAGAAAGCGCTTCATCAGCGCCATCAGATCGTCGACCTCCTCCTCCGGCCGCTTCCAGTTCTCGGAAGAAAACGCATAGAGAGTCAGCGCTTCGAGCCCGCTGCCCGGCAGTGCACGAACGAGGCGGCGCACCGCTTCCGCCCCTTTCTGGTGCCCCATGGCACGCGGCAGGTGACGTTTCCGCGCCCAGCGCCCGTTGCCATCCATGATGATGGCAACATGGCGCGCGCCGCCTGCATATCCGGATGCGGCCGGGCGGGAAGAATTCTCCCCCGCTGTATCGCCACCGCTGCCGCGCGAAGCCAGAATGGGCTGGCCCTCCGTCACTGGCCGAGGATTTCCTTTTCCTTGTGTTCGGCGGCTTCGTCAGCCTGCTTCACATACTGATCGGTCAGCTTCTGGACTTCCTCTTCCTTGCGCTTGCGGTCGTCCTCGCTGATTTCCTTCTTCTTCTCATCGTCCTTCAGCGCTTCCATGCCATCGCGGCGGACGTTGCGAATGGCGATGCGCGCCTTCTCCGCATATTGACCAGCCAGTTTCGCCAGTTCCTTGCGGCGTTCGGCGGTGAGATCGGGAATCGGCAGGCGGATATTCTGACCGTCGATCATCGGGTTGAGGCCCAGCCCTGCCTGGCGGATCGCCTTTTCCACCGGCGTCATGTTCGACTTGTCCCACACCTGCACGCTCAGCATGCGCGGTTCGGGCGCCGATACGGTGGCAACCTGATTGAGCGGCATCATGGCGCCATAGACCTCGACCTGGATCGGATCGAGCAAAGTGGTGTTGGCCCGTCCCGTGCGCAGGCCGGAAAGATCGCTCTTGAGCGCTTCCACCGCACCGGACATGCGGCGTTCGATATCGGCCTTGTCGTATTTTGCCATGATCAGCTTTCCTTCTGCACTATCGTCTGGACCCCTTGCCCATTCAGAACCCGGGCAAGATTGCCCTGTTCGCGGATCGAAAAGACCACGATGGGAATGGCATTGTCGCGGCACAGGGCCACGGCGGCGGCGTCCATCACCTTCAAGTTATCTGCCAGAACCGTGTCGTAACTGACTGCATCGTAACGCTTTGCCTGCGGATTCTGCTTCGGGTCGGAATCGTAGATCCCATCCACGCTGGTCCCTTTGAGCAGCGCGTCGCATTTCATTTCCGCAGCGCGCAGGGCCGCACCGCTGTCCGTGGTGAAGTAGGGGCTGCCGACACCGGCCGCGAAGATCACCACCCGCCCCTTTTCCAGATGCCGTTCAGCCCGGCGGCGGATCACCGGTTCGCACACCGTGTCCATCTGCACCGCCGATTGCACCCGGGTATGGACGCCCAGCTGTTCCAGCGCGCTCTGCATCGCCAGCGCGTTCATCACCGTGGCCAGCATGCCCATATAGTCGGCCTGCGCGCGGTCCATGCCCTGCGCCGCGCCCGCCATGCCACGAAAGATATTGCCGCCACCGATCACCAGGCAGATTTCCAGCCCGGTATCCTTCGCCGCCTTCACTTCCTTCGCCAGTTCGGCCACGAAAGTCGGATCGATGCCAAACTGCTGATCCCCCATCAGCACCTCGCCCGAAAGCTTGAGCAGGACGCGCTTGTAGGATGGTTTGGTCATCGGACGGGAATCTCATTTGGAACGGGCGTCGCCCTTATAGAACGACAGATGGCGCTGCCAAGGGCGGGGGCAGCGCTTTTCGGGCACAAAAAACCCCGCGCGACCGGTGCCGCGCGGGGTTCTCGTATGTGCCGAGGCGGATCAGCCGGCGACTGCGGCAGCAACTTCCGCAGCGAAGTCGGTCGCTTCCTTCTCGATGCCTTCGCCGAGCTGGAAACGGACATAGTCCTTCAAGACGATCTTCGTGCCGGCGGCCTTGCCTGCCTGCTCGACGACCTGTGCGATCGGGGTCTTGTTGTCCATCACGAACAGCTGGCTGAGCAGCGCGTTTTCCTTGGCGAACTTCGCCACGGCGCCTTCGACCATCTTTTCCTGCACATTTTCAGGCTTGCCGCTTTCAGCCGCCTTTTCCTTGGCAATCGAGCGTTCGCGCGCTATCAGTTCCGGATCGAGGCCGTCGGCGTCGAGCGCCTGCGGGAAAGCTGCCGCGATATGCATCGCAAGCTGCTTGCCGAGCGGTTCGAGAACGTCCGCACCGGCTTCGCTTTCCAGCGCGACCAGCACGCCGATCTTGCCGAGATTGTCGGCTGCCGCATTGTGCATGTAGGGAACGATCACGCCCTGGCTGACCGCAACGGTCTTCATCCGGCGGACCTGCTGGTTTTCACCGATGGTCGCGACGTTGTTGGTCAACTTTTCGCCAACCGTGCCGCCATCGGGGTAAGCCGTGTCCTTGAGCGCTTCGACATCGTCGGAAGCGAGGCCCAGGGCAACCGCCGTCGCCTTGCGGACGAAGTCCTGGAACTGGTCGTTCTTGGCAACGAAGTCCGTTTCCGAGTTCACTTCGACAGCCACACCGCGCGTGCCTTCGACGGCAACGCCGACGAGACCTTCGGCCGCGGTCCGGCTCGACTTCTTGGCGGCAGCGGCCAGACCCTTGGCGCGCAGGGCGTCGACGGCGGCTTCGAGATCGCCGTTGGTTTCGTCCAGAGCCTTCTTGCAGTCCATCATGCCGGCGCCGGTGCGCTCGCGCAGATTCTTGACGTCAGTGGCAGTGTAAGCAGCCATGATAATACCTCGTTGAAATATCGGGCGCCAGGCCGCCCAGCGGCCCGGCGCAGTACCCGGCAATCATGCCGGATTTATTACGCTTCTACCGAAGCGGCGTTTTCAGCCAGGGGCTCGGCCATTTCACCGATATCCGCACCCGAATCGACGACTGCGGCGTGGCCGCCCTTCTGGGCTGCCTGAGCGACGGCTTCGCAATAGAGGCGGATGGCGCGGCTGGCGTCGTCATTGCCCGGAACGGGGAATGCAATGCCCGACGGATCGACGTTCGAATCGAGGACACCCACGACCGGAATACCGAGCACGTTGGCTTCCTTGATTGCCAGTTCTTCCTTGTTGGCGTCGATCACGAACATCACGTCCGGAATGCCGCCCATGTCACGGATACCGCCCAGCGACAGCTCCAGCTTGTCGCGTTCGCGAGTCATCTGGAGAACTTCCTTCTTGGTCAGACCGGCAGTGTCGCCGCCAAGGCGTTCTTCCAGCGTCTTGAGACGCTTGATCGACTGCGAAATCGTCTTCCAGTTGGTGAGCATGCCGCCCAGCCAGCGGTGGTTGACGAAGTGCTGACCGCAGCTGCGCGCGGCCTGAGCGATCGGCTCCTGCGCCTGGCGCTTGGTGCCGACAAACAGCACCTTGCCGCCCGCCTGAACGGTGGCCGACACGAAATCGAGCGCGCGCGCGAACAGCGGCACGGTCTGCGACAGGTCGATGATGTGCACACCGTTGCGGGCGCCGAAGATATACGGCTTCATCCGCGGGTTCCAGCGGTGGGTCTGGTGGCCGAAGTGTGCGCCAGCCTCGATCAATTGCTGCATGGTGACGGTAGGAGCCGCCATAGTGAATTCCTTTCCGGTTGTACCTCTGGAAAGCTGGAACCGTGCGGATCGCTTCCGCTGCGGCACCGGTATGTGCGCTTTCCATGTGGATTTGCGCTTCCGCTCGAAACGCCGGGAATCGCCGTTTCTTCGAGAAAGCGGGCGCGGCCTAGCGGCATTCTCACCAAAAATCCAGTGCGAAGCGCA
The DNA here is from genome assembly GCA_964466155.1 of uncultured Caenibius sp. GTDB lineage: Bacteria > Pseudomonadota > Alphaproteobacteria > Sphingomonadales > Sphingomonadaceae > Caenibius. Next base: position 18,768 of record CAYXMY010000012.1, on the reverse strand, counting down.
AGCCTCCTGCATCCGTCATGCATTTCACGCTTGACATGATGGAACAAAAAGAGAACATTGTTCCTATCGAGAGGCTGATCGCAGATTACCTCGCGCAAAAGTTTTCCACAAGCCGCTCGCAGCTTTGCCGCGGCACCACGCCGGAAAAGGGACAGGACCATGATCGCATTTGCCGTTACAGCGCTGTTCGCCACCGCGACATTCGTCGCGTTTGCAGTCATCGCATCTTCGCTGCGCCGTGCATGGTCTGTTTATCCCGAATTGCGGCGCGCGCTTGCCCATTACGAAACACTGTCGCCTGCCGTTGTCAGGATCAAATCGGCGGCGCCTTCGGCCAGCCCGGTCGATATTCGCCCGGCCAGGCTGCGCCCGGCCGGTGCCGCCCCACGCCGGGTCAGTCTGCCTGCGCCGCAGCCCGCGTGGCGCGTTGCCGCTTGACCCGGGCATAGCTGATCCAGCCATAAGGCATGACGATCAGATACCCGCCGCACAGCACCGCCAGCGTCCACCAGGGCTCCGTCAGCAAGGCCGCGAAAACGAGCCCCACCAGCGCCAGCATCTCCAGCCGGATACTGCGGCGGGGGCGGAGCGAACCCCAGCTCAATGTCGCCAGATTGGAAATCATAAGAAAGGCGATTGCCGCCACCCAGACCGCCACGGCCAGCGGATCGCGGAATTCCTCCCGTCCGCTGGCCATCCAGAGATAGAGCGGAAGGAAGGCCAGCCCCGCCCCCACGGGCGCGGGAACGCCGGTCAGGAAACCGGCGGATTTGTGCGGTTGCTCTTCCACATCGATCTGCGCATTGAATCGCGCCAGCCGCAGGACGCAGCAGATCGCGAGCCCCAGCGCGGCAAACCATCCGAACCGCGGCAGATCGTGCAACGACCAGAGAAACAGGATGAAAGCGGGCGCCATCCCGAACGACAGCGAATCCGCCAGACTGTCCAATTCCGCCCCGAAGCGCGACTGGGCGTGCAGCAGGCGGGCAATCCGGCCATCGATCCCGTCCAGCAGACCGGCGAGGATCACGGCGATAACCGCCATTTTCCAGTTGCCGTCGATGGCGAAACGAATCCCCGTCAACCCGGAGCAGAGCGCCGCGACTGTAATCGCATTGGGAACCAGCGCCCGCAGCGTCAGCCCGCGCGACACTCCGGTGAGCCGGTTTTGCCGCGCGTCATCGCTCACTGCGATACGCCCTCAAGATAATATTGCCGCCCGATCTCTGCCAGCACGGTTTCGCCTGCCACGATCTTCTGCCCCAGCACGACCTTGGCATCGGTGCCTTGCGGCAGATAGACATCGACACGGCTGCCGAAACGGATGAGGCCGACACGCTGCCCCACCGCCATGGTGTCGCCCGGTTTGATGAACGGCACGATCCGCCGCGCCACCAGGCCAGCGATCTGGGTAAAGGCAATCGCCACCCCGTCGCTCCGTTCGATCAGGATATGCTGCCGCTCGTTCTCCTCGCTCGCCTTGTCGAGATCAGCGTTGAGGAATTTGCCGGGCAGATAGATCAGGCGCCGCACGGTCCCGCTCACCGGCGCGCGATTGATGTGCACGTCGAACACGCTCATGAAGATCGAAATCCGCGTTACCGGATCGCTGCCCAGCCCCGGCCCGCCCATACCGTCGGCCAATTGCAATTCGCGCGGCGGTTCGACCTGCTGGATCAGACTGACCAGCCCATCGGCGGGTGCGACGACGAAATCAGGATTTTGCGGAACGATTCGTTCGGGATCGCGGAAGAAGGCAAGGATGCACAGAGTCAGCCCCCCCATCGGCCACGCGATGGTTTCCCATGCGAGAAAGGCGGTAACGACGCAGATCGCCGCAGCAATCAACGCAAACTTGCGGCCTTCGGGATGAATTGCGGGCCAACGCCACGCCGCTTCACCTCGACCCTTATTATCTAACAACTCACCGGGCATGGGCGACATCTAGGCGCTGGAGAAAGAAACCACAATAAGCCGTGCCCCTCTCCGGGCAGGGTAAGCCGCTTTCCGCCCTTGCCTCGCCCGGTATGGAAGGGGCGATATCAGCGGGATTGCGCCAGTTTGCGCCCGATTTCGCCCAGCAGCGGGAAAGCATCGCCGCGGCGCTTCGCCTGCTCGGAAGAAGCGGTTCCCCGCAAGTAGCGCCCCTTGATCCCATGCAAAATAGCGCCGAGGCGGAAGAAATTGAACGCCAGATAGAAGTTCCAGTGCGGAATATCCGTCCGCCCTGTCAGGCTGCAATACCGCGCGAGATACGCCTCTTCACTGGGAATATTCAACGCGGCGATATCCGCATCGCCCAGCCCGGCAACGACATGCGGCGGCATGTGATACATCATCGCGTGGTGCCCGAAATCGCCCAGCGGATGCCCCAACGTGGACAGTTCCCAATCCAGCACCGCCAGGATTCGCGGCTCTTCCGGGTGAAAGATCATATTGTCGCACCGGAAATCGCCATGGATCAGGCTGGTTTCGTCACCGGCGGGAATATGTGCCGGGAGCCAGTCAAGCAGCCATTCCATATCCGCGCTGCGCCCGGCTTCAGGATCGCCGAGATATTGCCGCGACCAGCGCGAAATCTGCCGTTCGAAATAATTGCCCGGCTTGCCAAAATCGCCCAGCCCCAGCGCCACATGATCCAGCGAATGGAGTTGAGCCAGCGTGGTGACCATGGCATCGAAGTAGGATGGCCGCGCATCATGGCTGACTTCCGGGAATGTCGCATCCCAGAAATTGCGCCCGTTCACCATTTCCATCACGTAGAACCATGTGCCGATCACGGAATCATCGGTGCACAGCCCATAAAGGTGCGCAACGGGATAGCCGGCCTTGCCCAACGCCCCGATCACGCGCGCTTCGCGGTCGATCGCATGCGCCCCTTTGACCAGTTGGCCCGGCGGCTTGCGCCGCAGCACGTATTCGCGTCCGGGCGTTATCAGCTTGTACGTGGGATTGGACTGCCCGCCCTTGAACTGCTCCACCGTGAGCGGCCCGGCATATCCTTCCACATACTCTTCCATCCAGCGCGCCAGAGCTTCGGTGTCGAATGCAAAGCCTTCGCGCACGGCAGCCGTGCCGCCGAATGTTTCCTGATCGTTCATCGAATCCTCATCCTCCTGCCTTTCCCCTTGCACGAAGCAAGCATCTTTGCGCCAGCGCGAAGACATGGCAGCTTTGCATTTTGCGAACAGGGCTCGACACAAACCATTACAGTGTGGAACGAAATGAGCCAATATGCAGAATGCCACACCTCGATATCAGAAGGAGAAGAGAGGATGCACGATCTTTCAGGGCGCGTTTGCCTGATTACCGGAGCTTCCTCGGGCCTCGGCGCGCATTTCGCCCGCCTCTTCGCCCGGCAGGGCGCACAGGTGATTCTCGGCGCACGCCGTCAGGATCGTATCCAGGCCCTCGCGGACGAACTGGCCGCAACCGGCAACCCGGCACTCGCCGTTGCCATGGACGTGACGGATGAAGCTTCCGTTTCCGCCGCGCTCGATCATGCCGAAAGCGTTCTTGGCCCCGTCGATACGGTTATCGCCAATGCCGGCACATCCGCCCCCGGACGCTCGACCGAAACCCCGATCGACACGATCCGTACCGTATTCGATACCAATTTGCTCGGCGCCTTCATCACTGCCCGCGAAGGCGCCCAGCGCATGATCGCCGCTGGCAGCCGTGAAAACGGACGCGGGCGGATTCTCATGATCGGTTCGATCACGGCACTGCAAACGGGGCACGGCGAATCGGCCTATGCCGCAAGCAAGGCGGCGGTCGCCCACCTCGGCCGCAATCTCGCCCGCGAATGGGTGCGGCAAGGCATCAATGTCAATGTGATCCAGCCCGGCTACATCCAGACGGAACTGGCGGGCGACTGGTTCGACACGGAAGCGGGCAAAGCGCAGATCGCAGGCTTCCCCCGACGGCGGCTCCAACCCGTCGAATCGCTCGACGATATGACGCTTTATCTCTGCTCCGACGCTTCCGTGCATATGACGGGCGCGGTCATCACCATCGACGACGGCCAGTCGGTCTGAATAAAGGCGTGATGGCCCCGCCTTGCAGGCAGCACTCGCATCTGTTGAGAGGAGGAGACCGGTGGTGGACAGGGCTGGATTCGAACCAGCGTACGCTTGCACGGGCAGATTTACAGTCTGCTGCCTTTAACCACTCGGCCACCTGTCCACACCGGTGTCGATTGCGGGAAAACCCGCGTTCCTGGCACGTCCCACAAGGGGCCGCCCGGCCGAGGTCCGCCCCAATGGCGAAGGGACGCTTGCCTGTCAATGGGGGTACTGGCAGGAGGCAGACGAAATTTTCATCGAAGGAGTTTTAATGAGCACCAACGGTTCCAAGCGCGCATTGCGCGGGCGCGCCGGGCGCATGCAGGGTGGACGCGGTTCAGGCCGCGCCAGCAAGGGCACAGTGCGCCTGTGGGGCCGACATGCCGTGGAAGCGGCGCTGATGAACCCCCAGCGCGAGCATCGCAAACTGTGGGCCACGCGCGAGGGTATCGATTCCCTGTGCGGCGATCTGCCCGAGGGCTTTCCCGTGGAGTACGCGCAAGCGCAGGATCTGGCGCGGCTCGTCGCTCGCGATGCGCCGCATCAGGGGCTGGTTCTGGAATGCGAGCCCTTGCCCGATCTGCATCTCGATGACGTTCTCGATGCCGGATCGGGCCGGCCTATCGTCGTGCTCGATCAAGTAACCGATCCGCATAATGTCGGCGCCGTTCTCCGTTCCTCAGCCGCTTTCGATGCCTGCGCCCTGGTGACGCAGGATCGCCATGCCCCGCCGGAATCGGGCGTGATTGCCAAATCGGCTTCGGGCGCGCTCGAAATCGTACCTTGGGTTCGCGTGGTCAATCTCGCCCGTGCGCTCGAACAGATGGCCGATGCAGGCTACTGGCGCATCGGTCTTGCGGGAGAAGCGCAGGCTACTCTGGCCGAGGCTATGCCCAGCACTCCCGTCGCGCTCGTCCTCGGCGCGGAAGGCGAAGGCATGCGCCATAACATCGCGGAACATTGCGACGCCCTCGCCCGCCTGCCGATCAGCGCGGCGATGGAAAGCCTCAACGTATCCAACGCCGCCGCCATTGCCCTCTATGCGGTCGCCACGAAGAAGGAAGCCGTATCGCTATGACTGCCCTCTCCCCCCTGTTCAACCGCCGGGTTTACGCAGCGCTCTTTGCCTGCGGGCTGGCCGCCCTGCTCGCCGCCTGTTTTATTTTGCCGGGCAAGTTCACCTCGACTCTCGATATCCGCAAGGACGGACATTTCACCTATACCTATCAGGGCGAAATCTTCCTTCTCATGTTCAGCGAACTGAGCGATGCCAACAAGCCGGACACGTTCGCGCCATCGGATTGTTACGACGACAAAACCGCAGAGCAACACGAATGCACCCAGGCCGAACTGGCAAAGCAACGCAAGGAATGGGACAGCGGCGCCGCGGAGCGCGCCTCGAAGCACAAGCGCGAGCTTGAGGAAATGCGCGTATTCCTTGGCGGGATCGATCCATCGGACCCGAAAGCGGCGGACAAGTTTGCCGAAAAATTGCAGCAACAGGCCGGTTGGCGGCGCGTGACCAATAAAGGCCACGGCATTTTCGACGTCGACTTTTCGACTTCGGGCATGCTGACTTACGACTTCACTTTCCCCAGCATCGAACAGATGAACAATTCGACGCCGTTCGTGCAGTTGTCCGTGCGCAAGGACGGTTCCGTACGTCTCGATGCGCCTGCATTCGGCGCACAAGGGGCTGCCCCCATGCAAGCGCTCATGGGCAAAAGCCTGGCAGATTCCAGCAGCGAAAAAGATATGCCCAATTTCCCGAAGGTCAGCGGCACCTTCACGCTGACCACCGATGCCGCCATCCTGTCCAACAACACCGACCGGGGGCCGCAGAGCGATCCGGCTGGAAAGAAGCTGCAATGGATCGTGGGCGATAGCAGCAAGGACGCCGCCCCCATGGCCCTGCTCCAGCTCGACAAGCGCTAACGCAAAAAGGGATGCGCCCCGCTCAGGAGGCGCATCCCTTTTGACAGCTATCTTCCATAGCCCACAAAAAACCGCGCGCAGCCTTAGCTGCGCGCGGTTTTTCTAAATTCAGAGCCGCGAGGCGCTGGGGTCGGAAGCGTTGTCTTAGTTGACCGCGTCCTTGAGACCCTTGCCCGCCTTGAACTTCGGCTGGGTCGAAGCCTTGATGGTCATCGCTTCGCCCGTGCGCGGGTTGCGGCCAGTCGAAGCCTTGCGCTTGGCGGTTGCGAAAGTACCGAAACCGACGAGACGAACTTCATCGCCCTTCGCCAGCGCCGCGGTGATCGCGTCGAACACGCCTTCGACAGCCTTGGTCGCATCGCTACGGGAAAGGCCGCTCGAATCTGCAACAGCGCTGATCAGATCGTTTTTGTTCATGGTTTTCGTAAACCCCCTACCTAAAGAAATTCATGATCGTTGAAGCGCCTCTCCAACGGGGCGCGAATTGAGCGGGTTTTCCTGCCTCTGTCAAAGGCAAAAACGGCGAAAAAGTGGGGTTTTCAAACAATTCACCATGATTTTCGACGAACTGTTCCGGCAGGCGGACTGGTGGCACGGGGTAAGCACCGCCAAACGCCCACCCGTACCCCGCGATTCGCGGATTTCCCGTCGCCTCAATGCGCGGTCTGGGCCGTGCCCGCCACGGGAGCCGCCGCTCCGGGCTGGCTGGCCAGATCGTCATCCTCGGTCCATTCGATCGCGACCAGCCTTTCGGTCAGCGCCCGTTCGAGCACCTGATCGACATGCGATACCGGAACGATCTCCAGCCCCTGCTTCACATTGTCGGGAATCTCGACCAGATCCTTCACGTTCTCCTCAGGAATGAGCACGGTCTTGATCCCGCCGCGCAGCGCCGCGAGCAGCTTTTCCTTGAGGCCGCCGATCGCCAGCACCCGGCCACGCAGGGTGACTTCACCCGTCATCGCCACATCGGGCCGCACCGCGATTCCGGTGAGGGTCGACACAATCGAGGTGACCATGCCGATGCCCGCGCTCGGCCCATCCTTCGGCACCGCCCCTTCGGGCAAGTGGATGTGGATGTTCTTGCGCTGGAACAGCGACGGCTTGATCCCATAGGCAGGCGCCCGCGCCTTGACGAAGCTGAACGCGGTCTGGATCGACTCGTTCATCACTTCGCCCAGCTTGCCGGTGGTGCGGACTTCGCCCTTGCCCGGCGTCGTCACGCTTTCAATGGTCAGCAGTTCGCCGCCCACTTCCGTCCACGCAAGACCGGTAACCGCGCCGACCTGCGGTTCTTCATCCAACATGCCGTGGCGGAATTTGCGGACCCCGGCGAATTCACCCAGGTTTTCCGGCGTGACGGTGATCGTCTTGGCCTTGCCTTCGAGAATCCGACGCAGCGCCTTGCGCGCCAGCCGGGCGATTTCCCGTTCCAGCGTCCGCACGCCCGCTTCGCGGGTGTAGTAGCGGATCAGATCGCGCAGCGCGGCTTCCTCCAGTGTGAATTCACCCGCGCGCAGGCCATGCTGTTCGACCTGCTTGAGCACCAGATGGCGCTGGGCGATTTCGACCTTTTCATCCTCGGTGTAACCTTCGAGGCGGATGATCTCCATCCGGTCGAGCAAAGGCTGCGGCAGGTTGAGGCTGTTCGCGGTGGTGACGAACATGATGTCCGACAGATCGTAATCCAGTTCGAGGTAATGATCCTGGAACTTGGCGTTCTGTTCCGGGTCGAGCACTTCGAGCAGGGCCGACGCCGGATCGCCCCGGAAATCCTGGCCCAGTTTGTCGATCTCATCCAGCAGGAACAGCGGGTTGGATGTCCCCGCCTTGCGCAGATTGGTGACGATCTTGCCCGGCAGCGACCCGATATAGGTCCGCCGATGGCCGCGGATTTCCGCTTCGTCGCGCACACCGCCCAGCGACTGGCGGATGAATTCGCGCCCCGTCGCCTTGGCGATAGATTTGCCGAGGCTGGTCTTGCCGACGCCCGGCGGGCCGACGAGGCAAAGGATCGGCCCCTTCAGCTTGTTGGTGCGCGCCTGCACCGCGAGATATTCGACGATGCGTTCCTTCACCTTGTCGAGCGCGTAGTGATCCTCGTCGAGGATCGCCTGCGCCTTGGCGATATCCTTCTTGAGGCGGCTCTTCTTGCTCCACGGCAGGCCGAGCAGCACATCGAGATAATTGCGGATGACCGTCGCTTCCGCGCTCATCGGCTGCATGGTCTTGAGCTTTTTGAGTTCCGCCGTAGCCTTGGCCCTGGCTTCTTCCGACAGCTTGAGCGTTTCGATCTTCCGCTGCAGTTCGGCGATTTCGTCCGCCTCGCCGTCATCGCCCCCGCCCAGCTCGGACTGGATCGCCTTGAGCTGTTCGTTGAGGTAATATTCGCGCTGCGTCTTCTCCATCTGCCGCTTCACCCGGCCACGGATCTTGCGCTCCACCTGCAGGACGGACAATTCGCCTTCCATGAAGGAATAGACCATTTCCAGCCGCTTGAACGGATCGCGTTCGGTCAGCAGCGCCTGCTTGTCGGAAACCTTGGCACTGAGATTGGCCGCAATCGTATCGGCCAGACGCGCCGCGTCCTCGATCTCGCCCAGTTGTTCGCCGAGATCTTCGGGCAGCTTCTTGTTGAGCTTGGCATATTCGCCGAACTGCTCGATCACGCTGCGCATCATCGCGGAAACTTCGGTGCCGCCGACCGCTTCGTTTTCGAGCGATTCCACCTGGCCGACGACAAAGCCCCGCTCGTCGCGCATGGTCAGGAGCTTCGCCCGGCTGTGCCCTTCGACCAGAACGCGCACCGTGCCATCGGGCAGCTTCAGCAATTGCAATACCTGCGCGACCACGCCGATATCGTAGAGATCGTCCTTGCCCGGATCGTCACAGCCCGGATCGAGCTGGGCCACCAGGAAGATTTCCTTGTTGCCCTGCATGACCGCTTCCAGCGCCGCCACCGACTTCTCGCGCCCGACGAAAAGCGGCACGACCATGCCGGGGAAGACAACGATGTCGCGCAAGGGAAGGAGAGGATAGAGATTCATAAGTTCGCAAATCCAGATTCACCGGGCGCAATCACGCCGCGAAAGGGAAAAGTCCCGTGGTTTGGCGTGAATATGGGGAGCCATCCAATAGCGTGCAATGGCTTCGCGCCCATCATCTGTGGATGGGCGGACGCTGCCACCCGTTTCGCAAACGGGAAATCCTGTACCAGGTAAGAAAAAGAGGCGACGTAGCGGACCGCCCCGCCACATCGCCCCGGTGCTTTTCAAAATGCCGGTGCGATCAGGCAGTTTTCCTGCGGCGGCGCCAGAAGAACAATCCACCCAGCGCCAGCGCCACCATAGCCAACATGCCCGGCTCGGGCACATCGGTCCCGCCGCTGCTGCTACCCGATGCGCCACCGCTGCTCGAACTGCTCGATCCGGTCGAAGGGGGCACATATCCGCCCTGATAAGTCCCGACATGCATTTCACCGTCCTGGACCAGATTGCCGAAAACCGCCGAACCTTCGATATAGTTGTAGGTATGCGCGTTGGCCTCCGGCGCCAGAACGCTGCCATGCCATGCGGTGCTCAGCGTCAAATCCTGCGCATCGTAGAAGTTCCAGATCACCTTCTCGCCCAGATTGCTCGAATTGCCGAGAAAGTTGTCATTGAGATTGATCGTGCCGCCGCTGACATTGACCACCACCGTGCCCGCACCGTTGGTGTTGAACTGAATCTCGCCGATCTGGTTCAACTGATCGGAGGTGATATTGAACACCGCCATGCCATCGCTGCCGGGCTGGGCGTTGAACGTGCCGCGATTGCCGGAAATGACGAGATCGCTGTTCGCCGACAGCGTGCTCATCTCCTGCGAGAGATTTTTCATGCTGGTCGTCAGCAGACTCTTATCCTGCTGCAGGTTTTGCAGAAACGCCGGGTCGGACGCGGCCAGCCCGCTGTTCACGGTGTTCTGATTGACGTTGGTGTTGGCAATCGTGCCACCGACCTGAACCGTCTGCGGGCTGCCGTTGAGATTGAACCCACTGCTGACATTGCCGCCAACGATAGCGCCGGAACCGTTGTTGAGATTCTTGGTCCCACCGGTCACATCTCCAACCACGGTCAGGCCCGGCTCCGCATTGGGCGACGGATTGCCCGCCGAAATATTATAATTGGACGAATTGCCCGACAGATTGCCACCCACGAACGTGCGGCCTTCCACTTCGGAACTGGACGTCAGGTTGCTCAGAACGATGAGATTCCATTCCGTAAGCGCATTGATTCCCGAAGGCGTATCGGCCTGTGCGGGAACGGCCAGCATGGCGGAGCACAACAGCAGCATCGCGCCGCGCGACGAGCGAAGAAACGTCATTGGAACCTCGATCTCTCAATTCAGGGCGACTCCGTGTCCCCGATGCGGCGCAGCCTCTCGCCCAATGGGAGAGAGGCCGTGCACACCAGATGAACACGGCTCTGGCACCAAAACCAATGAGTGTTTCTTAATATATGTCGCGTGCGAAGTTAAGTTTCAATTTCTTATCGTTATCTTACGAGGCAATTATCCCAGACCGGGGAAATTGAACCCCGGCGGCAAGCCCAGCCCCTGCTGCATCTGGCCCATTTCGGCATTGGCCACTTGATCGGCCCTGCCCCGCGCATCGTTGAATGCCGCCGTGATCAGATCTTCCAGCATCTGCTTGTCCGCTGGCACGATCAGGCTGTCATCGATGGCAACGCCCAGGATGCGGCCCTTGGCGGTGCAGCGGATTTTAACCAGCCCACCACCCGATACGCCTTCGACTTCCAGTGAATCCAGCTTTGCCTGCGCCTCGTTCATCTGCTTCTGAATCGTTTCCGCAGCCTGCTGCGCAGCCTGAAGCATTTCTTCCATCGATTTCATCTGTCTAACCTCAAGCTCTCTTGGACCATTGACGACCCTGCCCCTTGCGGGTGTCGTCTTCCTCGACAATCTGTGCCTCGGGGAAGGCAGCCTTCGCCGCTTCCACCAACGGTTCGCGCAGCAAGGCCGCTGCATCTTCCGCCTTGCGGGCTTCCGCAACCTCGCGCAGCGACGGCGCACCTTCCCCCGTCCCGCGTTCGACCAGCCATTTTTCGCCAGTGACCTTGTAAAGCGTATCACGCAAATCGCTTATGGGATCGACCGCAAGGCCCGGAACCAGCGCAAAAACCAGCCTGCCCGGCGTCACCTCTATGACGCGGAGCCAATCGCGCATCAATTGTGCGATCCGCAAATGCCCAGCCCGGTCCACCTGTTCAATCAGCGCTTCCCAATCCACCGCAGCGGGTGGCCGCGCAGCCACCGCCCCGCCGCCATTCTCACCGGATGGGGTAGCGGCAGGAGCAACCGCGACGCCATTGGCCACCATCTGCTCCAGCTTTTTCACCAGCGAACCCGGATCGGGCAAATCGGCGGCATGCAGCATCCGCAGCAGGGCCATTTGCGCGGCAACTTGCGGATCGGGCGCGTTGCGCACTTCCTCATGGCCCTTCAGCAGCAATTGCCACAGGCGATGCAATTGCGCCGCGGTGAGCTTTTCCGCCCATTCCTCCAGCAGCGCCCGTTCTTCCGCGGTCGGCGCATCGGCGCCATTGCGCCCGATCTGCGCCACGGTGATGCGATGGATCAGATCCATCAGCGAACGCATCAGCGCCAGCGGTTCCACCCCCAGCGCATATTGCCGATCCAGACCGTCGAGCAAACTGCCCGCATCGCCCGCGAGAATGGCCGCGAACAAATCCCGCTGTGCGCTCTTGTCGGCAAGGCCCAGCATATCGCGCACCCGCGCGGCCACGACCTTCCCCCCGGTGTCGAGATCGGCATGGGCAATCGCCTGATCGAGAATCGACAAGCCATCGCGCACCGAACCTTCCGCCGCGCCCGCGATCAGATGCAGCGCCTCAGGCTCGGCCTCCACCCCTTCCTTGACGCAGATACCGGCAAAGTGATCCTGCAGCATCGCGGTGGGAATACGGCGCAAGTCGAACCGCTGGCAGCGGGACAGCACGGTGACCGGCAGCTTATCCACCTCGGTCGTCGCGAAGAGGAATTTCACATGCGCAGGCGGTTCCTCAAGTGTCTTGAGCAAGGCATTGAAAGCATTGCGGGACAGCATGTGAACTTCGTCGATGATGTAAATCTTGTAGCGCGCGCTGACGGCGGCGTAACGCACCGCTTCGATGATCTCGCGCACATCGTCCACACCGGTGTGGCTGGCGGCATCCATCTCGATCACATCGATGTGGCGGCCTTCCGCAATCGCCCCGCACGGCTCGCATTGACCGCACGGATCGATTGTCGGCCCGCCCTGCCCATCCGGCCCGATGCAGTTCAATGCCTTGGCAATCAATCGCGCGGTCGAAGTCTTGCCGACCCCGCGCACCCCGGTCATCAGGAAAGCATGTGCCAGCCGGTCCCGCTCGATGGCATTGGCGAGCGTGCGCACCATGGCTTCCTGTCCGATCAGTTCGGCGAAAGTCTGCGGACGGTACTTGCGGGCCAGCACGCGGTAGGGTTGAGCGCCTTGCCCAGCCGATTGCGAGCGCGCGGGGGGTGTAACAGGCGCGGCGGCAACAGGGCCTGCCGGTGCAGCCGGAGGCGGCATTTCCACTTCGGCCGGAATGGCAGAATCGGGCGCTTCGGGTTCATCTATCTGGGAAACCGGGGGCTCCCCCGCGATGGCGGAAGCCGCAGGTCCAGGGGATGGTGCTGGCGTTTCAGGCTCCGCTGCCCAGGGCAGCGTTTCTTCCTTCACGACCGGCGCTTCGCCTTCCGCCGCGGGCGGCGGCGGGGAATCGCCAAGGTCGAACATCGACGCTTGCCCTGCCGCTTCCAACTCCGCAGCCGAAGGTTCATCCGGGAGAGCATCCTTGCTCTCGTCGTCGCGCTCCGGCTCGTCGCCAAACATGTCCAATGAATCGCCCATCGGGGCCAAGGTAAGACCTCAAGCGCAGATTGTCAGGGGGAAAGCCCATCGAGCGGGCTGCAACTTGGGGAAAAGGAGCCGAGCGACCCATCGCAACTCGTTGTGGCTGCTTCCTTCCGGACCTGACCAGGTTGGCGAACGCAAACGTCCGCCCGACTCCCGGCGGGCCATATGGCGGCAGTTCCGCATTGACGCAACCCCTCCCGCAAGCGAGGGATGGCGATTAACGGAAATTGTCAGCGTAAGCCTGAATTTTCAAACGCTTGACCGGGGGCGTGGAGATGCGCACGAGGATGCCGTACTTGGCGGCATAGGCTTGCGCTTCGTCCTTGCTCGCGAATTTGAGCTGGATCTGCGCCTGCGTATCGCCGCTGCCCGCCCAGCCCATCAACGGGTCGGGCTTGCGCGCTTCAGCCGGGGCGAATTCGAGGATCCACTGATCGACAAGCGCCTTGCCGGATTGCATGGCGTTTTTCGGGCGTTGATAGATGCGTGCAGACATAGCCTGCGCAGTGTCCCGAATCGCCGCCAAAATCAAGAGTGCTTGCCGCCTGTGCAGCGTTTAGCGGCGGGAATTGTCGAAGGCGTTCTTGGTCTTGAGGCTGGGTGCTTCGGTCCATGGCTCTTCGGGCCAGCGGTGCCTAGGATAACGCCCCTTCATATCCTTCGCCACATCGCGCCAGCTTCCCCGCCAGAAGCCGGGCAAATCGCGTGTCGTCTGGATCGGCCGCCCGGCGGGAGAGGTAAGTTGCAGAACCAGCGGCATGTTGCCGATCAACGGATGCCGATCCAATCCGAACAATGCCTGCACGCGCACTTCGACCGCAGGACCGCCTTCATGGGCATAATCGATCGGATGATGCGTTCCGGCCGGGCTCGTGAACGCACGCGGAGCGGCCTTGTCGAGCCGCTGGCGGCTATCCCAGTCGAGCCGGGCCAGCAGCGCATCGATAAGCTGCCCCTGAGGCAGATCGAGATCGCGGCGACCGGTCAGCACCGGCGTAAGCCATTCTCCCACCTCCGCCGCAAGGCTGTCCAGCGACAGCACCTCCACCCCGGCATAGCGGGCGCGGGCCAGCAATGTCGACGGCAGCAGATCGGCCAATCTTTCCCGCGCTTTTTCGAGCAGCAACGCGGCCACCGCACCGCTGTCCGGCCGTGGGTCCGGTCCGCTGGCGAGCGTGATCGCCCCCAGCCTGCGCTCCAGCCGCGCTTCCACGCGCCCTTCGCTTTCGTTCCAGCGCAAGGTGGAGCGGCGTTCCATCAGCCCGCCCAGCCAATGCTCCACCTCGTCGGCATCGAGCGCGGCCCCTGCCATGATCCGCGCGCCTTTGGCCTGCCCTTGCGCATCGCCGATCACCAACCATTCGCTACCGGCCAGCGGCGATGCCGGATCGAGGAGATAGCCCCGCCCACCGGCGGAGAGCCAATGCTCGCCCGAAGCATCGCGCCGCCGCGCAATATTGTCCGGCAAGGCCATGGCCAGCAGGATGGCGGGTGGCGGCGTTTCGCCATTTTCCTTTTCAACCAGCTTTTCGGCCCGTTTCGCCCAACCGTCAGCCAGCTTGCGCGAGGCTAGTGCCCGAGGGGAACGATCCGCCTGCCATCGGCCCAGCCGGGCAGCCAGATCTTCCCCCCGCCCGCCAAGCCCGCGTTCCTGCAACAGCAGCGCCAACCGCGCAGCCTCCCCCGCCGCGCCATGTTCCGCACCGAACAGCACCATGGCCGCTTGCGCCGGGGCCATCGGCAAACTGGCGATCTGCCGCCCGCGCGGCGTGATCCGGTCATCGCCATCCAGCGCCCCAAGCGTGCGCAAGCGCCCCCGCGCGGCGGACAGCGCCGCATCGGACGGCGGATCGAGCCAGGGCAAGGCGCGCGGATCGCCCGCACCCCATTGTGCCAGAGCCAGCGTCAGCGGTGCGAGATCAACCGTCACGATCTCCGGCGGATCGAATTCCGGCCGCCCCGGGTGCGCGGCTTCCGCCCACAGGCGATAAGCCGTGCCCGGCCTCTGCCGCGCGGCGCGGCCCGCCCGCTGGGCAGCGGCGGCGCGACTGGCCGTGACTGTCACCAGATGGCTGACACCTGCCGCCAGATCGAATTCTGCACGGCGGGAAAGCCCGGCATCCACCACCACCGAAACGCCATCCAGCGTCAGGGAAGTTTCGGCAATCGCAGTCGCCAGCACGATCCGCCGCCGCCCTTGCTGATCGCGGCGAATGGCGGTGCGTTGCCCTGCGGGCTCCACCTGCCCGTGCAAGGGCAGGATCGGCACATCGGGCAGGCGTTCCGCCAGCCGCTCCGCCGTTCGTTCGATTTCGCGCACGCCCGGCAGGAAAGCGAGCAGATCGCCCTCCTCCTCCCGCCAGGCGGTCAGGATGGCGCTCGTCATGGCATCTTCGATCCGCTTTTCAGGCGCAGCGCCCAGCCAGCGGATCGTCAGCGGGTAAGCCTTGCCTTCGCTTTCGATCACCGGCGCATCGTCACCCAGCAGACGCGCGAACCGCGTGCCGTCAATCGTGGCCGACATCACGCAGATGCGCAGATCGTCGCGCAGGACCGCCTGACTTTCAAGCGCGAGCGCCAGGCCCAGATCGCTGTCGATATGCCGCTCATGCGCTTCATCGAACAAGACCGCGCTAATGCCGGTCAATTCTGGATCGTCGAGGATTTGCGCGACGAAGATCGCCTCCGTCACCACCAGAACGCGGGTTCGCGCCGACCGCCTGCTATCGAGACGGGTGAGATAACCGACCGTCTCCCCTGCCTGCTCCCCCAGCAATTCGGCCATCCGCTCCGCCGCAGCGCGCGCGGCAACCCGGCGGGGGGAAAGCAGGATAACCGTGCCCGTGCACCATTCTTCGCCAAGCAAGGCCGGGGCGACCGCCGTCGTCTTGCCCGCACCCGGAGGGGCAATCAGCACCGCCGAGCAATGCTCCCGCAAGGCGGAAAGCAGGTCGGGCAATACGGCATGGATCGGCAGCGTCGTCACGGCGAACCTCTATACACCGCCACTGCATCCGCCTTACGCACCGCTTGCAACGCCGGTATGCGGCAGCCGGTCAATATCCCCGGTTGACCGAGAATTGCGCGGCTTCCACCATGGCGGCACGGGCCTTGCTGTCAGGGAAGATCGACAGCGCATCGATAGCCCGCTCAGCGAAATGGCGCGCGCGTTGGCGCGTGGCGTTCACCGTGTCGTGCTTGCGAATCAGATCAATCGCATGGGCGAGATCTTCATCCTCGTTGCGGAATCCGGCAATCGCATCCTGCCAGAAGCGGCGCTCTTCCTCATTCCCGCGCGCATAGGCGAGAATGGCCGGCAAGGTCATCTTGCCTTCGCGGAAATCGTCGCCGCGTTCCTTGCCCATCTCGGCCGCTTCCGAATCGTAATCGATGGCATCGTCGACAAGCTGGAAGGCGATACCGAGATTGCGTCCGTAATCGTCCAGCGCGCGCTCTTCCCCTTCATCCCGCTCCGCCACGACAGTGGCAATCCGGCTGGCGGCGGCGAACAGGACGGCGGTCTTCGCGCCGATGATATGGAGATAGCGTTCTTCGCTGGTTTCGATCACGCGCTGCGCGGTGAGCTGGTCCACTTCGCCCTGCGCGATGACCGCCGACGCTCCGGCAAGGATTTTCAGCACCCTGAGGCTGCCATCCTCCACCATCAATTCGAAAGCGCGGGAAAACAGGAAATCGCCGACCAGAACTGTGGCCGGATTGCCAAACACCAGATTGGCCGCTTCCTTGCCCCGGCGCGTTTCCGAACCGTCCACCACATCGTCATGCAGCAGCGTGGCGGTATGGATGAATTCCACCGCCGCGGCGAGCTTGTGATGACGCGTGCCTTGATAACCGACCAGCTCGGCCCCGGCGAGCGTCAGCATCGGGCGCATGCGTTTGCCCCCGCCCGAAATGAGATGCCCGGCAAGCGCCGGAATGAGGGGAATTTCGCTCTGCATCCGGTCGAGAATCACCGTGTTCACCGCGTTCATCGCGGTAGCGGTGAGGGACAGAATCGGAGCCAGCGAAGGCTCTTTGCGTGGCAGGGGAACAACCTCGGCGCTCATACATGCGCGCAATGGGACGGATGGCAGCGCTTGGCAAGCATGGATTGCGGCTGTAGCTAGCCTGACATGACTCAAACGCCGACCGAAGACCCCGTCCTCGCTACCTACCGCAAGAGCATCGACAATATCGATGCCGCGCTGATCCATATGCTGGCCGAACGCTTCCGGATCACCAAGGCCGTGGGCGAACACAAGGCGAAGACCGCCCTTCCCCCCGCCGATCCGGGGCGGGAACAGCGGCAAGTGGCACGCTTGCGCAAACTGGCGGAAGAAGCCGATCTCGATCCCGAATTCAGCGAAAAGTTCCTGCGCTTCATCATCGACGAAGTGATCCGCCATCATGAGCAGGCCAAGGCCGAACGGTAAACCGGGACGCTTCGTCAGCCGGGAAGCTGCATCTTAGACCGGTGCGCGCGGCAACTTGAGCGTCACTTGCAGGCCGCCCAGATCCTCGCTGGCGCCAAGGTTCACGCTGCCGCCATAGATTTCCACGACATCGCGCACGATGGCGAGTCCTAGCCCGGTGCCGGGCTTCCCGGTATCGAGCCGCGCCCCGCGATCGAAGATACGGGTCCGCTCCGCCTCCGGAATGCCGAGGCCATCGTCCTCGACAAGGATCGTGCACATCGATCCGCCCGCTTCGGTATCCACGGTCACGAACACACTGCCGCCAGCATACTTGGCCGCGTTTTCGAGCAGGTTGCCGAAAATTTCATCGAGATCCTGCCGCTCGACCGAAACCGTGGCCTGCTGATTGCCGGCAACGTCGAAACGGCATTCTTCGTACAGCCGCCCCACTGCGCGTTCCACCGCATTCACGCTTTCCCACACATTGGCACGGGCCTGCCCCGCCGCGCGCCGCCCCACGGCCCGCGCGCGCGCCAGATGGTGATCGATCTGGCGGCGCATGACATTGGTTTCGCGCAGCACCGTTTCGGCAAGATCGGGCGCATGGGCGCTGGCGGCATTGGTAACCACGGTGAGCGGCGTCTTCAACGCATGCGCCAGATTGCCAGCATGCATGCGCGCTTCTTCCGCCTGCTTTTCCGTGTGGGCGAGCAAGGCATTCAGCTCATCCACCATCGGCTGCACTTCGAGCGGTAACGGGTCCGCCATCCGGTTGGTGCCGGTGGCCCGCATATGCTGGATGGCAAGCCGTACCCGACGCAGCGGGACCAGCCCGTAAAATGTCTGCAACATGGCCAGGACGAACAATCCCAGCCCGAGGACGACAAAGCTCCACACCAGAATGGAACGCACTTGCGCGATCTGCCTGTCCAGCCCGTCCCGCGCGGCGGCCACGGTGAACCACCAGCGCGTATTGCTACCCGGCAGAACGATGGAACGCTCGATCACGCGGAGCGGTTCGCCGTCGAACTGGTTGCTGTCGTAAATCAGAATCTCGTGCCCGGCATGGTTCTTGCCGACCTTGAGGCTGCGATCCCAGAGCGAACGGGAGGGGAAATCCTCGTGTCCCTTGCCGCTGATCTGCCAGTAAAGGCCGCTGTTGGGTTCGAGAAAGCGCTGATCGCCCAGCGGGCGGTTGAAAAACACTTCGCCATCGGGGCCGATTTCCGCCGCGCCAATCATGGCGGTGAGCATGTATTCGAGCTGATCGTCGAAATTCTTCTCGATCAGACCGGCCAGCGTCCGGTCCAGCGCGACACCGCCAAGCAGCAGCAGGATGGAAATCCACCCTGCCGCAATCAGCATCATGCGCCGGGAAAGGCTGCCGGTATGGCGGGGCCGTTCCCGCCCGCGC
>CAYXMY010000011.1:0-43869 GCA_964466155.1 uncultured Caenibius sp. | reverse complement strand
CGATACTCTCGGCGGCTTGGCCTTTGTGCTGGCCGGGCAGGTTCCCCCGGTGGGAACCGTGCTCGAACATGGCAGCGGTTGGCGAATCGAAGTGACCGATGGCGATGAACGCCATGTCACGCGGTTGCGGCTCCACTCGCCATCGAACGACGAAAACGGGACGCAAGACTAGGATTCATTGGTGCCAACGCGACGCTTACCGCCGCTGCGCGCGCTCGAAGCTTTCGTGCGCATCGTTCGTCTGGGCTCGGCCCGGGCGGCGGCGGAAGAACTCGCCCTGTCGCCTTCCGCCCTGTCGCGCCGCGTTGCCAATCTCGAAGAATTCATCGGCAAGAAGCTGTTCACCCGCGCGCACCAGTCCATGCAATTGACTGACGAGGGGCGCGCTTTCTACGATGCGGTGTCGCCCCATCTGGAAGCGCTGGCGACAGCGGTCGAGGATCAGTCGGAAAATCTCACCTTGTGGCGGCTGCATCTGGGCGTGCTGCCGCTGTTCGGCAGCCAGCGCCTGTTCCCACGCCTTGCCGAACTGCGCAAGCTCCACCCGCGCCTGCATATCGACATGGACACGGGACCCCATCTCGAAACCCGTGTCGGCGATACGCTGGACTGTGCGATCCTGCTGGTGCGCGAACCGGACCCTGCCCTCCATTCCTTCCGACTCGATCACAACCGCGTCTATGCCATCTGCGCGCGCGAATTGACCGAAGAAATCGGCGAAGAACCGAGCGTGGAAGCGCTATCGCACCAGACCTTCCTCGTGCATCAGGAAATGCCCGAAAGCTTCGGCGCCTGGAAGAACGCCGTCGGCCTGCCGGGCCTGGAACCCGCCGCTATCGATCATTTCGATTCGGGCCAGTTGCTGCTCGAAGCGGCGGCGCAGGGGCTTGGCATCGCGATCATGCATGACGATCACTTCCGCCGTGCGGGGGACCGGCGGCTCGCCCAGTTGTTCCCCGACCGTGTGGTGGAAAGCCCGTATAGCTACTGGTTCGTCTGCCGCCCGCGGGCGCTGGAAACGCGGCCGGTGCGCATTTTCTACGAATGGCTGGTCCACGCGGGGCTATAGGCCCGGAGCCTTCCTTTCCGCCGCCCGGACGATACGAAAACGGCCGGAAGGTTTCCCATCCGGCCGTCCATTCATTCTTGCAAGGCGTCGTCCGCGATCAGGCGACGGTCGCCTTGACGATCTTGCCCGGGTTTGCCGGCGGTTCGCCCTTGGGCAGCGCGTCGATGTGCTCCATGCCGCTCTCGACTTCGCCCCAGACGGTATATTGCTTGTCGAGGAAACGCGCATCGTCGAAGCAGATGAAGAACTGGCTGTTCGCGCTATGCGGATAGGACGTGCGCGCCATCGAGCACACGCCGCGCACATGCGGATGATCGTTGAATTCGGCCTGCAGGTCCGGCTTGTCCGAACCGCCCATGCCGGTGCCGTTGGGGCAGCCGCCCTGCGCCATGAAGCCGGGGATCACGCGGTGGAACGTCACGCCGTCATAGAAGCCTTCCTTCACCAGTTCGGTAATACGGGCGACATGGCCGGGTGCCAGATCGGGGCGCAGCTTGATAACGACATCGCCGCTATCGAGAGTAAGGGTCAGTTTTTCATCGGCCATGGGTAAAAACTCCTGAGTGAATGGCGGTGGATATAAGGCTGATCCACGCAATGTCACCCCGCCGCGGTTGCAATTGCTGCGGCGGGGAATAGGAGAGGCGCATGACACCGGACGAACTCGACGAACTGCACCGCATCGACTCGCCCCAAGCGGAGGAAGAGCGGGAACAGTTCGATGAGGATAACCGGCTGAAGCCGGAATTCGTCCGCTCCGTCTCGCACGCGCTCGAAGAGGGGGACGACGCGCGGGTTTACGAGCTGGTCGAATCGCTCCACCCCGCAGACATCGCCGACCTTTTCGAACTGCTGGAACGCGACAAACGGGCGCCGCTGGCCCGTGCCATTTCCGATCTGATGACCGGCGAAGTCATCTCCGAACTGAACGACTATGTCCGCGACGACATGGTCGAGGACCTGCCGCCCGAAACGGTGGCTGAAATCGCCGATCAGCTGGAAACCGACGACGCGGTTCAACTGATCGAGGATTTAGAGCCGTCCGAACAGGCCGCGATCCTGGCGGAGATGGAGCCGGAAGGCCGCGCCGCCGTCGAAAGCGCGCTATCCTATCCGGAAGAGACCGCCGGGCGCCTGATGCAGCGCGATCTCGTCGCCGTGCCGGAGCATATGACGGTTGGCGACCTGATCGATTACCTGCGCGACAACAGCGGCCTGACGACGGAATTCTGGGAAATCTTCATCGTCGATCCGCAGCACAAGCCGGTCGGCACCTGCCAGCTTTCGTGGATATTGCGCACGCCGCGCACGATCCCGCTGGCCGATGTGATGAAGCGCGACCAGACGCTGATTCCCGTCGGCATGGATCAGGAAGAAGTGGCGCTGCAATTCCAGAAATACGCGCTGATTTCCGCCGCCGTGGTGGACGAATCGGGGCGGCTGGTCGGCCAGCTTACGGTGGACGATATCGTCCACATCATTCAGGAAGAAGCGGACGAGGACGTCATGCTTCTGTCCGGCGCAGGCGATGGCGACATCAACGAGCCGATCCGCGAAGCCTATGGCGCACGGGTGCGCTGGCTGATCGCCAACATGCTGACCGCCGCAGTCGCCTCCACCATTATCGCCACGTTCGAGGCCACTATCGCCAAGATGGTTGCCTTGGCCACGCTGATGCCGATCGTTGCCGGAATCGGCGGCAATGCGGGCACGCAGACTCTAGCCGTGACGGTGCGCGCGCTCGCCACCAATCAGCTTACCGCCAGCAATGCCTTGCGCGCGGTGCGCCGGGAAATAGGTATCGCCCTGCTCAATGGCGGGACGGTCGCCCTCATCATCGGGGTCGTAGTGACAGTGCTGTTCCACAATCCCCTGCTGGGTGCGGTGATCGGATTGGCGATGATGACCAACATCCTCGTCGCCGGGTTTGCCGGGGTCTTCGTACCGCTGACGCTGGAACGCCTGAAGGCCGATCCCGCCATCGCCTCGTCGATCTTCGTCACGATGACGACGGATTCGATGGGCTTCCTCGCCTTCCTAGGCCTCGCCACGGTGAGCGGGCTGGTTTCCTGACACTTGCCCCGGCGGCCAAGGCGCCTATCTGTGTCTTATGCCGCTGCACATGACCAAGATCGCCTATGGCGCGAAAAGCGTGGAAGATCTGCGCGAATGGCTGGAGCGCTATCCCGACGCCTTCGCCACCACGCGCTATCTGCCCAAGCGGCATGAGGAAATGGTCGGCGGATCGCTCTACTGGATTTTCGATCACGCGATGATCGGCCGCAGCCCGATTCGCGGTTTCTCCAAGCGTGACGACGGGCGCTGGAACATCGAATTGGAACCGCGCCTGATCGCGGTGGAACCGCGCGCCAAACGCGCGCATCAGGGCTGGCGCTATCTCAAGGACGAAGACGTCCCGCCCGATCTCGGCTCGGGTGAAATGCAGGGCGACGTGCTGCCCGGCCATCTGGTCAAGGAACTGGCGAAACTGGGGCTGGTCTGACCGCGCCCGCAACCGCACCGCACCGAAAGGACAAGGCGATGACGACACCCCTG
Organism: uncultured Caenibius sp.; assembly: GCA_964466155.1. Lineage (GTDB taxonomy): Bacteria > Pseudomonadota > Alphaproteobacteria > Sphingomonadales > Sphingomonadaceae > Caenibius. Next base: position 40,244 of record CAYXMY010000011.1, on the reverse strand, counting down.
CAAGGCGGCTGGCGCGCGATGACCGCCGCCGACTTGCCCGCCATGACCCGGATTTCCGACGAAGTGCATGGCGTTTACACCGAACCGGAGGCCGTTCTTGCAGAGCGGCTGCATCTCTATCCGGCAGGCTGCCTCACTCTCGAACGCGATGGCACGGTGACGGGTTACCTCATCGCGCATCCCTGGCACCGGGACATTCCGCCCAGTCTGGGCAAGGCACTGGGCGCGATCCCGGCGGACGCCGATACCTTCTACCTGCACGATCTCGCGCTGCTGCCCGCCGCGCGCGGCAGCGGCGCGGGGCAGGCCGCCACAGCGTTCGTCCTGCAACTGGCGCGCGCGGCGGGCTTTGCCGACGTCACTCTGATGGCCGTCAACGGTGCGGACGGCTTCTGGGCCAGGCAAGGTTTCCACTATGCCGACAGCACGCAAGCCTCATCCTATGGCGAGGGCACATTTCTGATGCGGCAGAGCGTCTAGCGGCCCCAAACCAGCCCCGCTCACTCTCCCTTGCGCAGCCACCACTTGAGCAGATGATGCGCAATCGCCACCGGCGGGGGCGGCACGAAGGCCCCGCCGCCCGTGGGCGCTGCCATGGCGCTGGCCACTTCGTCGCGTGTGAACCAGCGGGCGTCTTCCAGTTCGGTGCGGTCCACGATCAGCCGGTCCTCCTCCGCCGTGGCGTGGCAACCGACCATCAGTTGCGCCGGAAACGGCCAGGGCTGGCTCATCACGTAATCGACATTCTTCACGGTGACGCCAGCTTCTTCCATCACTTCGCGCGCGACGGCCTCCTCGATCGTCTCCCCCGGTTCGACGAAGCCTGCCAGTGCGGAATAGAACCCTTCGGGGAAATTGGGCTGCCGCCCCAGCAGCAACCGGCCATCGTATTCCACCAGCATGATCGTAACCGGATCGACGCGCGGAAAATGCTCCGCCTTGCAAGTGCCGCAATTGCGCTGCCAGCCGCCTTTCGCGGGCGCGGTGGGTGCCCCGCACCGGGCGCAGAAGCGATGGCGGGCATGCCAGTCCACCACGCTGCGCGCCATGCCATAGATCGCCAGATCGTCCGACGGCATCCCGCCCATGATCCGGCGCATCGCCGTGCCCATCGCACCGGGGCCGCCGGGATCTGCCGGAATCGGGGCAAAGCATACCCGGCCTTCCATCAGGCCGAGAAACACCAGCTCCGCATCGCCAGCTTCATCCAGCGTGCCCCATTGCAGGCGATTGTCGTCGTCCATCACGGGATCGAGGCCATCGAGACGAAGGAGCAGCGCCCGCTCGTCCTTCAGCGCTTCCACCGCTTCCTTGTCATTCCGGATATGGTCGGCCCGGTCGAGCGGTTGCCCAACGAAACCAATCTGCAAATCGATCATGCGTTCTCCCCCAATGCCGCCAGGGCATCCTTCATCGCAACCTGCGGAAATTCATCCTGTATCGGATAAGCCGAAGCAGGCATGTATTGCGCGTAAAATCCGCCACGCCAACCGCGTTTCAAGTCAGCGACGGCAATAGTGCCCGCCGCCCCCGCCCAGCCGAAGGTTCCTGCCTCCACGCCCAGCCCCACACGCCCCCCGGCCCCGAACCCGCCGCCGTTGGCGAAAGTGCCCGCCGTGCTGATCCCCGCCGGCAGCAGATTGCTGGTGCCCAGGCGCACCGCCCGCTCGCTCATCACCCGTTTGCCTTCGAACTTTCCGAAACCCACCAGCATGCGCAGGAACCGGTCATAGTCGCGCGGACTGCTGACCAACCCCGCTCCGCCGAAAGGAAATGCCGGTTTCAATGCGAAGACCGAAGCCCCCGCCGGATCGAGCGGAAGGAGCACCCCACCCATCACCCCATAATTGGTCGTCAAGCGGCCGATCTGGCTTTGCGGCACCCGAAACCAAGTGCTCGTCATGCCCAGCGGATCGAGCAGGCGCTCCTGAAGAAAGACATCGAACGGCTTGCCGGACACGATTTCAATCACGCGCCCCATCAGGTCGAGCCCGACCGAATAGCTCCACTTCGTACCCGGCTGATAGACCAGCGGCATCTGCGCCAGCCGGTCGGCGAACTGGGCCAGCGTCAGCGTTGTGTTGCGAGCGCCGAACAGTTCGGCAAGCGGCAGGCGGCTGATCTGCCCCGGCACAAGGCCTGCCTGGACATAAGCCGTTTTGATCGGGCCGTTCTGGATGATCGAATAGCCCAGCCCTGCGGTATGGGTCAGCAGATGGCGGATGGTGATGGGCGTACGGGCGGCCACGAGATCGGTGATCGATCCATCGGGCACCCGCTGCACTTTCATCTGCGCAAATTTGGGCAGGATATCGGCCAAGGGCTGATCCAGTTGCATCCGCCCTTCATCGATCAGCATCATCGCCGCCATGCCGGTGATCGGCTTGGTCATCGAATAGATTCGGAACAGGCTGTCGCCATCCATGGCCGTGCCTTCCATCGTCCGCACCCCGCGCGCAACGATCCGCAATGGCGCCTGCCCCAGCCCCATCGCCGCCACAGCGCCCACCAGCTTGCCACTGCGCACGTAACCGTCGGTATAGTTTCTGACGCCAGCCCAATCATCGCCCCGTTCCGCCGCCCGGATATGCGGCGTCAGGGCGAACGATGCCCCCAATGCCGCCCCGCTACCCAGAAACGCCCTGCGCGAAAAGAAAGCCGGAGACTGGTCCATCATGCATTCTCTTCCATCAGCGCCCGCTGCGCGGCCTTGGCGAAGACCGTCGGCAGCCCGGCGCGGTCCAGCGCGGAAACGGGCCACCATTCGCCCTCCGCACCATCCAGCGCGGCCCATTCGTCACCGTCATAGCGCGCCACCGCGAGATGGAGCGAAAAATGGGTGAAGCCATGCTGAACCGCCCCTGCCGCGCGCCATGAACCGGGCAATGGCCCGGCCCCATGGCCATCCGCGCGGGCGGACCAGCCGTCATCGGGCAAGGCCCGCATCCCGCCCAGCATCCCCTTGCCGGGGCGGCGGACGAGCCAGACCTCACCGCCGCGCGCAATCCAGTAAGCTGTGCCATGCCGTTCCGGCCGGGCCTTCTTCGGCGCTTTCACCGGGAAACGCGCCGGATCGCCCCCTGCCCGGCCCCGGCAATCGGAAACCAGCGGGCACAGGAGGCATTTGGGATCGCGCGCGGTACAGATCGTCGCACCCAGATCCATCATCGCCTGGGCAAAATCGCCTGCGCGCCTGTCCGGCGTGATCGCGTCGGCATGTTCACGGATCGCCTTGCGCGCGGCGGGCAGCGGTTCCTCTATCGCGAACAGGCGCGCCACCACCCGTTCGACATTGGCATCGACCACCACCGCCCGCTGCCCGAAGGCAATCGCAGCCACTGCCGCCGCGGTATAAGCGCCGAGCCCCGGCAATTGCCGCAGGGCCTCTTCGGTATCCGGAAAAGCCCCCTGCGCCGCCACGGCCCGGGCACAAGCCACCAGATTGCGCGCGCGCGAATAGTATCCCAGCCCCGCCCAGGCAGCCATGATATCCTCCTCCGGCGCGGCGGCCAGATCGGCCACGCCGGGCCAGCGGCGCGTGAATTTTTCGAAATAGGGGATAACCGCCGCAACCGTGGTCTGCTGCAGCATCACTTCGGAAAGCCACACGCGATAGGGATCGGGCGGCGGGGAGCCGGGCGGGCTGCGCCACGGCAGCGCACGCGCATGATTGTCATACCAGTCGAGCAGGCGCGCGGCGACACTATCCACCATGCGCGCGCTATGGCATGGTCCCGCGCGCAATGGAACCGGATCGACCGAAACCGAAAAAATCCCCATCGGGCAGCAAGCAGGCGAAGCCTTACGAACGGGCGCGCGGGGGACAGGCGCGCGCGATTGGCGATCTCATGCCGCAGATCGGGCGCACCGCGTTCCGCCGGTTCGGCTTCATCCAGTCGAGCGTCGTCACCCGCTGGCCGGAAATCGTGGGGGAAACGCATGCCCGCGCCTGCGCGCCCGAAGCGATCCGTTTTCCGCCGGGGGAAAAGAGCGAAGGCATCCTGCAACTGGTGGTGAAACCCGCGCACGCCCCGCTGATCCAGCAGGTCATCCCCGAAATCGTCGAGCGGGTGAATCGTTTCTTTGGATATAACGCGGTTGCCCGTGTCAAAATCCGGCAAGGCGTGGTTAAGGCGCCCGATGCGCAAAAGCGCCCGGTCGCGCCGCCGTCGCTGAAGCCCATTCCCATGGAACTGGGCGATTCCCTGCGCGATATCGGCGACGCTGAGCTGCGCACGGTGCTGGAATCGCTTGCCCGTAGTCTGGGCGGCAAGGAGAATGGAAAAACGTGAACATTTTGCCCAGGACACTGAAATTCGCGGCTCTCGCCGCCGTTGCCGCAGTCGCGACAGCCGCAACCCATCCCAGTTGGGTCAACACCGTGGTGCGGACCGAGGCGGGCGGCCATCGCATGGGCAATCCGCAGGCGAAAGTCGCGGTGCTCGAATTCGTCAGCTACACCTGCCCGCATTGCGCCAATTTCGAACAACAATCGAGTGCGGCGATGCAATTGGCCTATGTCGCGCCGGGCAAGGCTTCGGTGGAAGTGCGCCATGTGCTGCGCAACCCGGTCGACCTTGCCGCCGCGCTGCTGGCCGAATGCGGCCCGGAACAAAAATTCTTCGCCAACCATGATGCCATCCTGCGCAGCCAGGATAAATGGCTGCAACGCCTGTCTTCCGCGACCAAGGCCACGCAGGATCGCTGGAACTCCGGCCCTCTCGGGGACCGCATGCGCGCCATCGCCAGCGATGCCGATCTCTATTCCGTCATGGAAAAGCGCGGGTATGATCGCGTGGCCGCCAACAAGTGTCTGTCCGACGAAGCCGCCGCCCGGCGCATCGCCCAGCAGAGCGAGGCCAGTTCCAACGCCTTCAATGTGCAGGGCACGCCCAGTTTCGCCATCAATGGCAAGCTGCTGGAGGATGTCTATTCGTGGGACGGCTTGCAGAAGGCAATCGCATCCCATCTCTGACAATTTGCAGGCCCGGCCCGGGCCGCCGATTCTTGTGGAATACACCCTATCTTGAGGAGCCCCTGCTTTTCGCTCCGCAATTTGCAGGATACCCTCTCCCCGCAACAGGAACCGTATATGACGAAACTGCTTCGCCACGCCGCATTTGCCGCTCTGATCCTTCCCATGAGCCTCAGCCTTGCCGCCTGCGGATCGAAGGATGCCGCCAAGGGTGGTGCCGAAAAGGGTGAGAAGATCGCCGCCGTCGCCCCGCCCGCGGGCAAGCAATGGTCCGAAGTGGTCAGCGTGACGCCGGAAGACGGCTATCGCATGGGCAATCCCAATGCGCCGCTCAAGCTGATCGAATATGCGTCGCTCACCTGTCCGCACTGCGCCGAATTCTCGCAGAAAGGCGGGGCCAAGCTGCGCGACAAATATGTGGCCAGCGGCGTGCTTAGTTACGAACTGCGCAATCAGGTGCATGACGGGCTCGACCTGACGATGGCCATGCTGGTGCGTTGCGGTACGCCTGAAAACTACCCGGCGTTGAGCGAGCAGGTATGGGCCAATCTTCCCACCATCGTGCAGGGCATTCAGGCCAATTCCGCCAAGCTCGACGCGGCGATGAAGCAGGCCGACCAGAAATCACGCTACAAGGCGATTGCCGATACCGCCGGGCTGACCGATTTCTTCGCCGCACGCGGCATTTCGCGCGATCAGGCTGCCACTTGCCTTGCCAAGCCGGGCTTTGCCGAAGGGATCGCGGATCGTTCGAGCAAGCAATCGGAAGAACTGGGCGTGGAAGGCACGCCCACCTTCTTCCTCAATGGCCGCAAGCTGACCGAACAGACCTGGGAAGCGCTGGAACCCGCCCTGCAGGCAGCGGGCGCCCGCTGATGCGCCGCACCTGAGACAAGGAGACGGGGGTTCGATGAAGATCAGGAAGCTCAAACTCTCGGGCTTCAAGAGCTTCGTCGAGCCCACCGAACTGCGCATCGAATCAGGGCTGACCGGCGTGGTCGGCCCCAACGGATGCGGCAAATCCAACCTGCTGGAAGCGATCCGCTGGGTCATGGGCGAAAATTCGCCCAAATCCATGCGTTCGGGCGGGATGGAAGACGTGATCTTCGCGGGCACTGCCCAGCGCGCGCCGCGCGATTTTGCCGAAGTCGTCCTCCAGTGCGAGGATGCACATTCCGAAGAACTGGAAGTCACCCGCCGGATCGAACGCGGCGCGGGCAGCGCCTATCGCGTGAACGGGCGCGATGTGCGGGCCAAGGATATCGCGCTGGTCTTCGCCGATGCGGCCACCGGCGCGCATAGCCCGGCGCTGGTCAGCCAGGGCAAGATCGCCAGCATCATTGCCGCCAAGCCCGCCGAACGGCGGCAGATGCTGGAAGAAGCGGCCGGGATCGCGGGGCTGCATGTCCGCCGCAAGGATGCCGAAAGCAAGCTGCGGCAGACCGAAACCAATCTTGCCCGGCTCGAAGACCTGATGGCGGGCATGAATGCGCAGATTTCCACACTGCGCCGACAGGCCAAACAGGCCGAACGCTACAAGGAATTGTCGAACCGGATTCAGGTGGCGGAAGCGCGTCTGCTGTTCGCCCGCTGGCGCGATGCAGCGGCGGCGGCAGAGGCAGCGCGCCAGGAAGCGCAGGCATGCGAAGCACGGGTCAGCGCCGCGCAGGCCGCCACGGCCACCGCGCAGAAAACGCAGATGGCAGCGGCCGAAACGCTCGCCCGCGCGCGCGATCTGCTGGCCGATCGGCGCGACGATGCCAGCGCCCATGGGCACCGCATGGCCTCGCTCACCAGCCAGTTGGAAGCGGCGGAGCAGCGGCTGGCCGATCTCGAACGGCAGCGCAACCGCCTGATCGAAGATCGCGGCGATGCCGACCGGTTGACGCGCGATGCGGCGGAAGCGCTCGCCCGGCTGGAAACCGAACTGGGCGAAAGCCAGAAAGCGCTGGCGGCGGACGAGGAAGCGCGCCCCACTCTCGCCGCGCGGCTGGAAGAGGGAGAGCGTGCGGGCCGGGCTGCTGAACTGGCACTGGCCAAGGCCACGGCGGACCATGCCGGGGTCGAGGCCGACTGGCGCGTGGCGGAGGCGGAACTGGCGCAGGCACGAGCCCGGGTGGACCGGCTGGCGCAGGAAATCCGGCGGCAGGAAGACATGCGCGCCGCTCTCGCCGCGCAGGACGATCCTGAAATCGCACTTGCCGCCGCCCGGCAGACCGTCGCGCAGGCCGGGGCCGATCTGGCCCGGTTGCGCAGCGATCTTGCCCAGCATCAGGCGGAGAAGGAAACGCTGACCACCACGCGCGATGAAGCGGGCGCCACACTCGCCGCCGCCAAGGGTGAACTGGCGGGGATCGAACGCGAATACAACGCCTTGCAACGAGATCGTGAGGCGCGGGCGAAACAGGCCACGGGCAAACATGGCCTGCCCGCCGCGCTTGACCGGGTGCGCGCCGCGCCGGGGTATGAGCGTGCGCTGGCCGCTGTGCTCGGCCGCGATGCCAAGGCCCCGCTCGGCCAGCCGGGCGACGATGCCGAAGGCCGCTTCTGGACCGGCGGCGGCGCACCCACGCCGGTGGCCGACAGTCTGGCGGCGCATGTTCCCGATTGCCCCGCTGAACTCGCCGCCCGGCTGGCGCTGGTGCACGTGGTGGACGTGGACGACCGCCGCCCGCTCGCCCCCGGCGAATGGCTCGTCACCCGCGATGGCCGGTTGCGGCGTTGGGATGGGTTCGTCGCGCGGGGCGAAGGCGCGGCGGAAGCCGCCCGGCTGGAGGCTGAAAACCGCCATGCCGAACTGGCGGCGCAGTTGCCCGCCCTGCGCGCGGCGGTGGAAGAAGCGGAAACGCATCAGCAGACCTTGCAAGGGCAGCTTTCCGAACTGCAATGCACGCTCATCGCCGCTGAACGCGCCGTCACGCAGGCGGCAGAGGCAGAGCGCAATGCCCTGCGCGCGCAGGATCAGGCCGAAGCCGCGCGCGAACGCCGTGCCGCGCGCATGGCCGAACTGGACACCGCCGCCAGCGATCTGCAAAATCAACGCCAGCAGGCTGAAAGCGAAACCGCCACCGCAGAGGCAAAGAAGGCCGCCCTGCCAGATCCCGAACATGGCCGGGCCGCGCTGGCCACCGCGCAAGCGAAGCACGAAGCCGCCCGCTCCGCTTTGCAGGCCGCCACCGCCGAACTAGCCGCACACGATCAGGCGCTGGCTGTCGCGCGCGAACGCACCGCCGCCCGCGCCGCCGATATCCGGGGCTGGCAGGCCCGTTCCGACGAAGCCACCCGTCGCCTCTCCGAAATGGCCCGGCGGTTCGAGGAAATCGAGGAGGAACACCCGATCATCGCCGCGAAACCCGCCGCGCTGATGCACGATATCGAACAGGGTGACGGGGTGCGTGAACGGCTGGGCAAGGAATTGGCGGACGCGGAAGCCGCCCTCGCCGAAGCGGAAATGGCCGCGCGCGCCATCGATGCCGCGCTGGCCGAAGCCACCGAAACACTCGCCACCGCGCGCGAGGATCGCGCCGGGGCCAGCGCGCGGGCGGAAAACGAGGAAGCCCGCCGCAGCGAATTCAACCGCCTTTCCGGAGAACGCTTCCATTGCCCGCCCCCCCTGCTCCCTTCCCGCTTCGTTTTCGACGAAACCGGGATCGGCGCGGCAGACACCGAATCCACCGAGCATGAGAGGCTGACGGCGGATCGCGAACGGATCGGGCCGGTCAATCTCGTGGCGGCGGAGGAACTGGTCGAGATCGAAAACCGCCAGGGCGAAAGCGCTGCCGAACAGGCGGAACTGGCCGAAGCGGTCAACCGCCTGCGCGGCTCCATCGGCAACCTGAACCGCGAAGGGCGCGAACGTCTGCGCGCCGCGTTCGAGGAAGTGGACACCCATTTCCGCCGCCTGTTCACCCGCCTGTTCGAAGGCGGGCAAGCGCACCTGGCGCTGATCGATTCCGACGATCCGTTGCAGGCGGGCCTGGAGATTTTCGCCCAGCCGCCGGGCAAGCGGCTGCAATCGCTGAGCCTCCTCTCCGGCGGGGAACAGGCGCTGACCGCCGTCGCGCTGATCTTCGCATTGTTCCTCACCAACCCTGCGCCGATCTGCGTGCTGGACGAAGTCGATGCGCCATTGGACGATGCCAATATCGACCGCTTCTGCGATCTGCTCGACGCGATGCAGAAAGAAACGGACACCCGCTATCTCATCGTCACCCACAACGCCGTGACGATGAGCCGGATGAACCGCCTATTCGGTGTGACCATGGTCGAAAAGGGCGTGTCCCGCCTCGTCAGCGTCGATCTGGGCGGGGCTGAGCAATTGCTGGCGGCGGAATAGGCGCGGGACCGGAGTCCCAAACCTTGCCCCCGGCCCTTGCCATCGCTACATGGCGGGCAATTCCTTGCAGACACCCGTTTATCCCCGAAGGACGACAATGGCCGCCCAATACGCATATGTCATGAAAGGCATGACCAAGAGCTTTCCCGGCGCGCAGAAGCCGGTGCTCAGCAACATCAACCTGCAATTCTATCAGGGTGCCAAGATCGGCATCGTCGGCCCCAACGGCGTCGGCAAATCGACCCTGATGAAGATCATGGGCGGGATCGATACCGATTTCACCGGCGAAGCCTGGCCAGGCGAGAACATCACGGTCGGCTATCTGGCGCAGGAGCCGGAGCTCGATTCCAGCAAGACCGTGCTGGAAAATGTCAAGGATGGCGCGCGCGAAGTGGCCGATATGGTCGACCGCTTCAACGAAATCTCGATGCTGATGGCCGATCCGCCGGAAGACGCGGATTTCGATGCCCTGATGGAAGAAATGGGCACGCTGCAGGAAAAGATCGACGCGGTTGACGGGTGGACGCTCGACAACCAGCTCGAAATCGCGATGGAAGCGCTGCGCTGCCCGCCGGGCGACTGGCCAGTGGACAGCCTTTCCGGCGGTGAAAAGCGCCGCATCGCGTTGACCCGCCTGCTGATCCAGAAGCCTTCCATCCTGCTGCTGGACGAACCGACCAACCACCTCGACGCTGAATCCGTGGAATGGCTGGAAAACCATCTCAAGGAATATGCCGGCGCGGTGCTGATGATTACCCACGACCGCTACTTCCTCGACAACGTGGTGGACTGGATTCTCGAACTCGACCGGGGCAAGTACTTTCCCTACGAAGGCAATTACTCGACCTATCTCGAAAAGAAGGCCAAGCGCCTTGAGCAGGAAGAGCGTGAGGAAAGCGGCCGTTCCAAAGCGCTCAAGGAAGAGCTGGAATGGATTCGGCAGACCCCTGCCGCCCGCCAGACCAAGTCCAAGGCCCGTATCCGCAAGTTCGAGCAGTTGCAGGAAGCGCAGAACGACCGCCGCCCCGGCAAGGCGCAGATCGTCATCCAGGTGCCCGAACGGCTCGGCGGCAAGGTCATCGAAGCCAAGGGCATTTCCAAAGCCTATGGCGACAAGCTGCTGTTCGAAGACCTCTCGTTCATGCTCCCGCCGGGCGGCATTGTCGGCGTGATCGGGCCGAACGGCGCGGGCAAGTCCACGCTGTTCAAGATCCTCACCGGCAAGGAAACCCCGGATTCGGGCGAAATCGCCATCGGTGAAACCGTCCGCCTCGGCTATGTCGATCAGAGCCGCGATCACCTCGATCCGGCGAAGAATGTCTGGGAAGAAATCTCCGACGGGCTCGATTACATGAAGGTCAACGGACACGACACCTCGACCCGGGCCTATGTCGGCGCGTTCAACTTCAAGGGCGCGGACCAGCAGAAGAATGTCGGCAAGCTCTCCGGCGGTGAACGCAACCGCGTCCACATGGCCAAGATGCTCAAGCAGGGCGGCAACGTGCTGCTGCTGGACGAACCGACCAACGATCTCGATGTGGAAACGCTGGCCGCGCTGGAAGACGCGATTGAGAATTTCGCGGGCTGCGCTGTGGTCATCAGCCACGACCGCTTCTTCCTCGACCGTCTGGCGACGCACATCCTCGCGTTCGAAGGCAACAGCCATGTCGAATGGTTCGAAGGAAACTTCGAAGCTTACGAAGAAGACAAGCGCCGCCGCTTGGGCGACGCCGCCGACCGCCCGACGCGCCTGGCCTACAAGAAGCTGACGCGCTGATCGCGGATCGCACCGCATAAGCAAGGGCCGCCTACCATCGGGTAAGCGGCCCTTTTTTGTGCGGGTTACAGCGTTTGCAAATGCAGGATCGAAAAAGGTCCGCCTGCCTCCTCGTCATGCTGAACTTGTTTCAGGTGACGGGCGAGCTGGCAGCGCCCCAGTTCTGCAAACCCCTTGTTCGCTATGCTTACGCCTGCGGCTGGCGCTGGCGCCGCATCGTGCGCTGCCCACCGTTGTTGCCGCCACTGCGTTGCCCGCCCTGGCCCCGGCGCTGGCCATCGTGGCGCTGGCCCTCTTGCCGCGGACCGTCCTTGCGCGGAGCAAGGCGGCCTTCGCCGGAGCGCTGGTCACGATGCGGCATGGCGGCGCGTTCGTCCCTGCCCTGTACCGGACGTTCGTTGCGGCCACCGCGATGGTCGCGCTGCTGCGCCGGGCGTTCATCGCCCCCATGCGGCCGCGCCGGGCGGATGTGGCTGCGGTCGGTGCGCACGCGGGTCAAACCCTGTTCGCGCTGTTCGCGCGGCTGCCGTTCGCCATCGCGTTCGCGGCGGCCATCGTTGCGGCGTCCACGCGGCTGATGATGCGCCGGGCGGCCGTCTTCCGAAACCGCTTCCTGCACAGCCTTGCGCGAGGGCAACGGCAGGCGGGAAGCCTGTTTCTCGAAATCATCGGGCAGCGCCTGCTGGGTGAGCTTCACCCGCGTGAGCCGTTCGATATCGCGCAGATAGGGCTTTTCATCCGGTGCCACGAAGCTGATCGCGATCCCGTCCGCCCCGGCGCGCGCGGTGCGGCCGATGCGGTGGACGTACTGTTCGGGCACATTGGGCAGTTCGAAATTGAACACGTGGCTGACACCCGGAATATCGATCCCGCGCGCGGCGATGTCCGTCGCCACCAGCACCCGCACGGAACCCGAACGGAAGCCCTTGATCGCGGCGGTGCGCTGGGCCTGGCTCTTGTTGCCGTGGATCGCAGCGCCCGAAATACCCGCCGTGGCGAGATGGCGCACCACCCGGTCCGCGCCATGCTTGGTCCGGGTGAAGACGAGCGCGCGGTCGATCGCGCCATCGCCCAGCCCTTCACGCAGGCGCAGAGTCAGCAGGGCCTGCTTTTCCGCCTGGTTGAGGAAGGTGGCATATTGTTCGACGCGTTCGGCAGTGGTCGATTGCGGGGCGACTTCCACCCGCACCGGATTATGGATGAACTGCTTGCCCAGATCGGCAATCGCCTTGGGCATCGTGGCCGAAAAGAACAGGCTCTGCCGTTCCTGGGGCAGCAGTGCGGCAATCCGCTTCAGCGGTTGGATAAAGCCGAGGTCCATCATCTGATCGGCTTCATCGAGCACGAAGATTTCGACATGGCGCAGCGTCAGCGCGCGCTGATCGATCAGGTCGAGCAGGCGGCCCGGCGTCGCCACCAGGATATCGGTGCCCGGCACCAGCGCCCGCGCCTGCTTCCCGGCGGGAACGCCGCCGAAAATGCACTGCACGTTCAGGGCCAGATACTTGGCATAACCACGCATGTTCTCGGCGATCTGGGCGGCGAGTTCGCGCGTCGGCGAGAGCACCAGCATGCGGCACGATGCGTTCTTGCGCGGTTTGGGATCGGCGGCCAGCCGGTGCAGCGAAGGAAGGGAGAAGGCAGCGGTCTTGCCGGTGCCCGTCTGCGCGATACCCAGAAGGTCGCGCCCTTCGAGCAGCGCGGGGATTGCCTGCTGCTGGATCGGCGTCGGATCGGCGTAACCTTTGGTGCCAAGTGCGCGCAAAATGGGCTCGGCCAAGCCAAGGTCGGAAAAATAGGACATGGAATACTCTCAAAAATTCACGGCGCCGCACGCATCGCGCACGGCGTCAGGGTTCGAACGAAGCGACCCTGCGTGAATAAGGAAGCGTCAGGCGGAAATGAGCGATCTCTTCAGTCCGCCCGAGCCCTGACACAAAAGCCGGGTTTCACGCTGCGGCGGACAAGCTGCGGTATCGCACCGAAGCTGGATCGGCGCGGCCCATAGGCGACAATCGCACGGTTGGCAACCTATGTTTACTTGCCCTGCCTGCCTGTTGGCGCGCATGATGGCTTCGCGAGCCCGCCGAATGCCCGGTATGAAACGACCGAGAATGTTAATTTTCGATTTAACAAAGATGAACAGGAACCCAACAGACCGGTTCACCGTTATGACAGCCCGAATCGGGTAAATCTGCTCGCACGATATGCCGCGCCTCTCTCTCGCGGCAAACGGATGGAGAGCCGTTATGCAATTGAAGCAATTTCTGAAATCGGGCGGCATGACGGCATTGGCAGCCGTAATCGCGATGTCCGCCCTGCCCGGCGATGCCTTTGCCCAGAGCGATAATCAGCGCGGCTGGGGCGGCAACGCCAATCGTGCGGAACGCGCCCCGCGTTCCAATGACGGCGCGGTTAACCGTGCCCCGCAGATGGACCGTGGCAGCGCCCCTCGCAATCGCGATTTCCAGCAACGCAACGTGACCGCCCCGCAGCCGACGCCGCAACGGCAGGTGACTCAACCCAGGCCGCCGCAACACGCGCAGGACTGGAGCAATCCGCGGATGAACGATGGGTCGGCGCCTTCCTCCAACAATCGCGTGGATCGCGTCCGCCCTGGCAACAACTGGCAACAACCCAACACCCCCAACCGGGTAACCGATCCGAACCGTAACTGGAATCGCGACCGGAACAACGGGCAGCAGCCCAACACCCCCAACCAGGTGACCGATCCGAACCGCAATTGGAATCGTGATCGCAACAACCAGATCAACCGTGACAACAATTGGAATCGCGACCGGAACAACGGCGGCTTCACGCGGGACCGGAATGGCAATTGGAGCCGTGACGGCAATCGCAACGGCCGCCCGGACATCTACCGCGATCGCTATACCAATGGCCGGGGCGACTGGAATCGCCGCTGGCGCGACGATAACCGGTACGACTGGCAGCGTTATCGCAGCAACCACCGCGACACCTATCGCATGGGCCGGTATTACGCCCCTTATAATAGCTGGTCCTATCGCCGGTTGAGCATCGGGTTCTTCCTCGACTCGATGTTCTATTCCAACCGGTACTGGATCAACGATCCCTGGGCCTACCGCCTGCCCCCTGCAGATGGTCCGTATCGCTGGGTGCGCTATTACGACGATATCCTGCTCGTAAATATTTACAGCGGCGAAGTCGTCGATGTGATAAACGACTTCTTCTGGTAAGCCCGTACCGAGTGAGTGGCCGGTATTCGGGCAAGGAACCCCCGCCTTTTCCCTCGGGCGGGGGTTTTCCATGCCCGCCACAGCGCACGTGCACGTTACCCTGAAAACGAGCCGGAAAACCTTGCAGCGAGAGTGCCGCTATCCCTAGACTGCATCGACCATGAAACTGTTTTCACGTACCGGCACCGCCGTTCCCGATCAGAAATCGCTTGCCCGCATCGGGGCGCTTGTCCGCGCTCGACTCGATGGCGACCCGCATGTGCACAAGCTCCCAACCGATGCGGCGGAAATTTACGCGGTGGGCGCTTTTCTGGATGAAATGGAATGCTGGCAACTGGTCACCATGATCGACACGGTGGCGAAGCCGTCCACGCTCTATTCGAACGACGATTCCACTATCGGTTATCGCACCAGTTATTCCGGCAATCTCGACGCATACAATCCCGTCGTGCAGATGGTTTCCCGGCGGATCGACGATCTTCTCGGCCTGCCATCGGAAAATGGGGAAACGCTGCAAGGGCAACGCTACCTGCCCGGCCAGCAATACAAAGAGCATTGCGACTGGTTCTATACCAGCGAAGATCACTGGAAGCTGGAAAAGCCCAATGGCGGACAGCGCTGCTGGACAGCGATGATCTATCTCAACGATGTGGAGGAAGGCGGCGCGACGGAGTTCACCCGGCTCGGCCTTTCCGTCACCCCGCAGAGGGGCGCTTTGCTGATCTGGAACAACGCCACCGTCGATGGCGTCCCCAACGCCATGACGGCGCATGCCGCCCTGCCCGTGGTCAAAGGGGCGAAGCATATCGTCACCCGCTGGTACAGAGTGCGCAAATGGGCATGACAGGCTGACGGCGGCCACCCTGCCCTTCCGGGACTGGCGATTCCGGCCCACGATGCTTCCGCCCATTCCGATGAAAGCATCGCACCATCAAACCATGGGATCGAACACCCTGGGGACTGGTATGTTTTTCATACAGCCCCCTGCCCCACGGTTTACTGGGCCAGCGCTTCTTCGATCAGCTTGCGCGTATTGGCAACACCGTAAAGCGCGATGAAGCTGCCCATGCGCGGCCCTTGGGAGGAGCCGAGCAAGGTTTCATACAGCGCCTTGAACCAGTCGCGCAGGCTTTCGAAGCCGAAGACTTCCTTCTTGCCGATCTCATAAACGGCGGTCTGGATATCCTCCGCTGACGTCTCCTCGGCCATGCCTGCCAGTTCGGCGTCGAGCGCCTTCAACGCTTCCGCCTCCTTCGGGGTCGGCGCACGGCGCTTGAGCGTCGGCAGGATGAAATCGCGGTTGTAGGCGAGCGCCGGCTCGATCAGCGCGTCGAGCGCAGGATGGTCCGCCGGGTTCGCATCGGCGATATAATTGCCGAGGTAGGACCATACCTGTTCATGCGTAGCATGCGGCCCCAGCACTCCGACAAGATTGAGCAACAGGCCGAAAGTCACGGCCAGCTTGTCTCCGCCATCGGGGGTATCGGCATCCGCCGAACCGCCGTTGGCACGGGAAAGATGCCATACCGGATTGCCCAGCTTCTGCTCGACGGGCTGCTCGGCCAGCTTGTCGCGAAACTGCCAATATTCGTCCACCGCGCGCGGGATCACGCCCATGTGCAACTGCTTGGCGCTCTTGGGTTCGCGGTAGAGATAGAAACCGAGGCTTTCCTCGGTGCCGTAACGCAGCCATTCGTCGATCGTCAGGCCATTGCCCTTGGACTTGGAAATCTTCTCCCCCTTCTCGTCGAGGAAGAGTTCGTAGATCAGCCCTTCGGGTTTCCGGCCGCCGAGCACCTTGGCGATCTTGCCCGACTGCGTGACGCTGTCGGTCAGATCCTTGCCGCACATTTCATAGTCGACGCCGAGCGCGACCCAGCGCATCGCCCAGTCGACTTTCCATTGCAGCTTGGCGTTGCCGCCCAGGATCGACTGTTCGATGACCTTGCCCTCATCCTCGAAACGGACGATCCCGGCATCGGCATCGATCACTTCCACCGGCACTTGCAGCACCACACCGCTCGTCGGGCTGACGGGTAGAACCGGTGAGTAGGTCGCCTGCCGTTCGGCGCGCAGCGTCGGCAGCATCACATCCATGATCGCGCCGTAACTGCGCAGGACATTGCGCAGCGCATCGTCGAACGCACCGGAATTGTAACGATCCGAGGCAGAGACGAATTCATAGTCGAACCCGAACCGGTCAAGAAACTGGCGCAGCATCGCGTTGTTGTGATGAGCGAAGCTTTCATACTTGCCGAATGGATCGGGAATGCGTGACAGCGGCTTGCCCAGATTGGCGGCCAGCACATCGGCGTTGGGGATATTGTCGGGCACTTTGCGCAGCCCGTCCATATCGTCGCTGAACGCAACCAGGCGCGTCGGCGCGCCATCCGTCAGCACTTCATAAGCCCGGCGGACCAGCGTGGTGCGCAGCACTTCCTGAAACGTCCCGATATGCGGCAGGCCTGAAGGGCCGTAACCCGTTTCGAACAGCACCGGTTCCAGCGCGCCGTCTTTCCCCCGCTTGCCATTGGGGTAGCGCTTCACCAGCCGGCGCGCTTCTTCGAACGGCCATGCCTTGGATGCGAGAGCGGCTTCGATCAGGGGTGTGTCAGTCATAGCCGGGGTCCATTGCGCCTTGCGATCCGTTTCGCAAGCGCGATTTCCCGCCCAAACAGCACATTTCCCGCAACATGGGGCCTGGCGGCACAAATCCCGCGCCTGCTTCGGCCTGCCCCGCATTGGCAAGGCGGCATGGAACATTTACCGCGTTTCCCGGTTGGTTGCCCGCGAAAGGGAGTCTTGAGTTTGCGTTATATCGAAACCCTGCAGAAGCAGGTCGATTCCATGATCGACAGCTTCTTTGCCATGCTGCCCAATCTGGTCATTGCCGTTCTCGTGGTCTTCATCACCTGGGGCCTGGCGCGTTTTTCGGTGCGGATCGCCAATCGTATCACCCGCCACACCTCGCTGCGTGCCGATCTTCGTCAGTTGATCGAAACGCTGGTGCGCCTGGCCATCTGGATATTCGGCCTGCTGATCGCCGCCACCATGGTGATGCCCGGCCTCACACCCGCCAGCCTCGTCGCCGGGTTAGGTGTCGGCGCGGTCGCCATCGGTTTCGCCTTTCAGGATATTCTCGAAAACTTCCTGGCGGGCGTGCTCATCATGCTGCGCGACAAGATGCAGATCGGCGATCAGGTGGAAGCCAACAACATCGCCGGCCGGGTGGAAAAGATCACCTTGCGCGAGACGCATATCCGCCAACCCACCAACGAGCTGACGATCCTGCCCAATTCGATGATGTTCAAGAACCCGGTCAAGATCGTCACCGATTCGCCGGTGCGCCGTAACGAAATGGTGGTGAAAGTCTCCACCACGTGTGATCTGCCGCACGCCGCGTCGATTATTCGCGAAGCGGTGGGCAGCGTGGAAGCAATCAACAGGGACCACCCCATCGGCGTCTATGCCCAGCAGTTCAACGGCGGTTCGATCGATTTTCTGGTCCAATGGTGGACCAATACATCCCAGAACGATTTTGCAGGGGTCAAAAGCAAGATCATCTTCGCCGTGAAGCAGGCGCTGGACGACGCAAAGATCGGCCAGTCGAGCGACCAGATGACCCATATCTTCATCGAAGAGGACAAGCGCAAACCGGCAGAGGGGGAAAGCGGTTCAACCCCGCCCCCCGCTTCGGCCTGACGGGCAAAGGCGGGAGGCGGGCGCGGTTCATGCGCCCGCGCTCCATTGGTAGGTGAGCGGCGCTTCGCGGAAGGCGAAGCGGTCCAGATGGCGCTCGATCACATCCTTCATCCGCTCCGCCGTTTCGGCGTCATCCGCCGTCAGTGCGATACGAATGGCGTCCGCTTCTCCCGTCATGACCGCTTCCGCGTTGGGGAAACGGACGATGCCGGTATCGCCGTCCAGCGTCACATCGAGCTTGTGCGCCCAATGCTTGCAAAGCTGGCGAACGTATTTGCCGCCATTGGCGGTGGGAACTATCGCGATAACCTGGGTCATGAGCCAATCCTTTCGATATTGCGGGCGGCATCGTCGATCAATTCGGCAACGCGCAGCACGGTTTCACGGTCCACCCGGTCTTGCGACAGGCGGTCGAAAATGGCGGTCTTGAGGTTCTGCATCGCCCGCCGCACAGGGGCGGCATCGGTCCGGTCACGCACTTCCGCCAGCGAGGCCAGGCGCGCCTGCAAGGCAGCGACGGTGTCGGCCTCCTTGACGATCTGCGCCTTGCCTTCCTCGGTTGCGCGATAGTTCTTGCGCGCGCCATCCTGCACCGCTTCGAGCAGACCAGCTTCTTCCATGAAGGTCAGCGCAGGATAGACCACGCCCGGACTGGGCGAATAGCCGCCATTCGAACGCGCCTCGATGGTGCGGATCAATTCGTAACCGTGCGCAGGCTGTTCGCCTGCCAGGCTGAGCAGCAGCAGTTGCAGTTCGGCGGCATCGAACAAGCGCCGCCGCCGTCCGCCGCCACGCCCGCCGGGATGGCCCCGCTCGTCATGGTCTCCGCGATGATGCCGATGGCCGTAGCCACCGCCATGGCCGCGTTCGCCGTTTTCTTCGGTGCGGCCACCGCGACTGCGGCCCGCCCCCCGGCTTCGATGAGTAAATTCTGATCTCAATGTATATCTCCAATCTATCAAGATGGCTTTAAGATATATCTTGATAGATTTTTGACAACCCCTGGCGGCAAATTTTTTCTCTCCTCGATCAGAGGCAGGGCAAAACGTGCGCCAATCGCCGCCTGCCGCCTTGCGAACCCCGCCCCGGCCAGCCTATCGCAAACGCATGGCTACCGATGCCGCCATCCTCCCCCTTCCCGCCCTGCACGCCAGCCATGGCGGTTGCTGGCTGCGCACCGGTGAAGGACCGACCCGCGCAACCGGCAAGGGCGAGGCGATCATGGCAGCGGCCGACACGCCGCTGCTGCTGCTCAATGCGCCGCTGGTGGCGACCCGGCTCGGCTATCCGGATCTGTCCGGGCTGGATCTGCTGGAACTGTTCGCTTTCCTGTTCCCCGCGCGCTTTTGCGTGCCCACTCCCAAAGGGCTGGCAAGCGCGCTGGGCATCGAAGCGCCCACCACCGACGATGCCGTGCCTGCCTTCCTGCAACGTGCGGCGGGCACCATGCTCGCCACTTGTGAAAGCCCGGACTGGGCCATGCGCGAAGGGGCATGGAATTCGCTGCAATCGCTGATGCGGCTGCGCTGGCCATGGGCGCAAGTGATCGCCCCCCATATCGCGCAGCCCGAACGCGCCGAACGCTGGCTCTTCACCCGTCTGCCCGAATGGGAAGAAGCACCCGAACGGCCCCAGCCCGCGCAAGCCACCCTCGCGCCGGAAGATATCGATGCCCGCCTTGCCGCGCTTACCGGCCATGGGGCGGAGGCTCGTCCCGGTCAGCAGGCCTATGCGCGCGATGTCGCCCATATCTTCACCCCGCGCACGCACAACGGCGCCCCGCACCTGTTGCTGGCGCAGGCGGGCACGGGCACGGGCAAGACGCTGGGTTATCTCGCCCCCGCCTCGCTCTGGGCGGAAAAGTCGGGGGGGACGATCTGGGTCTCGACCTACACCAAGAACCTCCAGCGCCAGCTCCGCCACGAAAGCCGCCGCGCCTGGCCTGACAGCGCGCTCGATAATGCGGCGCCCCGCACCGGCCAGCGTCAGCGCGTGGTGGTGCGCAAGGGGCGCGAGAATTACCTTTGCCTGCTCAATCTGGAAGATGCGCTGCAAGGCGGATTCGGCGGGCGGGCGGCCATCATGGCGCAGCTCGTCGCGCGCTGGGCGGCCTATACGCAGGATGGGGACATGATCGGCGGCGACCTGCCCGGCTGGCTCGGCACCCTGTTCCGCCAGCGCGGGATCAAGGCGCTGACCGATCAGCGCGGCGAATGCGTCTATGCCGGCTGCCCGCATTACCGCAAATGCTTCATCGAACGCTCCGCTCGTGCCTCCGCACAGGCCGATCTGGTGATCGCCAATCACGCGCTGGTGATGGTCAACGCCGCGCGCGGGCGCGACCATGCGCAACGCCCGACACGGATCGTGTTCGACGAAGGCCATCATGTGTTCGAAGCGGCCGATTCCACTTTCGCCGCCGCGCTTACCGGAACCGAAGCGATCGAACTGCGCCGCTGGATCATCGGGCCGGAACGCGGATCGAAAGGGCGGCGTCGCGGGCTTGCCGCGCGCCTCGCCGATGTCGCCTCCTATGACGAGCAGGGCGCCAGGGCCATCGCCGCCGCGCGCGAAGCCGCCGAGGGACTGCCTTCCGATGGCTGGCTGCAGCGCCTGCACGATGGCGAACCGTCCGGTCCGCTGGAAGCCCTGCTCGCCGCTGTCCGCGCCATCACCTATGCCCGCGACGAAAGCGGCGGGCAGGAAGCGGGCTACGGCATCGAAACCGAAGCCGCCCAACTGGATGGGAGCTTCGTCGAACTGGCGGGGCAGGCGCAGGCCGCGCTGGCCGATCTGCGGCATCCTCTGATCAAATTGTCGGGCAGGTTGGAAGCCTTGCTGGAAGAACCGCCCGACTGGCTCGACGGGCAAGGCCGGGCACGGATCGAAGGCGCACGCCATTCGCTGGGCTGGCGGATCGATCTCATCGCCGCATGGGAAGCGCTGCTGAACCGTCTCGGCGGACCGGTCGATCCCGATTTCGTCGATTGGCTGGCGGTCGACCGCTCCGATGCGCGGGAGTACGATGCAGGCATTCATCGCCGCTGGCTCGACCCGATGAAACCTTTCGCCCACACCGTGCTGGAACCAGCGCATGGGGTCATGCTCACCAGCGCCACTCTGACCGACCGCAGCGGACGGCAGGAGGACGACTGGCAAAACGCCGTGGCCCGATCCGGCTCACCGCATATCGGCATCGCCCCGCGCTTGAGCGCGGCGGAAAGCCCGTTCGATTATGCCGCACAGGCCGAAGTGCTGATCGTCACCGATGTGAAGAAAGGGGATATCCCCGCGCTGGCCGGGGCCTATGCCCGGTTGATCGAAGCCGCCAATGGCGGCGTGCTCGGCTTGTTTACCGCCATTCGCCGCCTGCGTGCGGTGCATGGGCGGATTGCCGACCGGCTCGCCCGTGTTGGGCTGCCGCTCTATGCCCAGCATGTCGATCCGATCGACACCGGCACGCTGGTGGATATTTTCCGCGACGATCCCCATGCCTCGCTGCTCGGCACCGATGCCTTGCGTGATGGGGTGGACGTGCCCGGCCATTCGCTGCGCTGCGTAGTGATGGAACAGGTGCCATGGCCCAAACCCTCGATCCTGCACCGTGCCCGCCGGGCGGTGAACGGCGGATCGTCGCACGATGACCGGATCATCCGCGCCCGCCTTGCGCAGGGGTTCGGACGGCTGATCCGCAGCAAGGACGACCGCGGGCATTTCGTGGTGCTGTCCGCCGCTTTTCCCAGCCGCCTGCTGTCCGCGTTCCCCGCTGGTACACCTGTCATCAGATTGACGCTGGAGGAGGCTTTACAACGTATCGCGGCGGGTGTTTCTTCGCCAGGCGATGCGCGATCCGGCACCGAAAACGAAACTGCGGCATGGCCGGCCGCGCGGGATGAAGGGTAACAGCAAGAGCGTGAAACGGCTCGGACTTTTTCGACATGCCAAATCCTCATGGAAGGATGCCGACCTGCGCGATTTCGACCGCGGACTGAACGCACGCGGCCGCAAGGGCGCGGGAATCATGGGCAGGCATATAGCGGATTACGGGCTCGCCTGGGATCTGCTGATCGCCAGCCCGGCAGCGCGCGTACGCCAGACGTTGGACAGCGCGCTTCCCGCCTTTGCCAATCCGCCAGAGGCAATCTGGGAAGATCAACTCTATCTCGCCAACGTGCCGACGATGATCGATGTGCTGCGCGGTGTTACGGGCGACCCCGCGAACATACTCCTTGCCGGCCACAATCCCGGCATGCAGGATTTGTTGCATGCGCTCGTCGGGGAGGCCGCACGCGACGAACTGTTCGATACCGCGATGCGCAAGTTCCCCACCGCCGCCTTTGCCGTGATCGAACTCGGCATCGCGCAATGGGCGGATATCGATGAGGGATGCGGCCGCCTGATCCATTTCGCCCGGCCGCGCGATCTCGATCCGGCATTGGGGCCTAAAACGGAAATCCGATAACTGTCCGGAATATCCGGCTCGCCCTATCGCATGAGCCGGATGCTTGCCATCCGATCCGGGCGCGCCGTCAGACTACGGCTGCGCTTGATCGAGGGCGGAAGCCAGGCGTTCACGAATAAGGCGCAAGCGTGGCAGGAGATCCGCCGCTGTGGGCTCAGGCGCATCCATCTCTTCCGCTGTTCCGGAAGACAGGGCCTTCTTCGCGCCTTTCAGCGTATAGCCTTCCCGGTTGACCAGCCTGTCGATCATTTCGATCAGCGCAATATCCTGCGCCCGGTAATAGCGGCGTCCACCGCTGCGCTTGACCGGCTTCAGCATCGGGAACTGCTGTTCCCAATATCGCAGGACATGCGGAGCGATGTTCAACGCCTTGGCGACTTCTCCAATCGTCCGCAGCGCGCTGGCATCCTTGCCATCGACAAAGCGCAGACCGAGAAGATCGCTCATTATTCTAAAATCCTGTCTTTCAGGATCTGGCTGGCGCGGAAAGTCAGCACACGCCGCGGGGTGATCGGAACTTCCACCCCGGTCTTGGGATTGCGGCCGATCCGTTCGTTCTTGTCACGCAGGGTGAACGTGCCGAAACCGGAAATCTTGACGTTTTCGCCGTCGGTCATGGCATCGGTCATCTGACCGAGAATAGATTCAACAAGAGCAAGCGATTCCGCGCGAGACAGGCCGACCTTCCGATTGATCGCCTCTGCCAAGTCAGCGCGGGTGAGTGTTCCCACCGAACGCATCATGCTGCACCTTCTTTAAAAGTGGTTTCCAGTTATCCCTCGAAAACCAACCTACGCGTTTCAAGCAAATTATCAATGGCAAACAGATAAATAACCGGCAAAGGCTGTACTATGCGCCACGAAATCGTAAACAGCCGAAACTAAAGCCCCGCATCAAACGCGCAACAGGCTGGCGCCCCACGTAAAACCGCCGCCCATGGCTTCCAGCATCACCAGATCGCCGGGCTTGATCCGGCCATCCCGGACCCCCGCATCGTAGGCGAGCGGCACCGATGCAGCAGAGGTATTCGCGTGCTGCTCCACTGTTTTGATGACCTTTTCCGCAGGCAGTCCGAGCTTGCGCGCGGTGGCATCGAGGATGCGGGCATTGGCCTGATGGGGCACGACCCAATCCAGATCGGCAGCGGTCACGCCGATATCGCCCAGTACTTCTTCCAATACTTGCGCGAGGTTGACCACGGCATGGCGGAATACTTCCCGTCCCTTCATGCGCAACTTGCCGACAGTTTGAGTCGTGGACGGGCCACCGTCGACATAAAGCAACTGGTTATGATCACCATCGGCATGCAGCCGGGTGCCGAGAATCCCCGGCCCGTCTTCCGCGACATCCGCCGCTTCCAACACCATCGCCCCCGCCCCGTCGCCGAACAGCACGCAGGTCGTGCGATCTTCCCAGTCGAGAATACGGCTGAACGTTTCCGCACCGATCACCAGCGCGCGCTTGGCCATGCCAGTACGCAGCATCGAATCGGCGACACCCAGCGCATAAAGGAAGCCTGAGCAAACCGCCGCCACATCGAACGCCGCCCCACCCTGACAACCGAGCGCCGCCTGCACGCGCGAGGCCGTCGATGGAAATGTCTGATCCGGGGTGGCCGTGGCAAGCACGATCAGGTCGATCGTCTTTGCATCCATCTGCGCCGTGTCGAGCGCCTTGCGCGCGGCATCGATGGCCAGACTGGAAGTGGTTTCGGTTTCGTCAGCGATATACCGCTGATGAATCCCGGTCCGTTCCACGATCCATTCATCGCTGGTATCGACCTTTTGGGCCAGTTCGGCATTGGTCACCACGCGTTTCGGCAAAGCCGAACCGCTTCCACGCACGATAGAACGGATCACTTTACGGGATCTCCCTGTGTGTCGGCCCCAATGCCGCCATTCCCGTTTACGGTCGGAATCCGGAGTTCCGCAAGGTCGGCCGCGATACGCTCGGTGAGGTTTTCCTCAAGCAAGCGCGCCGTTACCGCCACGGCATTGGCCACGCCCGCGGCATTCGCGCTGCCATGGCTCTTCACGACGATCCCGTTGAGGCCGAGAAAGACTCCGCCGTTGTGATTGTTGGGATCGAGATGATGGCGAATCAGTTCGGTCGCGGGGCGCGAAATCAGGAACCCGAACTTGGAACGCAACGAACTGCGGAAGCTGCGCTTGAGCAGATCGCCCACGAAGCGCGCGGCGCCTTCGATTGCCTTCAAGGCGATATTGCCGGAAAATCCGTCACTCACCACGACATCGACAGCGCCGTGCGTGATCTTGTCCGCTTCGACGAAGCCTTCGAATTGCAACGACAGCCCCTGCGCCGCGCGCAGCATGGCAGAGGCCTGCTGCAGGTCGTCAGTGCCTTTAATGTCTTCGGTGCCGATGTTGAGCAGGCGCACCCTGGGCGCTTCCAGCCCGGTGATGATCCGCGAATAAGCCGCGCCCATCACCGCGAATTGCACCAGATTGCGCGCATCGCATTCGGTATTGGCGCCGAGATCGAGCATGATCACATCATGTTCGCCCAAGGTGGGCAGGCGTGCGGTTAGCGCGGGCCGGTCGATCCCCGGCATCGTGCGCAGCGCCAGCTTGGCCATCGCCATCAGCGCGCCGGTATTGCCCGCGCTGACCGCGGCACCGGCATCGCCCTGCTTCACCGCGTTGATCGCCAGTCCCATCGAAGTGGTCCTGGCGCGGCGGAGAGCTTGCGTCGGCTTCTCGTCGCCCGACACGATATCCTCCGCATGGAGGATTTCGGAGGCGGCGTGCATGTTGGGGTGGCTGTCGAGCGCGCGCTTGATCCGCGCCTCGTCCCCTACCAGCAGGAATTTGAAGCGATCATGGCGGCGCCGCGCAAGCGCGGCACCTTCCACCATCACACGCACGCCTTCATCGCCGCCCATCGCATCGACGGCGATACGCGGCAAGCTCATGACGGCGTTCTCCAGCTAAAAGGGCTCAGAGCCCTACTGCGACGACTTCGCGGCCGTTGTAATGCCCGCAGTGCGAGCAAAGGTTATGCGGACGCTTCAATTCGCCACAGTTGGAGCATTCATGGAATGCTTCGACGCTGAGAGCATCGTGAGCGCGGCGATTGCCCCGGCGATGAGGCGAAACTTTTCTCTTGGGGACAGCCATTCCGGCACCTGTTCCTGCAAAATCAAAACTATCTGAACACGCCCTAAGCGATGAGCCGAAACCGCACAAGCCCGTGAGGGCCAGTGCTGCGCTGCGATCCATCAGGCGGCGAAGGCGCGGCCTATAGCGAGTTTTGCCCGGGTTGCAAGCATCGCCTTGCGCTTGCTAACACCGCGCCTCCACACAGGGAGGGGGAAACATGATACTGACAACAACCCTGAGCGCCGCCGCGGCGGCGGCATTGATCAACTTCTGGCTGATGGTCCGCTGCGCAAAAGTACGCGTGGCAAATAACATCATCCACGGCGACGACGGCAATCCGCTGATGATGCGGCGGATGCGCGCGCATGCCAATTTCATCGAAAGCGCGCCGCTCGTACTGATTCTCGTCGGCGCGATCGAACTAGCCGGGAAAGGCGGTCTGT
Source organism: uncultured Caenibius sp. (assembly GCA_964466155.1). Lineage (GTDB taxonomy): Bacteria > Pseudomonadota > Alphaproteobacteria > Sphingomonadales > Sphingomonadaceae > Caenibius. The sequence continues at coordinate 14,215 of CAYXMY010000011.1, read as the reverse complement.
GGCTGCAGATCGTAGCCGCGGTCTATCTTCTGGCGCGCGTCGGCCATGCGTTCGGCATGGATCGCGACACGGGCAATCCCCTGCGTGCAGGCGGCGCGGTTGTCACCATGCTAGCCCTGATCGGGTTGGCCGTGATCGCCGTGCTGATTACACTGAACCGCTTCTGACAGCGCTCTGCCCGCCCCACGTTAAGGGCGGGCAGGCATTTCTTACCCGACGACGGAATCGGCGACGAAGGGATTCGTCCGCCGCTCCTGTCCGAAAGTGCTGACCCCGCCGTGGCCGGGAATAAAGGTCACCTCGCTGCCCAGCGGCCACAGCTTCCTGGTAATCGAATCGATCAGATCCTGATGGTTGCCCATGGGGAAATCGGTGCGCCCGATGGAACCCTGGAACAGCACATCGCCCACCACCGCGAATTGCGACGGGGCGTGGTAGAACACCACATGGCCGGGCGTGTGGCCGGGGCAATGGATCACATCCAGTTCCAGTTCGCCCACCGTCACCTTGTCGCCATCCTGCAACCAGCGGTTGGGTTCGAAAACTTCGCCATGCATGCCGTATTGCGCGCCGTCATCGCCGAGCCGGGCGATCCAGAACCGGTCCGCCTCGTGCGGCCCTTCAATCGGCAGGCCGAGTTCGCGGGCGAGGATGCCGGTCTGCCCGCAGTGATCCAGATGGCCGTGAGTCACCAGCAGCTTTTCCAGCGTGACGCCGGCTTTTTCCACCCCGGCCTTCAACCGGTCGAGATCGCCGCCGGGGTCGATCAGCGCGCCCTTCATCGTTTCGGTGCACCAGATCAGTGAGCAGTTCTGCTGCAGCGGAGTGACGGGAATGATCGCGGCGCGCATCGGAGGCGTGGGTTTTTCGGACATGGCCGGGATGTGGCGGCACACACCGCCGAATGCAAGGCCATGCGGACCAGCGCTGCAAGCGCCCTGCAACGCGGTTACAACCGCCCACCCTTCCAGACGACGCGCCCGATCACCTCGATATCGACCAGCGCGACATCAATCGGAGGGTAGGCTTCGTTCACACTGATTAGCCGAATCTCACCCGCCTGCGCCTGCTGTACCCGCTTGACGTGCAAGGCATCGCCTATGCGCACGACATGGACCCCATCGCGCGGCTGGCGCGGCGCGGTGTCGACGAGAATCTCATCGCCATCGTACAACAGCGGCTCCATCGAATCCCCTGTCACCGAAATGAGCGAGAGATGCGCGCGGTCGAGCCCCTGCTCGCGCAGCCAACGGGAGGAAAAACCGAAGCTGTCGAACGGCAGTTCCTCCCCCGCCAGCGCACCCGGCCCGGCGGACGCCCCCAGCGCCAGCCGGGGCACTGCCACCCAATCGCGCACCGGCCGATTCGCGGGCATGGCGTGGGATATTTCCTCCGCCCCGCGCAGTTCCGATTCGGCCACACCGAAGAAACTGGCCAGTTGAAGCCGATCCGCCTCATCCAGCTTTCGCGGGCTGCCTTTCCGGATATATTGCTGTAAATACGATGGATTACGCCCTATCATCTGCGACAGTGCCGCCAAACTCACCCTTTGTCCTTCGGACAGTTCGAGCAGGCGCGTTCGTGCATCGGCCATAAGGCATTCCTCAGCGTTCGTGGTAAATTTACCCTACGCATAGGATTTTTCCTAGACAAGTAGGATTTCAGATAGGACGAATTGCCCCGTCACGAATCGTTCTATTCGAATCGTTTTTCGGGGGTTGAAGAGATGCTGCTCCGCAAGGTTGAAAAATTTCTGCGCCGCACAGGCATGAGCGCAAGCACATTCGGCCGCCTGGCCGCGCACGATCCGCGCCTGGTGCCCGATCTGCGCAATGGCCGCGAGCCCCGCATGCGCATGGAAAAACGAATAGAACATTTCATGAACATACACGAAGCCACCCATGCCGGAGAGCCCGTCAATGTCCGCTAATCCCATGATTCCCCGCATCCCCCGTCGGTCCATAGCCGAGCGGCTGCGCACAGCCTTGCAGCACATGGCCGATGGGCGCGCGAATATTCCGATCCACAGCGAAACGCCGTGGGCCAGCGTCACGTTCGCCGGAACCCGCCACCGGCTCACGCTGCAATTCGCCGGGCCGGATGCGGTGGCAGCGGGGGAGCGGCTGATCGACGCCCTGCCCGACCATGAATTCATGCTTCCCCGCCATCTGGTGGCGGATGCGCAGGTGATCGCGGTCGATCACCGGCTGAGCCCCGATCCGCACATGACCGTGCGGGTGGAAATCCTGCTGGTGGAGGAAGGCTGATGAACCCGGCACGCACCCCCGGTTGCCTGGGCGGTGGGAACCCCGCAGGCCCTTCAGTACCCTCTCGCCCGGTCGTAAAGCGGCTGGGGCGGATCGCCCGCGCGGTACACTTCGAGATTGGCCAGCAACCGCTCCGCCGCACGGATATAAACGGTATCCTGCGAACGCCCGCTGAGGTGCATGGTGATGTGGACATTGTCCAGTTGCCACAAGGGGTCGGTCACGGGCAGCGGTTCGGGATCGGTCACATCCAGAATCGCCCCGCCGATCCGCATGGCGGCGAGCGCTTCGGTCAGCGCCTGCTGATCGACCAGCGTCCCGCGCGCGACATTGACCAGCACCGCATCGGCTTTCATCGCCGCCAGTTCCGCCCCGCCGATCAGATGCTGCGTGTCCGCCGTGGCCGGAGCGGACAGGATCACCCAGTCGAACCGGCCAAGGTGCGCCCGCCATTCGTCCGGGCGCAGCAGCCCGTCCCCGCCCGAACGCGTGACCGCCTGCACCTCCACATCGAACGCGCGCAGCCGCCGCGCCACTTCGCGGCCGATGGAGCCATAGCCAATCACCAGTGCGCGGCTGCCCGCCAGTTGCCGCTTGCCCGGCGAATCGTTCAGCCATTCCCGCCGGTCCTGCATCCGCATCACCGCCCGGTAATCCTTGGCAAAAGCCAGCATCGCCATCAGGACATATTCGGCAATCGGCGCGGCGCTGAGGCCCGTGCCGTTGGTGATCATCACCCCGCGGGCGAGCAGCACGTTGAGCGGAAGGTAATCCACCCCCGCCCCGATCGTCACCAGCCAGCGCAGCTTTTCCGCCCGCTTCACCGCCTCGATCGTGGCGGTGGAACCGTTGACGTAATAATCGAGCCAGCCAATCTCCGCCTCCGGCGCGAGCGCGAGCAATTCATCGGCATCGTCGAAGAAACGCGCATCGAGCCAATCGGGCAAATGCGGCGCAAGCACCGGCTTCATCGATCCGGGGAGAACGGCAACAGTCATCCTGGCTCCATATCGTTTTGTTTTCGCGCCGCTATGGGCGAGCATGAGCGGTTCTTTTCCCGTCTGCGCGCCTTCGCGTCAAACGGGAAGGAGGGCGGGTGCCGGAAAGGTTGCGAGAGAGGGGAGCGGACTGTCAGGATATGCCGACACAGCAGGCATAGTAAAATACCGTCAGCCAAGCCTAGAAATGGCGTGAGTTGATTCAAAAATCTGTCGAGCTGACGTTCTCTCGCAAGCGCAGTTTTGATATTCTAATCGGATATCGGCCGCTAAAGTCAGACCTCAATCACCAATTATTCTCCCAAGATGAAAGGAGCTGATAGATTTCATTTTTTATTTCCGGAATATTTTCGATTTCATCATCGCCAAGGTTAAACGAGTAAACCAAGTTCTTGTAAATTCCGTAATAATGACACAATCCATTTCCTTTTTTCATTGCGAAACAAGACGCAACAATGGCGCCAGCATTAGGGCCGCCCGCAAGCCGATAATCCCATTGAGTGGGGTCGTCGCCATTCCAATTAACTTTTTCGATTTCGGCTTTGCCATCGGCCGCATGATGCCCTGCACCTAGAGTTGCAGATTGACACGCAGAAGCCAGCGCACTTGCACCAAGAGAAATACCTTTGGGACAGGTTATCGCAGTCGTTTCGATCCCGACAATTATTCGCCGCTCAGGGTCATCATTCGGGTTCACGTAGAAGGTGAGTCCGTCAGACTGACTCGATGGCAAGAAGAATATGGTAGCGTTAACAATATGGTTTCTTGGGACCGAAAATTCGTGATCGTCAATGGCAACATGCTTAAAATCGCCCCAGCCACACCCCCCAATCGCGATCAATATCGCTATTGGAATAAGGCGATGACATGCAACCCACTTCATTGAGATTTCGACCATATCCATGACGTTAAGGGGAACTCGATCTCCGTGCCCATTAAGTTTGCATCCAAAAGATCGTTTGAGGAAGTCCATGGCCATCAAAAACGTAGGATTGATACCCCGCGTTGGAAGGACAAGCATATGATTGGCCACTTCCCTCAACTTTTCTGTCGAAGCGGGCTTTCCAGATATGCCGACATTGCGGACGTGTCCCGCGAGGGCTTGGCGAGAAAAGAAGACGCTGGTTCGGTCAGTGACGTTGCTAATTCCAGTTAATCTCTGGCTCGGAACATATGTCGCGCCGATACTTTAGCTTGATCTCAGCGCAAATGAAGTCCGCGCCTGCCTCATAGTCCCGCTCTAGATAAGGCGGATTGCCGGGCCGATATGAACGTGGATACATCTGCTTCATTATATTATTGCTGATTATTCTGCCGTCATTCTCAGCACGCTTGGCTTCTCCGACAACTGCCGAGTCACACGCAGAGGTCAACGCGAGCAAGGGAACGCATAACCATCGCATTGCCGTCACGCATCGCATCTGTTCCATCTTTCCCCCTGCCGATGACAGCCTATGTCCAGATGTGAACAGCATATTTGCCAGCAGTATACTAGTTCTGCCCGCTGACCGCTTTCCCCAACAAAGCAGACCTACCCCACACCCGTTCGGCCTGAGCATGTCGAAGGCCACACGCCACGTTAGAGCGTGATCGTATTTGCCTGAAACATTTCTCCTCACTCCCCCTTGCGATGGCGCGCGATGGCGATGCGCAATTCCCGTTGCAATCCCTTGGGGTAGGAATCCGATCGCACATCGTCGATCAGCCAGCGGCCATCCTCCTGGACCATTGCGAGATGCAGGATGCGTGGGGCTTCGCCGAAGCCGATATCCACCGCCGCGTCGACGAGCGCGCGCGTTTGTCCTGCGGTATGATGCACGGTGAGATTGGCCTTGAATTTCGCCTCATCGAAATCCTGGCATTCGCAGAACCAGCCGAAATCGTTGAGGTCTTCCACCTCATCGCTTTTCAGCCCCTTTTCCCATACGCCGATCAGTGCTGCGGTCTGGCGTGAGAAAATGGGCCGTTCCCAATCGGCCACTGCTTCACCGCCATTCCCCATATAAGAGGCGAAAGCCACATGGGCGGCGCTGGCGATATCCTCCCGCTCCCCCGCGTGCAGAGCCACCGGCGCCAACGCCAGAACCGCCGCCACGCAGAAAGAGCGCAAGCCGATCATCCCAGCTTCCATTCCCAGCCCATCGGATCGCCATCCATCACTTCGACACCCTTTGCGGCGAGTTCATCGCGGATCGCGTCGGACAGGGCGAAATCCTTGTCCGCACGGGCCAGCTTGCGCCGCTCCATCGCCTGTTCGATGTCTGCTTCGTCCATCTGCGCCGCCTTGGGCCGAATGCGCAAATCCTCCCGCACGGGCAAGGCGATGCCCAGCGCGCTCATCATCGCGGCCACCAGCGCCGCCTTCTGCGCGGCATCGACTTTCTTCACCGCTACCGCTTCTTCCAGCACGGTCAGCGCCACGGCGGTGTTGAGATCGTCCGCCAGCGCGGCGTCGAACTTTTCGAGCAGCGGGGCGAGCTTGGGATGCGTCACCACTGCGGCGGTGGCAGCGCGCGTGGCGCCATCGGGCACTTCGTCGATCAGCGCGCGCGCGGCGGCGAGCAGGCGTTTGAGCCGGGTCAACGCCGCGCCCAGTCCTTCCCACGAAAATTCCAGCTCGCTGCGGTAATGCGCCTGGAGGCACATCATGCGGTAGGCCAGTGGGTGATAGCCTTTGTCGATCAGCAATTGCAGGCGGAGGAATTCCCCGCTCGACTTGCTCATCTTGCCGCTGCGCTCGACGAGGAAATTGTTGTGCATCCACAACCGCGCGCCGCTGTTGGCGGGCACGTCCAACCCACCGGAGCAGCAGAACGCCTGATTCTGCGCGATTTCGTTCGGGTGGTGGATTTCGCGGTGATCGATCCCGCCGGTATGGATATCGAACGGGAAGCCGAGCACCGCGCCCGACATGACCGAGCATTCCAGATGCCAGCCCGGCGCGCCCCGGCCCCAGGGCGAATCCCATTCCATCTGCCGCGTTTCGCCCGGCGGGGTCTTGCGCCAGATGGCGAAATCGGCCGCGTGGCGTTTGCCTTCGACTTTCTCGATCCGCCCTTCGCCTTCATCGTCGGAGGCGGCGCGGGCCAGCCGGCCATAATCGGCCACGCTGGCAACATCGAAATAAAGCCCGCTGTCGAGTTCGTAGCAGTGCTTGTCCGCTATCGATCTGGCGAATTCGATCATCTGCGGGACGTAATCGGTGGCCACCGTCCATTCCGCGGGCTGGCGGATGTTGAGTGCGCGGATATCGGCCCAGTACGCCTCGGTATAATGCTCGGCGATATCCCAGATGGACTGCGCCTTCTGCGCCGCCATCTTCTCCATCTTGTCCTCGCCCGCGTCGGCATCGTCGGTCAGATGGCCGACATCGGTGATATTGATGACATGCGTCAGCTTGTAGCCGTTCCATGTCAGCGTGCGGCCCAGCAGGTCGGCAAAGACATAGGCCCGCATGTTGCCGATATGAGGATAGTTATAGACCGTCGGCCCGCAGGAATAGACGCGCGCCTCGCCGGGGTGGACGGGCTCGAACGTTTCGAGCTGGCGGGTCAGGCTGTTGAACAGCTTCAGCGGGGCGGTGTCTTGCATGGGGCGGGACTTACGCGCCGCCTTCCAAAGGTCAAGCGGGCAAGATCGGACGAGCAGCGATCAGGCAGCGGACCACAGCAGCAGCCCCACGCCCACCATCACCAGCGCAAGCCCGATCACTTCATGCCGCGCCATGCCCTTGCCGGTCAGCTTGCCCGAGAGCAGCGCCGCCATCGGCATTTCGGCCAGCGCAAGCGTGCGGACATTGGCCGCCGCCGTCAGCGAAAAGCCGGTGAACCAGAATGCAGACGCCAACGCGCCGAGGAACCCGGCCCTCAGGCTCCGCCGCCATTCGCGCAGCGATCCGACGAACGCCGCCCGATCCCGCAGGGCAAGCCAGATGCCGAGCAATCCCGCCTGGATCGCCAAGGTGACCACCAGCATGGTCAGCGACCGAACGACATAGCCGCCTTCGGGCAGGCTGTTGATCGCCCCGCGAAAGGCGATGGCGGACAGGCCGAACAGCCCGCCCGCGGCAACGCCCGCCGCGCTCATTCCCTTCTCGCTCAGCAGCCGGGAAAATTCGCCCGGCTTGACCGAGGCACGGAGCACCCCCGCCGTCACCACGACCACCGCCACCCAGCCCAGCGCGGGCAGCCGGTCGCCCAGCAGCAGCACGCCCAGCAGGGCCACGATCACCGGCTCGGTTTTGATATAGGCATAGGCCACGCCGAACGCGCGCTTGTGCATCACCAACAGCATCAGCGCGGTGGCGGCGATCTGCGCCACGGCCCCGAGCGAGCCCCAGCGCAGCGCCCCTGCATTGAGATGCGGCAGCCCTTCGCCCGTGATCGCCAGCCCAGCGAGCAGAAACAGCACCGCGAACGGCAAGCCGAACACGAACCGGACCTGCGTCGCCCCCAGAGTGCCGATGCGCCCGGTCAGCGAAGCCTGCGCGCCGTTGCGCAGCACTTGCGCCGCACAGGCGACGAGCGTGATGGGTATCCACAGCATGGCGACCTCGCTGCGTTCTCAGAAACCGAGGAACCGGACCTGTTCGTCCAGCGGCACCCGTTCGCGGGTGAAATTGTTCACCGGCGCACCGGGATCGCGATAACCGATGGCCAGCCCGCAGAAGAAGATGTGCGTCTCATCACTGATGCCCAGATAGTCCTTGATCAAGCGAGCGTGGAGCGAATGGAATTCCTGCGGGCAGGTGTCGAGCCCCGCCTCACGCGCCAGGAGCATGATCGTCTGCAACCACATGCCGACATCGGACCACTGCGGCTCTTTCATCAGGCGCGGGAAATAGCAGACCAGCAACACCGGCGCGCCGAAGGATTCAATGTTATCCGCCATGAAACGCGCGCGGCCCTCGCTATTCTCGCGGCCGACGCCCATCGCGGAATACATCGTCGCACCCAGTTGGTGCAGCCGCGCGTGATGTTCTGGCGAGGCGCTGGGGGCGGAAAAATCGTATTCGATGGGATTCTGCGGCGGCGTGGCATGCATCCGGTCGCGCAATTCGCGTAGCGGCGCCCCAGCCAGCACGCTTGCTTCCCATGGCTGATAATTGCAGCCCGAAGGCGCAAACCGGGCCTTGTCCAGAATGCCCCACACCAGATCCAACGGCACCGGCGTATCCAGGAATGCCCGGACCGACCGGCGGCTGATAACGGCTTCGGTAACGCTCATGCGGCCCCCTGCATCGTGCCGGTCATTCCACCTCGAACAGGTCGGCAAGCTGTTCGATGATCGTGCCGCCCAGTTGTTCGGCATCCATGATCGTGACCGCGCGCTTGTAGTAGCGCGTCACATCGTGGCCGATGCCGATGGCGATCAATTGGACCGGGCTCATCCGCTCGATCCACTGGATCACGTTGCGCAAGTGCGCTTCGAGATAGCCCGCGTTGTTGACCGAGAGCGTGGAATCGTCGACCGGCGCGCCATCGGAAATCACCATCAGGATACGGCGGTCTTCCGGCCGGGCGAGCATGCGGTTATGCGCCCAGAGCAGCGCTTCACCGTCGATGTTTTCCTTGAGCAACCCTTCGCGCATCATCAGGCCAAGATTGCGGCGCGCGCGGCGCCACGGTTCATCGGCCTTCTTGTAAACGATGTGACGCAAGTCGTTGAGACGGCCCGGATTTGCAGGCTTGCCTTCGGCCAGCCACGCCTCGCGGCTTTGCCCGCCTTTCCAGGCGCGGGTGGTGAAGCCGAGGATTTCGACTTTCACCCCGCAGCGTTCCAGCGTACGCGCCATCACGTCGGCGCTGATCGCGGCGATGGAGATCGGCCGCCCGCGCATCGAACCCGAATTGTCGATCAGCAGCGTGACGACGGTATCCTTGAATTCGACATCGCGTTCGATCTTGTAGGACAGCGAATGGCCGGGCGAGACGATCACCCGCGTCAGCCGCGCGGCATCGAGCATGCCTTCTTCCTGATCGAAATCCCAACTGCGGTTCTGCTGCGCCATCAACCGGCGCTGCAACCGGTTGGCGAGCCGGGTGACGACGCCCTGCAAACCGGTCAACTGGCTGTCGAGGTAAGCACGCAGGCGCGTTAGTTCCTCGTCATCGCACAGTTCTTCCGCGCCGATGACTTCATCGAAGCGCCCGGTGTAGACCTTGTATTCGAAGTCGGACGGAATATCCGTCCACGGGCGATTGGGGCGGACGGGCAGCATACCTTCCTGCCCTTCGTCCTCCATGTCGGCTTCACCCATTTCACCGTCGGGATCGGGTTCGGAATCGGTGTCGTCGCTCTGATCGCCTTCCTCGATGTCGCCGGACATTTCGCGGCGCATGTCCTCACCGGATTCGGCGTCTTCCTCGCCTTCCTGATCCTCGCCGCCGTCTTCGTCCTCCTGCTCGTCATCGTCGTCGAGCGTATCGGGTTCGAGCGGTTCGGCCTGCACCAGTTCGAGATGGCGCAGCATGTCGAGCGACAGCGTTTGGAACGCCTGCTGATCGTCCAGCGAAGCGGCGAGCTTGTCGAAATCGGCGCCCGCGCGCTGCTCGATCCAGCCGCGCACCATGTCCACGCCCGCCCGCGCCACTTCGGGCACCGGCTGGCCGGTCAATCGTTCGCGCAGCAGCAGGCCCAACGCCACCTGCACCGGAACTTCGCCCGGCACAGTCGCCCGCGAAATCGGATCGGAAGCCAGCCGCACATCTTCCGCCGCCCCGATATTCTGGCGGATGCCTGCATAATCGCGCGATCCCAGCGCTTCGTAACGGACGGTTTCCGCCGTATCGTAACAGGCGCGCGCCGCCGCATCGAGCGGAGCGTTGCGACGGTGCAGGCCTTCGTCATGGTGGCGCATGCGCAGCGCGAAGCTGTCCGCGAAGCCGCGCGCTTCCATCGCCTTGTCGCGCGGCAACCCGCGCCCCGGCATCGGGATACGCAGGTTCTTGCCCACTTGCGCGGGGGCGTCCGCAGTCCAGGTCAATTCCAGTTCCGCATCCTGGGCGAGCGCGCGGCTCGCGCCGGTCAGCGCGGACTTGAACCTGTCGATGGGCGATTCTTCGGACATGTCTTCTTCAACAACGCTTCATGCACAGGCCGCCGTGGCGTGGCGGAAAGCGGCCCTTACCTGATGATCGTCTGGCCGGTCTTGGCCCAGTCCGCAAGGAAACCTTCGATGCCCTTGTCGGTCAGGACATGCTTGACCAGCCCCTTGATGACGGCTGGCGGCATGGTGGCGACATCTGCGCCGATCCGGGCCGATTCCAGCACGTGTACCGCATGGCGGACAGAAGCGACGAGGATTTCGGTTTCGAACGCATAGTTATCGTAAATCAGGCGGATATCGCGGATCAGGTCCATTCCGTCGAACCCGTTGTCGTCATGCCGGCCGACGAACGGCGAAACGAACGTCGCCCCCGCCTTGGCCGCGAGCAACGCCTGATTGGCCGAGAAACACAGTGTGACGTTGACCATCGTGCCATCGTCGGTCAGCGCCTTGCAGGTCTTGAGACCGTCCATCGTCAGCGGCACCTTGATGCAGACGTTGTCCGCGATCTTGCGCAGCACTTCGGCCTCTTTCATCATCGTTGCGTAATCGAGCGCGACCACTTCCGCGCTGACCGGGCCATCGACGATGCCGCAGATTTCCTTCGTCACTTCCATGAAATCGCGGCCTGACTTGGCGATCAGGCTGGGATTGGTGGTAACGCCATCGAGCAGGCCGGTGGAGGCCAGTTCCTTGATGTCGGCGATTTCGGCGGTGTCGGCGAAGAACTTCATGAGCAGGCTCCGGGTGGGAAAGCGATTCCCTGCTGCCTTAGCCAAGCCCGGCCCCGTTCGCTAGGGAAGAAGGATGCAGGAGGTGCCGTTTGCCCCGCCGGGCATTCCCGCAGAGCCCCATATCGCATGGCGGCCGCTTCAGGGTGCCTTGAACAAGCGCCGCAGCATCGGGTCCTTGATGCTTTCCGGATGGGCGCGCATTGCCGCTTCCTCCCGCCCGATGGCCGCCCATATCCGGTCATCCACCTGCCCCGCGATATTGCGTGCGACGCTGCCCGCGTCGTCGATTCCGGTCAGGCTGGCAATCGCCTGCGCCACCAGCGGTTCATCCGCCAGGCGGATGGCATCGCCCACCGCGGGCACCATCGCCTCGATCAGCGAACCGCCCAGCGCCTGCCGCAGGAATTCGGTCGCGCCCGATGGGCCGCTGCGGATGATCCGTTCCGCGTCGGGGATCGAGGCTGAGCGGATCGCCTGCACCACGATGGGCGCGGCATGCTCCGCCCCCTTCTCCGCGATCTTGCCGAAAGCCTTTTCAAGCCGGCCCTTGAACACGGCCGAGGTCAGGAAATCGACCGCCGAATGGCCGCCTTTGGCGAACCGGCCGGGCAATTCGATCCGGTCGAGCTTGTCGTCGTAGAATCCGCCGGGCGCGGTAAGCCGGGCAAAAGCGCTCTCGCTCGCCTGAAACAGCAGCTTGCGCACCGCTTCCTCCATGCTTTGGACTTTCATCGCCGTGCACGCAGGCAAGGCCATGATTCCCGCCGCCAGCATTCCCCCGATCATTGTCCGGCGGCTGAGCATGCATTCGGTCATTTCGCGCATAACCTGTTCCTTCCGTCCTTGCCGACCGGGCGCCCCGCACCCCATATAGCACCCATTCATGAACCGCGTCCGACTTCTTATCCTCAATGCCGCGCTCGGTCCGCTCGACTATCGCGTGCCCGATGGCATGGCCGTCCAGCCGGGCAGCGTGGTGCGTGCGCCGCTCGGCCCGCGTGAAGTCACCGGCATCGTCTGGGATGAAGGACGGCTGGAAGGCGCCACCGTTCCCGACAGCAAGCTGCGCCCGCTTCTGGGCATGCTCCCCGTCCCTCCGCTAACGGACGAATTGCGGCGGCTGGTGGAATGGACGGCGGACTATTACTGCGCCGCCCCCGCCTCGGTCGCGCGCATGGTGCTGTCGAGCGGCGGTGCGCTCAAAGGCCCCGCCACGATGACCGAATACCTCCTGACCGGCACTCTGCCCGACAGGATGACGGCGCAGCGCGAACAGGCGCTGGAACGGCTGGAAGGCGAACAGGCGACCTTGCGCGAACTCGCCGCCATGGCCGAGGTTTCCGAAGGGGTGCTGCGCGGGCTAGCGAACATGGGGGCGCTGGAAGCGGTGGCGGTCGATTGCGACCGCCCTTTCCCTCACGCGGAGCCGGATCATGCCGTGCCCACGCTCAATCCCGAACAGCAGGCCGCAGCGGGCCGTTTCAGCGAAGCGATCGTTCAAGGCGGGTTCGCTCCCTTCCTGCTCGACGGGGTGACGGGATCGGGCAAGACCGAAGTCTATTTCGAAGCCATCGCCACCGCGTTGAAGCAGGGCCGGCAAGTGCTCGTCCTCCTGCCCGAAATCGCGCTGACGGAAGCGTTCCTCAAACGCTTCGAGGCGCGTTTCGGCGCGGCGCCCGTGACCTGGCATTCCTCCCTCAAATCGACCGAGCGGCGCCGCGCCTGGCGCGCCATCGCCAGCGGGGAAGCGCAAGTCGTCGTCGGCGCGCGTTCGGCGCTGTTCCTCCCTTATGCGCGCCTCGGCCTGATCGTCGTCGACGAAGCGCACGAAGTCAGTTTCAAGCAGGACGACGGCGTGCGTTACAACGCGCGCGACGTGGCGGTGATGCGCGGACGTTTTGCCGCTATCCCGGTGATCCTCGCCAGCGCGACCCCGGCGCTCGAAAGCCTGCACATGGCCAACAGCGGAATTTACGAGAAGATCGAACTTTCCGCCCGGTATGGCGGGGCGCAATTGCCCGCTGTCCATGTGCTGGACTTGCGCGCCGACCCGCCGCCACGCGGGCGCTGGCTCGCCCCGAAACTGGTGGAACAGCTCGCACTGCGCGCCGAACGCGGGGAACAATCGCTGCTGTTCCTCAACCGGCGCGGCTATGCCCCGCTGACGCTGTGCCGCCATTGCGGCTATCGCTTCCAGTGCCCCAATTGCAGCGCCTGGCTGGTCGAGCATCGCTTTTCGCAGCGGCTCGCCTGCCACCATTGCGGCCACGAAACCCCGCCCCCACCCGCCTGCCCCGAATGTGGGACGGAGGATTGCCTCGTCGCCTGCGGCCCCGGCGTGGAACGGATCGCGGATGAAGTCGCCGAACTGATGCCCGAGGCGCGCGTGGCAGTGGCCACATCCGACACGCTCAACACGCCGGACCGCGCGGCGGAATTCATCGCGCTCGCCGAAGCACGGCAGATCGATGTGATCGTCGGCACGCAACTGGTGACGAAGGGCTTCCACTTTCCCGAACTGACGCTGGTGGGCGTGGTCGATGCCGATCTCGGCCTTGAAGGCGGGGACTTGCGCGCGGCGGAACGGATCTATCAGCAGATCGCGCAAGTCGCGGGCCGCGCCGGACGCGGGGCGAAGCCGGGCGAAGTGCTGATCCAGACGCGCCACCCCGAAGCCCCGGTGCTCGCCGCGCTCGCCGCCGGGGACAGGGAAGCCTTCTATGCCGCCGAAACGGACGCCCGGCGCGAAGCGGGCGCCCCGCCCTTCGGCCGTTGGGCCGCGATCATCGTGTCGAGCGAGGATGAGGCAGAAGCCCGCGACGCCGCCCGCGCCATCGGCGGCAAACGCCCCGCATTGCCCGATATCGCCATCCTCGGCCCGGCCCCCGCTCCGCTCTCCCTGCTACGCGGCCGCTACCGCTACCGCCTGCTGGTCAACGCACGGCGCACGGCGCAAGTGCAGGAAGCGATCCGCCAATGGCTCGGCGGCTTCGACCTGCCGCGCAGCGTGCGGGTGAGCGTGGATATCGATCCTTACAGCTTCGTGTGACGCCCCCGTTGCGGGGAGTGTGGCGGAGGCCCGAGGAAGGTGTTACCTGCGCGCCCTTATTCCTTTAGAGCGGTTTTCGACCGCTTTGAGTCGGCATGGGATTCCCGTCGGCTGAGATT
>CAYXMY010000010.1:25597-44897 GCA_964466155.1 uncultured Caenibius sp. | reverse complement strand
TGTATATCGCGATCGGCATTTCCGGTGCGATCCAGCATCTGGCCGGCATGAAGGATTCCAAGGTGATCGTCGCGATCAACAAGGACGAAGACGCGCCGATCTTCCAGGTCGCCGACCTCGGCCTCGTCGCGGACCTGTTTACCGCGGTGCCGGACCTGACCAGCAAGCTCTGATCCCACGCGCCAGCGACCATAAGACGCCCCCGCAGCTCCGGCTCCGGGGGCGTTTTTGTGTCCATGTATGGCCGGGCCTTGCACAAGCGCGCGCAGCGCTCATAGATTAATCCCAAACGTTCAAAGGGGGAGAAGAACGTCATGGGCATCCGCAAAATGCTATCCATCGTCCTGCCACTGTGCCTGACCACACCTGCCTTCGCCGCAAATGAGGGGCCCCTGCAGCTACCTGCGACCACCAAGTGGCGCATGGAATATGCCGACGACAGCTGCGAACTGATCCGAGAATACGGCACAGGCAAAGACTCTGTCATAATGGCCATGCAACAGTTTCAACCCGGCGATCATTTTCAAGTGACGCTAGTGGGCAAACCCGTGCGGACCTCCGATGAAACGCGCAATCTCCGCATACGCTTTGGGCCTAGCGAAGAATGGCAAACGGTAACCCACTCTCGGGGCAGCACCGCAGACAAACGCCCCATGGTGCTTATCAATGGTCAGGTTCGTCTGGCTCAAACCGAAGTGCCGGACAATCTGGCTGACACCGCCGCCTGGCTGGCGCTGGCCCCTTTAACGCCTGAACGCGAAGCCAAGGTCACAGAATTCGTGTTCGACCCACGATATGGCAACAGCAGTATGGTTGTGCTTGACCTGGGCTCGATGGGGCCACCCATGGCCGCACTTCACAAGTGTACCGACGCACTGGTCACGTCATGGGGACTAAATCCGCAAGAACAAAAATCACTGCTCAAACGCGCTACTCCCAAATCCAGCCCCAGCCAGTGGATGAAATCCTTCGACTATCCGACTACGGCCATATGGGCAGGGCAACGCGCGCTCATCAACTTCCGGCTCAATGTCGATATGGGCGGTAAAGTCACCGATTGCCACATACAGGCCGCGATCGGTGATCCCGCATTCAGCAAAGCAGTCTGTCAGAAATTGATGCAGCGTGCGGATTTCGAACCCGCGCTAAACGCATCGGGACAACCGGTTGCATCCTACTTCGTCAACGCTGTGCGCTTCGATTTTCCCGATTCCTTCAAGAGGTAAGATCATGCCTTAGAGCACGCTGTCCACGAAATGGATCGCCAGGCCGACCAGCCCCCCCACCATAGTGCCGTTGATGCGGATGAACTGGAGATCGCGGCCCACGGCGGTTTCGATCCGTTCGGTCACCGTGCGGGCATCCCAGCGGCGCACGGTTTCAGAAACGAGACGGACAATCTGATCGCCATAGCGCGCGGCGACGCCCACCACGGTGCGGCGGGCAAAGCGGTTGATGAGCCATTGCAGGCGCTCGCCCCGTTCCAGCGCCTCACCCAGTTCGGCCAGCATCGCGCCGAACTGGCCCGACAGCGCTTCTTCCGGATCGTCCACTGCGCGCAACAGCGCCGCGCGTGCGCGTTCCCATAGACCATCGAGCCAGTAGCCGACCGAAGGATCGTCCAGCAGTTCGAGCTTCATCGCCTCCACTTTCCCGCGCAGGACGGGATCGTGCTGCAAGGCACCAGCGAGTTCCTGCATCCCCTGTTCCACCTTGCGGCGCAGGGGATGATCGGGCTGCACCGCCAGTTCGGCAAGCAGCTTATACATCCCGTCGAGCACCGCATTGGCGATCTTGGTGTCGAGCCCGGTCAGTTGCAGCAGGCGGTTGGCGCGCTGGCTGATCATCGTGCGGACCAGTTCTTCGTTGTCTTCCAGTGTGCGCCCGATCCACTGGATTGCCCGCTCCATCACCGGCAGGTGACGCCTGTCGGCAATCGCGGCGCCCAGCATCTGGCCGATCAGCGGTGCAACCTCGATCTTGCGGACCTGGCTGCGCAGGCCGTCCTTGATCATACCGCCCAGCCGCCGTTGATCGAGCGAACGCAGGACATCGCCCATCAACCGGGCCGCGCCGTTGCGCAGGCGTTGCTCTCCCCCCTGCTTTTCGGCCAGGAAACGCCCCGCGGCGGCGGCCAGGTTCATCCCCCGCAACCGGCGGGCGACCACTTGCGGGGTCAGGAAGTTGTCGCGCAGGAACGCCGCCATCGTATCGGCGATGCGGTCCTTGTTTTCAGGAATGATCGCGGTGTGCGGGATCGGCAGGCCCAACGGACGGCGAAACAGCGCGGTGACCGCGAACCAATCCGCCAGCCCGCCCACCATCGCCGCTTCGCTGAACGCGCGCAGATAGGCCCAGGCGGGATGCAGGGCGAGATTGTAGCGCGCCAGCAGGAACAGCCCCGCCATCAGGATCAGCAACCCGGTTGCCGTCATCCGCATGCGGCGGAACCGTTGTTCCGCCGTCAACGTGGATGCCGGGGCACCGCTCAAACTATTCCGCCGGGGCCGTATCCGGCCGGGGTTCGCGGTGATCGCCCGGGCGATACGTCAGGAAACGGTCGCGCAACCAGGGGCCGATGCGCTTTTCAAAACTGTCCGCCAGACTGAAGCCCGCCGGCACGATCACCAGTGTGAGCAGCGTGGACAGCAGCAGGCCGCCGATCACCGTCGTGCCCATCGGTGCGCGCACCGAACCGTCCCCCGACAGGGCAATCGCCGTCGGTATCATGCCTGCCGTCATCGCCACCGTGGTCATCACGATGGGCTGCGCCCGCTTGTGCCCGGCATCGATGATCGCATCCAGCTTGGGCACGCCGCGGTCCATCTCCTCGATGGCGAAATCGATCAGCAGAATCGAGTTCTTGGCCACGATCCCCAACAGCATCAGAATGCCGATATAGACCGACATCGAAAGCGGTTGCCCGATCAGCAGGATCGCCAGCAGCCCGCCCAGCGGCGCAAGCAGGAGCGAGGTCATGTTCACCAGCGGTGAAACGATCCGCTTGTAGAGCAGCACCAGCACCCCGAACACCAGCAGAATCCCGCTGACCACGGCGGTGCTGAAGTTGACCACCAGTTCCTGTTCCATCTTGGCATCGCCGACCGGCTCGGTGCTGATGCCGTTCGGCAGATCGCGCATGATCGGCAGTTCGCTGATCTTCCGGTCGACCGGCCCCTTCACCGCGCCGGGGGCGAGATCGGCCCCGATGAACACGCGTCGCGCCTGGTTGTAGCGCTGGATCTGCGTCGGCCCCGCGCCGAAACGAATGGTGGCGAGACGCTTCAAAGGTACGGATTCGCCGGTCACCGTCGGCACGGGCAGGTTCTCGATCGTGGACAGGTCGCGCCGCGAATCCTTGGGCAGGATCACCCGGATCGGCACCTGCCGGTCCGAAAGCGAGAACTTGGCCGCATCACGGTCGATTTCGCCCAGCGTCGCGATGCGGATCGCTTCGCTCAGCGAGCCAGTGGTGACACCCAGTTGCGCGGCAAGATCGAAATGCGGTTCGATAATCAGTTCCGGCCGCTGGAAATCGGCCGCGATACGCGGAGCCACGGCTTCCGGAATCGCGCCCATCTGTTCGACCAGTTTCTGCGCGGTGTGGTGCAGCAACGCCGGATCGGAGCCGGTGAGCATCACGGTGATGTCACGCCCGGACCCGGCGCCCATGGACTGCGTCGCGAAGCTGACCCGGGCATCGGGAATCGCCTGCAATTGCGGGGCGAGCCGGCGTTCGAACTGGATGCTGGTGGTCTTGCGATCTGCGCGCAGCGAAATGTAGATGTTGGCGCTGCCTTCCTTGATCACCGCCACGGCCAGCTTCACTTCGGGCTGGGCCTTGAGCCTGGCCACGACCTGATCCGTCACCGCGGTCGTCTGTTCGAGCGTGGTGCCCGGCACCATCTCGACGTTTACCTGGCTCGAATCGTTGTTCGAATTGGGCATGAACTGCGCCGGAATCGAACTGAGCAGCGTGACGGTGAGCATCAGCGCAGCGACCCCGACACCCAGCATCCAGATGCGATGATCGCGCAGATAAGCCGCCAGCCGGACCAGCAGGCTGCGCGAATGATTGTGCCGCGCGCGGTAGGCATCGGCCCGGGTTGTGTCGAGCGACCAGTGCAGGACCTTCATGTAGAGGTCCATCATGCGGCCTTCGCCATGGCTGCTTTCGCCCTTGGCCTTGAGGAAATAGGCCGCAAACATCGGCGTGATCATCCGCGCGACCGCAAGGCTGATCAGCACGGCAACCACCACCGTCAGGCCAAAGTTCTTGAAGAACTGGCCCGACACGCCCGGCATCAGGCCCACCGGCAGGAAGACCGAAACGATGGAGAATGTCGTCGCCACCACGGCCAGGCCGATTTCATCCGCTGCGTCGATGGATGCCTGATAAGCGGTCTTGCCCATGCGCATATGGCGCACGATATTCTCGATCTCGACGATGGCATCGTCGACCAGAACCCCCGCCACGAGGCTGAGCGCGAGCAGCGAGAAGGTGTTCAGCGTGAACCCCATCAGGTCCATGAACCAGAAGGTGGGAATGGCGGAAAGCGGGATGGCGATCGCGGCGATGATCGTCGCCCGCCAGTCGCGCAGGAAGAAGAACACCACGATCACCGCCAGGATCGCCCCTTCCACCATCGCTTCCATCGAGGCGAGGTACTGCCCCTTGGTGTAATCGATAGTGGTGAACAGCGGCGTGATGCGGATGCCGGGATTTTCCCGCTCGATCTGGGCGATCTTTTCCATCGCCCCGTCATAGACGGAGACATCGGAGGCGCCCTTGGCCCGCTTGATCCCGAAAGTCACGACCTGCCGGCCGTTCAGCTTGGCAATCGAGGTCTGTTCCGAATAGCCGTCATAGACATGGGCGACATCGCTCAGCTTGATCGAGCGGCCCGAGCCGAGGCTGATCCGGGTATCGCCCAGCGCCCGCGCATCGGCGGCATTGCCCAGCACGCGCACCGACTGGCGCGCACCGGCGATTTCCGCCTGCCCGCCCGAAGCATCGACATTGACCTGCCGCAGCGCGGCGTTGATCTGCCCGGCCGTGACGCCCAGCGACTGCATCCGCGCCGGATCGACCACCACCCGGATTTCGCGATCGACACCTCCGCCGCGTTTCACTTCGGCCATGCCCTCGACCGCCAGCAAACGGCGCGAAATGGTGTCGTCGACGAACCAGCTAAGCTGCTCCATCGTCATATCGTCGGCGCTGACCGCCATGTAGGCCAAGGGTCCGCCCCCTGCGGAATCGACCTTGGTGACGCGCGGTTCGAGAATCCCGTCTGGCAAGTCGCCCCGTATCTGGTCGACCGCGTTCTTGACCTCGCTCACCGCCACGTTGACGTCGGTGCCGATGGCGAAGAACACGATCGTCGTCGAATTGCCTTCGCTGGCGGTGGATTCGATCCAGTCCACCCCGCTGATCGAGCGGACGGAGGATTCGACCTTTTCCGTGATCTGGGTGACGATTTCCGTCGGCGCCGCCCCCGGCTGCATGACGGTGACGATCACCGCCGGGAAATCGATATCCGGCGAATCGTTCACATCCATGCGCATGAACGCGACGATACCGGCCAGCAGCAGGCCGACAAAAACGATGCACGGAACGATCGGGTTTCGGATCGACCAGGCGGAGATGTTGCGCAAGCTCATGGCCGGACCCGTTCAGCCGCCCGTCTGCTTGATCGGAACCGGCTTGATCTTGTCACCCGCCGAAAGGAACCCGCCCGACCGGAAAACGACCTTTTCACGGCCGGTCAGCCCTTCGCGAACGGCGATGCCCTTGGCCGTCACGATGCCTGTCTTCACCGCGCGACGTTCGACCTTGTTGTCCTTGCCGACCACGAACACGAAACTGCCGCGCTCGTCATTCTGGATGGCGGATTCGGGGAGCATCGGGGCGGCGATGGTGTTGCCTTCGATCCGGGCCGACGCGAAACCGCCCGGCCGCAGTTCGGGCGCATAGGGCAAGGCGATGCGCGCGGTGCCCTGGCGATTCTGCTTATCGATGACCGGCAGGATCTGCCAGATATGGCCCGTGAAGCTCTTGCCCGAGCCGACCGGGGTGACAAGCGCTGCCTGCCCCAGTGTGACGCCGGAAAGATCCTCTTCGCTCAGCTTGGCGAGCAGTTCCAGTTCGCCCGCCTTGGCGATGCTGAACAACACGGTGGGGCCGCCGGTGACGACCTGCCCCGGTTCCACGCCGCGCGTCAGCAGCAGGCCCGCTTCGGGCGCCACGATATTGAGCCGCGCCGCGCGCGCCTGCAATTCGCCGTGCTGCGCACGGGCGACATTGACCCGCGCCACCGCCGCGTTGCGCGTGGCGGTCAACCGGTCGACATCGGCCTTGGAAATGAACCCGCGATCCACCAGCTTGAGCCCACGGTCGAGATTGGCCTGCGCCAGTTCCGCATCGGCACGGGCCACCGCGATCTGGGCGGAAGCGCTGGCGATCTGCTGGTTCTGCACCGAACGATCGATCACCGCGAGAATCTGGCCGCGCGCGACCCATTGCCCCGCTTCGACCGGAACGGAAACCACCCGGCCGCCTTCGCCATCCACGCCCACGGGCAGCTCACGCCGGGCCGCCAAGGTCCCGGTGGCGCCGATCTCGCTGTTGACGGTGGTGGTGCCAGGTACGATCACAGAAACGGTGGGCAAGCTCCCCGCCGCATTGTCCACATCGCCATTGTCCCGGCCGCCATGGATCAACAGGCCGCCGATCAGCAGAACGGCGAGCGCGATGGCACCAACGATGAACAGCCTGCGCCGCGAGGACGGCTCCGCTTCATCCGCCGTGGCTCCGCCCTCCGGCTCTGTGCCTTGCGGGTCGGCCGCGAGAGAAGTTTCGTAATTCATGGCGATGCCGTTACCTGGCCTGTCTCCGGTATACTGGAATATCGGGCCTCGGGCGCCCAGCTAATATGCCTGCGGCCATAAACGCCCCACGCTCCGCTGGCAATCGGACTTGCCTCCGGGAACGGAACATTACGCACAGCACAAGAGGCAGCCCCGGCAAAGGAGACTGCCCCCGACGCAGCCGTGAAAAACGGCGAAATGCCTAGCGGACGCGGCCGCGTTGAATCAGGTTTATGATGCCCAGCAGGACAACCGCGCCGACCACTGCGATCAACAGGCCGGTGAGAGAGAACGATTTCACGGTTCCATGCACGCCGAACAGCGGACCCGCCAAGGCGTTGCCGACGACCGAGCCGACACAACCGACGATAATGTTCCAGACAATTCCCATCGACGCATCGCGGTTCATGACCATGCTAGCCAACCAGCCAGCAACACCCCCGACAATAAGTGCGATAATCCAGCCCATTTTGCATCCTCCACCTTATTTCTCGCATGGCGACGACAAGGCTACGTGCGGAAAAGGATTTCGTTCCATTGCAGCCGTCCGTTGTCCCTGCATTGCGCATGATGCGTCTTTTTATCCGGGCAGGAAACAAAAAAGGGCCGGATGATCCGGCCCCCTAATCAAGATATTGTTTTCTATTCAGTATTTGAGCTGGCGCTCATAAAGATCGCGATAGTGCTGGATGCGCGTGACCCGCAAACCCTGCATTCCCGAACGATCCACCGCACGCTGCCAGGACGCAAATTCCTCCAGCGTGAGATCGTACCGTTCCAGCACTTCATCGATAGTCAGCAGACCGCCATTCACAGCCGCGACCACTTCCGCCTTACGCCGCACGACCCAGCGCCGCGTGTTCGGCGGCGGAAGGGAGTCGAGCGTCAACGGTTCGCCAAGCGGACCGATGACTTGCCCAGGCCGGATTTTCTGATTCTCAATCATTCCATTCCTCGATCGCAGTTCCTGACCGTACCCCCGCACACAGGAACCATGGCCGTTCGGGTTTTCAATTCGCTAAAACAATAAAGTTAACATCGAATTTACTTTCTTCGAAGCGTGCGGATAGTGCGACGAAACTCATGGAAAACAACCGGATTTCAGATTTCACGTTATCCTGCGGATGCCCGCCTGTTTCGGTAACCCGCGCTGCCTTCGCACCGTTCCCCCATCATCGTCATACCCTGAGGGAAGGAGGTTTTCAGGCAAGCATGGAATAAGGATTCGCCTGTAGAGCGGCGCGGATCGCACGCGCACCTTTGCCCTGGGCGGCGGGGGCGTGTATGGGGCCGCGCATGACTTCCGTCCGCGATCTTACGCTGGATTTCGATCCGGCTCATCTGTTCGATCTGCCGCGCCCGGCCGCGCAGTCGCGGATCGTGGTGGCGATGTCGGGCGGGGTGGACAGTTCCGTGGTCGCCGCGCTGGCCGCCGCCAGCGGAGCCGAAGTGATCGGCATCACTCTGCAGCTATACGATTACGGCGCCGCCACCGGCCGCAAGGGCGCGTGCTGTGCGGGCGACGATATCCGCGATGCACGGGCCGTGGCCGATGGCCTGGGCATCGCGCATTACGTGTTCGATCACGAATCGTCGTTCCGCGAAGAAGTGGTGGAACGCTTCGCCGACGATTATCTCGCCGGGCGCACGCCGATCCCCTGCATCCGCTGCAACATGGGGCCGAAGTTCACCGACCTGCTGGCGATGGCGCGCGATCTCGGCGCGGATTGCCTGGCGACGGGGCATTATGTCCGCCGCCTGATCGGCCCGGCGGGACCGGAACTGCACCGCGCGCTCGATCCCGCCCGCGACCAGAGCTATTTCCTGTACGGCACGACCGAGGCCCAGCTCGATTTCCTGCGTTTCCCACTGGGCGGGCTGCCCAAGCAGCACGTGCGCGCCATCGCGGAAAACGCGGGCCTGCGCGTGGCCGCAAAGCCGGACAGCCAGGATATCTGCTTCGTTCCCGATGGCGATTACACCCGGATCGTGCGCAGCATCCGGCCCGAAGGCGTGCGCGCCGGGGCCATTGTCCATGCCGAAACCGGTGCGGTGCTGGGCGAACATGCCGGGGTCATCCATTATACCGTGGGTCAGCGCCGCGGGCTGGAAATCGGCGGACAGGCCGAACCGCTCTATGTCGTCGCGCTCGACGCGGACAAGGCCGAAGTACGGGTGGGGCCGCGCCGCATGCTCGCCGTGGGCGCTGCGCGGGTGATCGACACCAATCGCATTGGCCCGATGCCGGCGGCGGAAAGCGGCCTGCCGCTGACCGCCAAGGTCCGTTCACTGGCCAAGCCCGTCCCGGTAACGGTGGAAGGTCCACTGGGCGATGGCGCGCCCGTCACGCTCCGTTTCGCGCAGCCCGAATACGGGGTGGCGCCGGGCCAGGCCGCCGTGCTCTATGCCGGGGACCGGGTGGTGGGCGGCGGCTGGATCGACGGGACCGAACCCGCCTGACCGCCAAATCGCGGCCTGCGGACGGTCAATAATCCCACTTTTCGATCACACAGCCCCAACCCTTGCGGTATTCGGCCGTTGCGCTGGCCAGCAGGGGCACCCTGGCGGTGACGGTTTTGGCACCGGTATTCTCGCTCAGGAACACCATGCCCATGCCGTTTTCCATATCGCCCTTGCAGCTCCCCAGATCGCGCCCATCGACGTAGCGGCACGAACAGCCGATTCGCGCGCCATAAGCCACGCCCGCGCGGGAATAGCCGAACAGCGGATCGCGATAGACATAGAACACCGCGCCCAGCGCCAGGACGCCCAGCAGCGCCCCCTGCACCCAGCGGCGCGCCAAAAGGCCCTGTCTGCGCATTGTCCTGCCCGATGCGGCGGATTTCTTGCCGGATGTTTTGTTTGCGGTTGCCATCATTCCCTGCTTGGGCAAGTGAAGCGCAGCCATGCCGCGCCGCCTTCCCCTTATCGCCTCGCTCGCCCTGCTGCCAGCCCTGGCGGCGTGCAGCAGCAACGGCACGCCATCCCCGCCCGAACCACCCAGCGAAAAGGCCCTGGCCGCCGTTGTCAAGGAACCGGGCACCCCGCGCGAACAGCTCGCCCGCGCGGTCGATACGCTGTTCACGGACGAGGGCATCGGCGAAACCCGGGCGCTGCTGGTCTATTACCGGGGGGAAATCGTCGCGGAACGTTATGCCGACGGGTATAGCCCCAAGACGATGTTCCTGGGCTGGTCGCTGTCCAAGACGGTGACGGCGGTCGCCATCGGTATTCTTGTGGCCGAAGGCAAGCTGCGGCTCGACGAATCGGCTCCTATTACCCATTGGCAGCGCACGGGCGATGCGCGCGGCGATATCACCGTGCGGCAACTGCTGCAGATGCGGTCCGGCCTGCGCCACACCGAAACCGCCGATCCGCCCTATCGCTCCGACACGGTGCGGGTGCTGTTCATGGACGGGCGTGACGATATGGCCGCCGAAGCGGAAGCCCAGCCGCTGGAAGCCGAACCGGGCCGCAAGTTCGAATATTCGACCAACAACAGTATCATCCTGTCGGATGCGATCGCCAGAGTGCTGACTCCGCGCCGCGATCCGGCAACCCGGCAGGCCGAAGTGCAGCGCTTCATGCATGACCGGCTGTTCGGCCCCGTCGGCCTGACTTCGATGACGGGGGAATATGACGCTGCCGGGACCCTGATCGGCGGCGCGATGATCCATGCCACCGCGCGCGATTGGGGCCAGTTCGGGGAATTTCTGCGCCACGGCGGCGCGGTCCGGGGCGCGCAGGTGGTGCCACGCGGCTGGATCGCCTTCATGCGCCGCCCTTCCCCCCGCGCACCCGATTACGGCGCCGGGCTATGGCTCAACCGCAATTCGGGCAATGAGCGGCGCGTGCTGTTTCCGGGGCAAGGCGATCCCGGCCTGTTCGCCATGGCAGGCCATCTGGGGCAGTACGTACTCGTTTCGCCCGCGCAGAAGCTGACCATCGTCCGCTTCGGCCGGACCGATGAAGCGAACACGCGCAAACTGATGGACGATCTGTCGCGGATTGCGGCGCTTTACCCCTCGGAGTGAGGGGGGAGCCCCGCATCCGGCGTCAGCCGGGGCAGGACGTTGGCAGCCGCCAGCCCCTTGTCGACATGGCCCACCGGATCGGGGTGTATGAAGATCTCCACCTCGGGGAAAACGGCTTTCAGCCCGCTTTCGATCTCGTCCATCACCTTGTGCGCCTGCTTGACGGTGAGATTGCCGTCGAGCCAGACATGGAATTGCGCGAATTCAGTATCGCCTGATGTGCGCGTGCGCAGATCGTGCACCCCGCGCAATTCGGGCGGACGCGGAATCGCGGCGATGAAGGCGCGGCGTTTTTCCTCCGGCCATTCCTTGTCCATCAACTGGTGGATCGCGGCCTTCGAGGCGGCCCATGCCCCCCACCCCAGCCACAGCGCGATCAGGAACCCGAAAATCGGGTCCGCCCCGCGCAATCCGGCATATTGATCGAGCGCCAGCGCACAGATCACCGCGCCGTTGAGCAACAGATCCGACTGGTAATGGACGTGATCGGTGGCAATCGCGAGACTGCCGGTGCGGCGCAGGACATGGCGCTGCCAGCCGAGCAGCAGCACCGTCAGCGCCATCGCCGCCAGCGAAACGCCGATCCCTTCCGCGGCGGCCCCTGTCTTGCTGCCGGCCATGAATTGCTCGACCGCGCGCAGGGCCAGCATCAGCGCCGAAAGCGCGATCAGCACGACCTGAAACATCGCCGCCAGCGCTTCCGCCTTGCCGTGGCCGAAACGATGGCCGCGATCCACCGGCTGCGCCGCCACCCACACCCCGACCAGCGTCGCCAGGCTGGCGACGAGATCGAGCCCGGTATCGGCCAGGCTGCCGAGCATGGCGGTGGACCCGGTGGACCATGCCGCCCAGGTTTTCAGCCCCACCAGCAACAGGGCAACGGAAATGCTGGCGATGGCGGCGCTGCGGTTGAGATCGGCGCGATCCATGTTCGTCCCGGTTCTTTCCTGGCTCAGGGATAGAGCAGGGTGCTGCTCCACCCCCCACAGGCGCCTGTCCCGTCGCGGGTGAAGCACCGCCGCTCATGCAGGCGGTGATCGCGGTCCTGCCAGAACTCGATCCGTTCGGGCGTCAGGCGGAAGCCTTTCCAATGCGGCGGACGGATCACGTCCTGCCCGGCGAAGCGGGTCTGCGCGGCATCAAACCGCTCAACGAAAGTCGCCCGCGAATCGAGCGGGGCGGACTGATCCGACGCCACCGCGCCCAGTTGCGAATCGCGATGGCGGCTGGCGAAATAGGCATCGGCCTGTTCAGGGCTGACTTCGCTCAGCGGCCCTTCGATACGAATCTGGCGGCGCAGCGATTTCCAGTGGAACAGCAGCGCGGCATGGGGATTGGCGGCGATTTCCTGCCCCTTGCGGCTGTGCGCATTGGTGTAGAACACGAACCCGTCAGGCCCATGGCCCTTCAGCAGCACCATCCGCACCGAAGGCAGGCCATCGGGTGTTGCCGTGGCCAGCGCCATGGCGTTGGCATCGTTCGGCTCGGCCCCGCGCGCTTCGTCATACCATGCGGCAAACAGCGCGAAGGGATCGCCGTGGGAAATCGCATCCTGTTCAGCTTTCATGGCAACGTCCTGTACGAGATGGCAGGGGGGGTGACACGGGTGACACAGTTCATAAGGGCGGGGGCACAGCCACCTGCAGCCGCCATCGCCGCTCCACCCGTCCGCCGGGCAAGGCCATTTTCGGGCAAGCCGCCCGGATGCTTGCGCAAAAGGTCCATGGACAGGCCCCTACGATGCCTGGACCGGGGAGGAAAGCCCGCGCTTGCGCCAAGCGCATGCGGCACCTAGCTATGGGCCATGGCAGCAGATCCCTACACCACTCTCGGCGTTTCACGCGGCGCAAGCGAGAAGGATATCAAATCCGCCTATCGCAAGCTGGCCAAGGAACTCCACCCGGACCGCAACAAGGACAACCCGCAAGCGGCGGATCGCTTCTCCGAAGTGACCAGCGCTTACGATCTCCTGTCCGACAAGGACAAGCGCGCGCAGTTCGACCGGGGCGAAATCGACGCCGACGGCAATCCGGCGATGCCATTCGGCGGGGGCGGTTTCGGCGGCAATCCCGGCGGCGGCATGGGCGGCGGCTTCCAGGGTTTCGGCGGCGGGGAAGGTATCGATCTCGACGATATCCTGGGCGGCATGTTCGGCGGCCGGGGCGGCGGCGGGCGGCGCGGGTTCAATCCGCGCAACCGCCCACCCCCGCGCGGGGCCAATGTGCAATACCGGCTCAAGGTGCCGTTCGTGGATGCCGCCACCCGGCAGGAGCAGCGGATCACCCTGGGCGATGGCAAGACGATCGACCTGAAACTGCCCGCCGGGGTGGAAGACGGCACGCAGATGCGCCTCAAGGGCAAGGGCGAACCCGGCCCCGGCGGGGCGGGCGATGCCACGGTGATTATCGAGATCGCGCCGCACGCCTTCTTCCGCCGCGATGGGGACGATGTCCGGCTCGACCTGCCGATCACGCTCGACGAAGCGGTGAACGGCGGGAAGGTCAAAGTCCCCACGGTCGAACGCCCGGTGATGCTGACCATCGCGCCGGGCAGCAGTTCGGGCAAGGTTCTGCGCCTCAAGGGCAAGGGCTTCACCCGCGCCGACGGCACACGGGGCGATCAGCTGGTGACGCTGGAAATCGATCTGCCCGCGGATGACGGGGAACTCGTCAAGCGGCTCGAAGGTTGGCACGATACACGCAATCCAAGAGCGAAACTGGGTGTATGATGGGTCAGGACAGCCCGATCTCCTCCGCGGCCACAGATGATGGCCCGGCCGGGGGAGGTCCGGCTGTCGTCGATCATTCGCCCGAAGCGCGCCGCCGCGCCGCCAAGCTTTCACCCGAAAAATTCGCGGCGGAATCGCGCCGGGTCATTGGCGTGCGCGGCTATGCCGTCGTCCAGCGGGTCTATTCCGGGCTGATGAACGACGGTTTCATCCATGCCGGCAATCTCGCCTACATGGGCATGTTCACGATCTTCCCGTTCCTCATCCTCGGCGCGGCATCGCTGTCGCTGTTCGGCCTTGCCCATCTCGATGGCGCATCGGTCACTACGATGCTGGAAGGCTTGCCGCCCAAGGCCCGCAGCGCAATCATCCCGGTGGCGGAAGGCGCCATCGCCGCACGCTCCGGCTGGATGCTGTGGGCGGGCGGGCTGGTCGGCCTGTGGTCCACTTCCAGCCTGGTCGAAACGATTCGCGACATGCTGCGCCGCGCCTACGGCACGCAGCCGACATTGAGCTTCTGGCGCTATCGCATCCTGTCCTTCGGGATCACCTTGCTGGCGGTGCTGCTGCTGATGGCCTCGCTGCTCACCCAGGTCATCATCGGCGCGGTGAGCGAGTTCATCAGCGCCTTCATCCCCCAGCTCGAAGACATTATCGGCCATCTTTCGCTATCACGAATCGTGCCTGCCCTGTTGTTTTATTGCGCCGTTCTGCTGCTATTTATCACATTGACACCCGCCGCTTATCGCACGCGGCGCTATCCCAAATGGCCAGGGGCCGCCGCGGTAACCTTGTGGACATTGGCGGTTTCCGCTGCCCTCCCCCCGTTGCTGCGCACTGTTTTCACATACGATCTGACGTATGGCAGCCTGGCCGGGGCGATGATCGCACTTTTCTTTTTCTGGCTTGTGGGGCTAGGGATGGAAGCGGGTGCCGAACTCAACGCCGCACTTGCCCGGACACCCGAAGAGGAGGAAGCAATCGCATGACCGGTTTGATGGCAGGAAAACGCGGCCTGATCATGGGCCTGGCGAACGACAAGTCGCTCGCCTGGGGGATCGCGCAGCAATTGCATGCGCAAGGCGCGGAACTGGCCTTCTCTTATCAGGGTGAAGCCCTGGCCAAGCGGGTCAAGCCGCTTGCCGAAAGCCTCGCCAGCGATTTCCTGATCGAATGCGATGTGGCCGACATGGATGCGCTGGATGTCGCTTTCGCGGAACTGAAAGCGCGCTGGGACACCATCGATTTCGTCGTCCACGCCATCGGCTTTTCGGACAAGAACGAATTGCGCGGGAAATATGTCGACACCAGCCTCGACAACTTCCTGATGACGATGAACATCTCCGCCTATTCGCTGGTCGCGGTGACGAAGCGTGCGGCGGCCATGATGCCCCAGGGCGGTTCGATCCTGACGCTGACGTACTATGGCGCGGAAAAGGTCGTGCCGCATTACAACGTCATGGGCGTGGCCAAGGCGGCGCTGGAAACCAGCGTCAAATACCTCGCCAACGATCTCGGCCCCGCCAATATCCGGGTCAACGCGATTTCCGCCGGACCGATCAAGACGCTGGCCGCCAGCGGGATCGGCGATTTCCGCTATATCCTAAAATGGAACGAACTGAACTCGCCCCTGCGCCGCAATGTCACCATCGAAGACGTCGGCGGGGCCGGGCTCTACATGCTGTCCGATCTCAGCTCGGGCGTGACGGGTGAAGTGCACCACGTCGATGCCGGGTATCATCTGGTCGGCATGAAGCAGGAAGACGCACCGGATATCTCGCTGGCCTGAACCGGCGGCCAGCCTTTTCTCAGCTGCTTGTTCGTGGCCGTTCTCCCCATGCTTTGATCGGGAGAACGGCCATGACACCAATCGGCGGCGGCCGTTGCGGCGAGGATGACCGATATGCCGCAGTTCGGGCGCTATCCGGGGGTAGCGGACATGGGTCACCACCATCCGGGAGTAGTCCACCTCCAATTCCCGTCTACGACAAGCGCCAAGGTCCATACCAACGTCATAAGCGCAAAGATCGCGGACCATACCATGGTATGCAACCCTATTGACTCGCGGACTGTTCCGACAGCGCTGGCCTTGTAAAAGCGCTGACCAAGGACAAAGCATCCAGCCCATGAGATACACAGAAAGGGAACGATGTAGTCGCCCTCTCCGAATATCCACATCACCGGTATTGAGATTGCAGCAGGCAAGACGATCCAGAGCTTAGCCGCCCAAATGCCGCGAAGACCTACGGTAGCTTGACTGATATCGCTTCGTGGACGTGGCTTGGGACTTATGTCAGTCATCTGCCCAACCTATTGTAAGATGCGAACGTCAGCAATCTTGGCGATTCCGGACCGTCTGCTTTCCCCTGCAAGAAAATGCTTTGTGGCTGTCCAAATCTTTGGCTTCAACGATCACTATACCCCCGCCTTCGCAGGAATTATAACGCCCGCTTCGGCCATCCAGTGAACCGGAAAGGCCGGATCGCCTAGCCCGCCTTGCGCAAATCACCTTTCTCCGCCGCGTCTTTACCGGCGGGCTGATCGGGCCAGATGCCGCGCGTGTCGTACACCGCCTTGGCCTCGCGTTCGGCCAGCGGGACCGATTTGAACACGTCGTGATCGACCAGAACGATCAGCACATCACAGTCTTCCAGCGCGGTATCGATATCGATCAGATGCGCGCCGGTATCGGTGAATTCAATCGGCAGTTGCGCCGCATAAGGTTCCACCACGTGAATCCGGCTGCCATAGCGGCGGGCCAGCGTGGCGGCGGCGAAGCGGGCCGGGCTTTCGCGGAAATCGTCGATATTCGCCTTGAAGGCGAGGCCGAGGCAGGCGACTTTCGCCTGCGGGAGGCTTTCGATCAGCGCGGTCGCCCGTGCGATCACATGGTGCATCTTGGTATCGTTCACCCCGCGCGCGGTGCGGATCAGCGGGGTTTCCTCGGGCGCGCCATGGACGATGAACCACGGGTCCACCGCGATGCAGTGCCCGCCGACCCCCGGCCCCGGCTGCAGGATATTGACGCGCGGATGGCGGTTGGCGAGGCGGATCACTTCCCACACGTCCAGCCCCATCGCATCGGCGACAATCGACAGTTCGTTGGCGAAAGCGATGTTGACGTCGCGATAGGCGTTTTCGACCAGCTTGGTCATTTCCGCGCTGCGCGCATCGGTGGTGACGCATGTGCCCCGCACGAAACGCTTGTAAAACGCCAATGCCTTGCGCGCGCAACGTGGGGTGATCCCGCCGATGGAGCGGTCGTTGTTGGTCAGTTCCTCCAGAATGCGCCCGGGCAGCACCCGTTCCGGGCAATAGGCGATGGCGACATCAGGCGTCCCTTCGCACAGGCCCGGCAGCCTGAGATCGGGCCGCCGCGCCGCGATCAGATCACGCATCTGTTCGGTCGTGCCGACGGGCGAGGTCGATTCGAGAATCACCGTATCGCCCGCCTTGAGCACGCCCGCCACATCGGCGGCGGCGGAGAGGACATAGGACACATCGGGCGTATGATGCCCGTCCTTTGCGAACGGCGTCGGCACCGCGATTACGAAGACATCCGCCGGGGCGATCCGCGTCGCCGCGCGCAGCAGCCCGCGCTGGACCACGCCGTGCACCAGCCCGTCTAGATCGACTTCCTCGATATGGATTTCGCCGCGATTGATCGTTTCCACGACCCGTTCGGACACATCGAGGCCGAGAACCTTCATCCCCGCGCGGGCGATCACCGCCGCGGTGGGCAGGCCGATATAGCCAAGGCCGACGACACAGACTTCAGGCAGTTCGCTACCGCGCATGCTTAATTCCCGCTGATTGATGCCCAGCCATGGCACAAAGTGGTAAAGGTATCGGTAAGGGGCAAACGATGTCAGCCCGTGGCCAGCAAGTCCACGATGCGATGCGCGCTTTTGCCATCGCCGAACGGATTGTGTGCCCGCGCCATCGCGGCATAAGCGTCCGCATCATCGAGCAGGCGGCAGGTTTCGGCCACGATCCGCGCCGCATCGGTGCCGACCAGCCGCGCCGTGCCCGCCGCGATGCCTTCGGGCCGCTCGGTCGTTTCGCGCATCACCAGCACCGGCTTGCCCAGCGCGGGCGCTTCTTCCTGCACCCCGCCGCTATCGGTCAGCATCAGCGTGGCGATATCGAGCAGCCGGGCGAAATGCGGATAGTCCAGCGGTTCGATCAGCGCGACATTGTCCAGCCCCGCCAATTCCGCCTGCATCACCTGCCGCACATGCGGGTTGAGGTGGACGGGGAAAATCAGCGCCACATCGTCACGCGCGGCGATCCGGCGGATGGCGCTGGCAATCGCCTGCATCCCTTCACCGAAATTTTCCCGCCGGTGGCTGGTGACGCCAATGATCCGCTTGCCCGCGAAACGCGTTTCCCATTCGGCCAGCCCACCCGCGATCGCGGGCCGTTCGCGGATGCGCGCCGTTACCCAGTGCAAGGCGTCGATCACCGTGTTGCCGGTGACATGGATCGCCGCCGGATCGACGTTTTCGCGCCGCAGCGCGTCCGCCGCCGTGTCTGTGGGGGCGCAGTGCAGATGCGCCATCGCACCGATGATCTTGCGGTTCGCCTCTTCCGGCCAGGGATGGTAGATATTGCCGGAGCGCAGGCCCGCTTCGACATGGGCGACGGGAATCTTGCGGTAATAAGCCGCCAGCGCCCCGCACATGGCTGTGGCGGTATCGCCCTGCACCACCACCCAATCGGGCCGTTCGGTATCGAGCGCCTGCCCGATCCCCGTCAGCAGCCGCGCCGTCAACGCGTCGAGGCTCTGATCGGGCTGCATCACATCGAGATCGTGATCGGGCGCCACGCCCGCGATCTGAAGCACCTGATCGAGCATCCCGCGATGCTGCCCGGTGACACAGACCCGGCTGACGAACCGCGCATCGTCCCGCAAGGCATGGACGAGCGGGAACAGCTTGATCGCTTCGGGCCGAGTGCCGAAGACGGTGAGGATTTTACGCGTCATGCCAGTCCCTTAACCGGCAATAGTTAAAGGGGGATTGGCAACGGGGCCGGGCTGCGCCGGTTTACTGCCCCGGCTCGCCATGCCCCTGCTGGCTGGTGGCCGAATCCTGCGCCGCCTTGCGGTCGGAATATTCCTTTTCGGCCTGTTCGACGCGCTTCTGCTCTTCCGTGGCATCCTGATCGACAGTCGACAGCCGTTCCTGCCGGGCCTTGGAAATCAGCGTATTGAACCGGCCGTCCCCGCTTTCCTTCTTTTCCCCGCGCGCGGCGGTGAGCAGTTTCTGGGTACAGCCCAGTTCGCCGCCCATTCCCACCGGCGAGCAGGAATTGATGCCGGTGGCGCCAACGGTTTCATAAGCGAGCACGCGTTCGGTCCAGGCCTTGTTCGCCGGATTGTCGCTGGTCCGCAGATCTTCGGGGATGCGGAAACGCTCATTCTCCGCCTTGCGCGCACAGACGGTGATTTCGTTCGCCGTCGATTGCGGGCACTGATCGTCGCCATAGATGATGAGCTGGTTGACGCGATAATCCTTGTCCTGCGCGGCGGCGGGCGAAGTCCACGCGAACAGGGTCGCGGCGGCGAAACTGGCGGCAATCAGGCGTTTCATCATCTCAAAACTCCATGGCGGCGGTCCGCGCCGCGCCTGCATTCGGGCAACAGGCCCCAAACCTGCTGAATGGG
>CAYXMY010000010.1:0-25497 GCA_964466155.1 uncultured Caenibius sp. | reverse complement strand
ACCGTGTTACCATGTTCTATATCAAATGCGTAAGGCTCAGATTCTTTCCGAAAGCCGGATCGCCATGCGGCACCCCAGGCGAATCGCCCCCGCGAGCAGGGGATAAGCGGGCGCCTGCTCCGCCCCGGCGGCCAGCGCCGCGTCGCGGTGTTCGCGTTCTTCATCGCGGAATTTTTCCACGATGCCGGCCAGTTCGGGATCGGCCCCGCCTGCCAGTTCTTCCAGTTGGGCCGAATAATGGCGGTCGATCTCTTCCTCCACCGCGGCGGTGCAGGCCATCGCCGCCTTGGGGCCGAGCAAGGCCGTCGCCGCGCCCAGCGCGAAACCCGCCACCGACCAGAACGGCTGCAACGCCGTGGGGCGCACGCCGCGCCCGGCCATCAGCGCGTTGAAGCGGGTCAGATGATCGTCTTCCTGCCGGGCCATACCGGCAATCTCGCCCGCGTGGGGGCCGGTGCTGCCCAGCACCGCCAGTTGTCCGGCATAGATGCGGGTGGCGCCATATTCGCCCGCCTGGTCGACGCGGATCATCCGGGCGATATCGGGTTCGTTCGGGTCCATCACGCCTGCCCTTTCCGTTCCGCCCTGCCGAGCTGCGCCAGAATCGCCACCGCGCCGATGCAGGAAATCAGGAAATTCCACCCGGCGAGGGAAATGCCCAGCAACGACCATTGCACTTCATCGCAACGCACCAGCGGCGCGTTGAGGATGGCATTGAGCGGATCGCCCCCCGCCCCCGCCGACAGCGTGTTGCTGCATGCGGTCAGCCCTTCCCACCAGCGATATTCGACCCCGGCATGGAACCCGCCGATAAGGCCGGACACCAGAATCGCCACCGCCGCCAGCGCGATCCACAGCTTGCGCGGCGGCGCGGCAAATCCGATCAGCGCGAAGGCGATGGCGGCGAAATGCGGATAGCGCTGCCACCAGCACATCTCGCACGGGTAGAGCCCGAACGCATATTGCCCGATGTAGGCCCCAGCCAGCAATGCCGCCGGTATCGCCAGAGCGAGCCGGTTCGCCGGCCCCAATCCGACCGTTTTCGTCATGGCTTACTTGCGCTTGCCTGCGGGCACAGACTTCGCCGGTTGCGGGTCCGCCCGGCGCAAGGTCTGCAGCGCGTAATAGAGCTGATAATCCTCGATCCCCTTCGCCTTCAATTCTTCCGGCGTTGCGGTGAAGCGCGGATCGGCGCCCTTGTCGAATTCGAGCTGCTTGTCATCGAGATCGACCTCGTTGACCAGATGGCCGCGCAAGTCGGATTCGCGATAGCGCAGCTTGGCCCGCTTCGCCCGGTCGGGATCGGAAAGCTGCGGCACGGTAACATCCGGCTCGATCCCGCCTTCCTGCACCGAACGGCCCGACGGCGTGAAATAACGCGCCGTGGTCAGCTTGAGCGCGCTGTCGCGCGTCAGCGGCAGCAAGGTCTGCACGCTGCCCTTGCCGAAGCTGCGTTCGCCCATGATGAGCGCGCGATGATGGTCCTGCAAAGCGCCGGCCACGATTTCGGAAGCCGAAGCTGAACCGGCATCGATCAGCACGACCAGCGGAGTGCCCTTGGCGACATCGCCGGGGAAGATCTTTTCCGCATCGTAATAGATGTTTTCGCGCTTGTTGCGCCCGCGCTGCGAAACGATCTGCCCGCTATCAATGAACAGGTCCGACAGGGCCACCGCTTCATCGAGCGAGCCGCCCGGATTGGACCGCAGATCGAGCAGCAGGCCGTTGAGCGAACCGCCCGCCTGCTTGCGCATGGCAAGCACCGCGTTCTTCACATCGATGCCGACATTGCGGGAAAATTCGTTGACCGTAATCACCCCGATCTTGCCGCTTTCCAGCTTGGAAGTGACAGGCTCAAGCTCGATCACGCCGCGCGTCACCGTCACATCGAACGGTTCGTCACGGCCCGGACGGTAGATCGTCAAACGGATTTGCGTGCCCGCAGGCCCGCGCATCTTGCTCACCGCTTCATCCAGGCTCTGCCCGAAAATCAGCTTGCCATCGAGATGGGTGATGAAATCGCCCGCCTTGACCCCGGCCTTTTCCGCCGGGCTGCCACGGAACGGGGAAATCACTTTCACCGCCTGATCGTCCATCGTCACCGACAGGCCGAGACCCTGGTAATTGCCCCCGATCATGGTTTCGAGCCGCTGCAAATCCTGCCCATCGAGATAGGCCGAGTGGGGATCGAGCGAAGCGAGCATGCCGTCGATCGCGCCGCGCACCAGCTTCTCGTCGTCCACTTCATCGACGTAATTCGCCTTGATGCGCTGATACACGGCATAGAGCTTGCCGAATTGGGGGGCGGCGCGCCCGTCCACCTGCGCCATCCCGGCAGTGGTGACGGGCAGCAGGGCAACGGCAGTAACCAGCGCGGCAGAGCGCATCAGGGAAGCAAGTTTCATGGTCATGCTCTGTATCGTGCCGCTGACATGAATGCCAGATGAGGAATGCACCGGACAGCCGATACTAGCCAAGAAATTCCATGGGATTAACCGGCTCGCCCTCCCGCCGCAGTTCCAGCGTCACCGTGGGCCGGACGGGACCGGCGATTCCCAGCGGCGAACCCGAAACCAGACTGTCCCCGACAGCGACATTCACCCGCGCCAGACCGGTGACGAGCGATATCCAGCCCTTGCCGTGTTCGACGATCACGATCTGGCCATAACCGCGATAGCCACCGGCGAAAGCCACGCGCCCGGCAGCGGGGGAAACGACTTGCGCCGAACCGCGCGGCGCGAAGGTCACCCCTTCGTTGCGCGTGCCGCCGGGCAGAATCGCGCCGAAGCCCGCGATCACGCGCCCGGCCACCGGCATCTGATAGCCGGACGGCGGGTGCGCCGCGACGCTGGGCCGCACCGGCGCGGCATTGGCCAATTGCGCCTGTTCCGGGCGCGCGGGGCGCAGGATCGGCCCCGGCAAGGCGGCGAGCTGCTGGCGCAGTGCGCCTGCCGCATCGAGCTTGCCCACCAGCGCATCGAGATCGCGCGCCTGTTCGGCCAGCGACAGCGCCCGTTCCGCTTCGCGCGCGGCGGAACCGCTCGCTTCGCGCGAAGCGAGCCGCTGACGCGTTTCCAGCGCGGCCAGTTCCTGCCGCCGGTTGAGGAGATCGCGCTCCCCCGCCCGGAACTGCGCCAGCGTGCGCCGCGCTTCGCGTTCCAGCGCGCGGCCCCGGGCGATTTCCACCCGCAGCGCGGCGGTGCGCCGCTGCACTTGCGGCACAGCACTGGCGAGCAGGGCGCGCGAATACACCGCTTCGCGGATGGAACCGGGGCGCAAGAGAGACAGGCCGAGCGGGCGGCGGGAAAATCGTTGCAGGGCCGCCGTCAATTCCACCAGCGGCTGCTGCTTGCGGGCGAGACGCACGCGCAAATCCGCCCGTTGCCGCGCAATGAGCGACAGGCGCGCCTCGGCCACGGCGATCCCGGCTTCGGCCTGCTGGATGCGCGCCGCCAGGGCCGCCGCCTCGCTCGCCGTGCGCTCAGCCGCCTGCGTGGCGCGGGTGGCGTCCCGCTCCAGCTTTTCCGCCCGCTGCTGGGCGGAAACGCGATCGGCCAAGGCTCTGGTCAATGCGGCGCGGGTTTCACCCGGATCGTCATAAACCGCATCTCGCTGCGCCAGTGCACCGCTCGCCAAGGCGAGCAGCACCAGCGCCGCAAACGGTTTGAAGCGGGCGGCCGGCATCGCCATCAACCCGCCCGATGATAAGGATGCCCGGCGAGAATCGCCGTGGCGCGGAACAGTTGTTCCATCAGCATCGCGCGGGCCAGCAGATGGGGCCATGTCGCCTTGCCGAAAGCGAACAGCAGGTCCGCTTCCGCCCGCGCGGCATCGCCGTGGCCATCGTGCGCACCGAGCACGAACCGCGTTTCCCGCACGCCCTCGTCACGCCAGCGGCCCAGCAGGTGCGCGAATTCTTCGGAGGACAATTGCTTGCCCCGCTCGTCGAGCAGAACCGTGCGGCAAGGGGTGATCGCGGGGGGAATGCTGCCGCCGGTTTCCGGCAATTCCGTCAGCTTCAACGGCCAGTTGATGCGCTTTTCATAGCGCGCAACCAGTTCGGCCTCCGGCGAGCGGCCGATCTTTCCCCGGGCAATCACGTGCAAACGCATAAGGGTTGTTATCTATCGCAGCCGGAATGCGCAAATCCGCCCTCCATCCCCCGTCCGATAGCGGGACAGGGGCGCCGCCAAGATGCAACTGGCGGCGCGCTGGAAACCCGCGCTGCAACGGCCCTATGGCCGGATCAGGCCTGCCCCGCGGGGGAAGCCGCCGTATCTCCGAAGCCCCACATCCGTTCCAGATTGTAGAAGCTGCGCACTTCCGGCCGGAACAGATGGACGACCACGTCGCCCGCATCGATCAGCACCCAGTCGGCAGCCGGCAACCCTTCGATGCGCGAAGAGCCGAAACCCGCCTGCTTCAGGCGTTCGGCCAATTTCTGGGCAATGGCGGCCACTTGCCGGGTGGACCGGCCCGAGGCGATCACCATGTAATCGGCCATGCTCGATTTGCCCTGCAGCGGAATGGTCACGACCTCTTGCGCCTGATCCTCGTCAAGCGAGTTCAGGACGAGGTCGAGCATCGACCCAGGTTCAGGTTCAACGCCAGAGATCGCCATAGCGTCCCCAGCGGTAATCTCGGCCGAAGCCGATACGGTCTGCGCGTGGTTCATCGCAGTTTGTTGCGCTCCTTGCGGCGGGGTTGGCATACAGGGGAAAGGACAGGCCTGTCATAGGCTGCCCGCCTTGCTGCTGCCGTCGTGGATCAGGGCGTGCGTCACTTGATCCCTGGGCCAAGCCCCCGTGAAGCGGGAAGCCCATTCAGGATCGGCGCGGCGAAGCTCGGTCGCCGAGCGCGGATCAGGATCGAAACGCAATTCAATCAGCGCCGGTGCGCTCCATCTACCCCGGTTGCGAAAACTGGCTGCATCGACACGATATCGCCGCAACCAGGCCATTGCGGGGCTCGCAATGGCAGCCGCATCATAACCCGGCCGGGCAATCACCGCAATCGGCATGATTTTCGCGATGCCGCGCCAGTCCTTCCAGCGGTGGAATTGCGCCAGATTGTCCGCCCCCATCAACCATACGAAGCGCCGCCGGGGCCAACGGCGGCACAAGGCGCGCAAGGTATCGACGGTGTAGGCGGATGGGCAGTTCCGTTCGAAGGCGCTGACCCGGATCGGCGCACGGCGCGCCATGGCCCGGGCCGAATGGACCCGCGCGGCAAGCGGAGCCATACCCTGCGCGGGCTTCAACGGATTGCCGGGCGAAACCAGCCACCAGGCTTCATCCAGTCCGAGCGCGGCCATGGCAAACAGAGTGATGCGCCGATGGCCGCCATGCGCCGGATTGAAGCTGCCGCCGAGCAGCCCGGTGCGCGGGCCGTTGCGGCCGCCACGCAGCATTACCGCGCTCAGGGCCGGGTCTGGCCGCTGCCGCGCACCTGCCACTTGTATGTCGTCAGCCCTTCGAGCGCGACCGGGCCGCGCGCGTGGATGCGGCCCGTGGCAATGCCGATTTCCGCGCCCAGGCCGAATTCGCCGCCATCGGCGAACTGGCTGGAGGCATTGACCATGACGATGGCCGAATCGACTTCGCCCAGGAACCGTTCGGCCACCGCCGCATCGCCGGTGATGATCGCATCGGTATGGCCGGAACTGTGCCGCGCGATATGATCGAGCGCAGCATCGAGCCCGTCCACCACCGCGACGGAAAGCACGGCGTCGAGATATTCGGTATCCCAATCCTCCGCCGTTGCCGAAAGGATGCGCGAATCGAGCGCCCGCGCCCGCGCATCGCCGCGCAGTTCGCAGCCCGCATCGATCAGCGCGGCAAGGACATCCTGCGATCCCGCGAAAGCGGCATCGAGCAGCAGCGTTTCCATCGCCCCGCAAATGCCGGTGCGGCGCATCTTGGCATTGAGCGCGACGGTGCGCGCCATCGCCGGATCGGCGGCGGGGTGGATATAAGTGTGGCAGATGCCATCGAGATGGGCGAGCACGGGCACCCGCGCATCGGCCTGCACGCGGGCGACCAGGCTCTTGCCGCCGCGGGGCACGATCATGTCGATCAGGCCGGTCGCCTGCAACATCGCGCCGACAGCGGCACGGTCCTGCGTGGGCATCAGTTGCACGGCATCGGCGGGCACGCCGCCTTCCACCAGCCCCTTGACCAGCGCGGCCAGCAGCGCCCGGTTCGAATGGATCGCCTCGCTCCCCCCGCGCAGCAGCGTCGCATTGCCTGCGCGCACGCAGAGCACGGCGGCATCCACCGTCACGTTGGGGCGGCTTTCGTAAATGATCCCGATCAGGCCGATGGGCACGCGCACGCGCGACAGCACCAGCCCGTTGGGCCGCTCCGTCCGGTCGATCACATCGCCCACCGGATCGGGCAGGTCCGCCACCGCATCGACCGCATCGGCAATCCCGGCGAGCCGCGCGGAATCGAGCCGCAGCCGGTCGAGCAACGCCGCCGTCAGCCCGCGCGCGGCGCCCGCTTCCATGTCGCGCGCATTGGCGGCCAGAATCTCCGCTTCCGCATCGCGCAGCGCCTGCGCCGCCAGCCGCAGCGCCCGCGCCTTGGCTGGATCGTCCATCCGGGCCAGCACCCGCTGCGCGGTGCGGCCTGCCTGGGCAAGACGCTCGATCAGCGCTTCGGGCGATTCGGAAAGCATGGTTTCGGCTTCGGCGATGGCAAGAGTATCAGCAGTCATAGCTGGCGCGCTTAGCATTTCGGGGCCGCGCTGTCAGCGGCGAATCGGGTTGCGTGCGCTGCAACAATATTGCCAACAAACAATTCGCAAGAGCACATTAAGAACCGGCCGGAACAGCTCACCGCAGGACTCATGCGACTCGGCACGCTTCGGGCCGGGAAACTTTTTGCTTGCGCGCGACTCCTGCTAGCGGCCCGCCTTCGGCAAAGAACCACTAAGGGATCGCCTTGAACAATTCGATATCCGGCGGGCTGGGCACGCGACTAGCCGCCCGCTTTCCCGAGCGCGAGATCTTCCTGCGCTCGCGGGGGAAAGTCCGCTTCATCAAGCTGTCCCCGCGCGTCCAGATAGCGGCTGTGGCGGTAGCGCTTACCGTGCTGCTGCTGTGGGTTGCCGCCATGACCGTGCTGACGCTCGGCCATTTCGCGAACCGGGCCGAAGCGTTTGGCCTGCACGAACGCGAAACGCGCCTCTCCGCCTATCGCGGCGAGCTTAACGCCACGGTCGAAAGCCTGAAGAAACGGCAGGACTTCATCGAGGAAATGGTGAGCAGCCTGCCCGCCGACGCGGGACTCGATGCGGCGGGGCTCGATACGAACGCCGCTGCCGGAACGAGCGCGCCGGAAGACAAGGCGCTGACCAAAATCGGCGCGGCCATGCCCGAAGCCGCCACGCTGGCCCGGATCGAAGCGCGCCAGTTCGCCCTGGTCGACCGGCTTACCCGCTTTGCCAACCACCGCGCGGACAGCGCCGCCGCGGCGATCCGCAAGCTGGGGCTCGATCCCCGCCGGATGGCCGATAGCGCAGACGATGCGCGCGGCGGCCCGTTCGAACAGCTTTCCACCGAACGCAACGGTTCGCTCCATCCCCGGTTCGAACGGCTCGGCCTCGCGTTCGAGCGGATGGAAGCGATGGAGCGCGGGCTTGAAGGCATACCGCAAGTCCTGCCCGCCAGCCTCAGCATGATCTCGTCGGGCTTCGGGTATCGCCGCGATCCGTTCAACGATCACGCCGCGTTCCATTCGGGGCTGGATTTCCGTGGCCCCGTCGGATCGCCGATCTACGCCGCCGCGGCGGGCAAGATCACTTTCCAGGGCGTGCAAAACGGGTACGGCAACGTGGTGGAAATCAGCCACGGCAATGGACTCGTGACCCGGTATGCGCATATGTCGGCATTTCACACCCGGCCGGGACAGGATGTCGACGCCGGGGACATCATCGGCGCCATCGGCAGCACGGGCCGTTCGACCGGCCCGCACCTGCATTTCGAGGTGTTGGTCAACGGCCGCGCGGTCAACCCGCGCCCCTTCCTGGAGGCTGCCTCTCATGTTCGTGAAGAAGTCCGGTTCCGAAATGCTGAGCGTCAGTGAACCCATGGCACCCACTGGCAACGGCACATTTTCCCTGATCGGCGGCGATGTCGCCATCAAGGGCGATATCGCCGCTTCGGCCGATCTGCGTGTCGATGGCCGCGTCGAAGGCGATATCGCCTGCACCAGCCTGGTGCAGGGCGAAGGCAGCACGATCACAGGCACCGTCACCGCCCATACCGCGCGCCTGGCCGGTACGATCAAAGGTTCGATCAACGCGCGCGAGCTGACCGTGCTCGGCACCGCGCGGATCGAAGGCGATGTACAATACGATGCGCTGACGATTGAACAGGGCGCACAAGTGGAAGGCCGCTTCTCGCACCGCATCCCGGCAGAAGCCATGGGCAAGGATTCCGCTGCAACCGGCGAAAGCGGCCCCGCAACGGGCGGGGAACCCCAGCTTACGCTGGCAAGCTGATTTCAGGCTTATCCGGCGGCCTTGTCCTGCGCCGGGAAGGCCGCCAGTTACGCGCCCGCTTCGCCCAGCACTTCGGCCTTCAAGGCCTTGCGGTCGAGCTTGCCGATCGCCGTCTTCGGCAAGGAAGGCCGAATCACCACCGATTCGATCCGTTCGTGCTTGCCGATGTGCGGGGTGAGCCAGTGCAGCAATTCTTCCCCCGTGATCGGGGCTGCGCCATCTTCCAGCGTGACATAGGCGCGGGGCCGTTCGCCGTGATAGGCATCGGGCACCCCGATCACGAGCGCTTCCTTCACCGCCGGATGTTCCAGCAGATGCTTTTCCAGCACGCTGGGAAAGACCTTGAACCCGCCGACATTGATCATGTCCTTCAGCCGGTCGACGATCCGCAGGAACCCGTTCGGATCGATCACCGCGATATCGCCGGTGCGCAGCCAGCGTTCCCCGTCCCGCTCGATAAAGGCATCGGCCGCCGCATCCGGGCGGTTCCAGTATCCCTGCATCACTTGCGGCCCGTGGACGGCCAGTTCACCGGGTTCGCCCGGCGGCGGATCGCGCGCGGGATCGTCCTTGTCGAGCAGGCGCACCTTGGTCAGCGGCAAAGGCTGGCCGATGCTTCCTTCGCGGTTTTCGCCCACCAGCGGATTGGTCGCCACCACGCCGCTGCTCTCCGTCAGGCCATAACCTTCGATGACCTTGATCCCGGTGCGTTCCTCGAAAGCATGCTTGAGCGATAGCGGCAGCGGCGCCCCGCCCGAAATCGTTTCCCGTAGCGAAGCGAATTCTTCCCCCGTCCAGCCGGGATGATCGAGCAACGCCTGATACATCGTCGGCACCGCGAACAGCGAGGTCGGCCGCACGCGTTTGCTGGTCGCCAGGACTTGCTTCACCTCGAAACGCGGCAGCATCGCGATGCAGCCGCCATTGGCGACGGTGCGGTTGAGCACGCAGGTGTTGGCGAAGACATGGAACAGCGGCAGCACGCCCAGCACCATGTCGCGCCGGCCCTGATCCGGATCGATCGCTTTCACCTGCCGGGCATTGGCGGTGAGATTCTGGTGCGTGAGCATCGCCCCCTTGGGCGTGCCGGTGGTGCCGCCGGTATATTGCAGCAAGGCCAGATCCCGCTCCGGATCGATTGCCACCGCCTGCACCGGTTTATCGGACAGGAACCGTTTCCACGCCGTGACTTCGGGGCGGCGGGGTATCGGGGTCAACTGCCCACGGCCGAACAGGCGCAAGGCCCAGTTCTTGGGAAAGGCCAGCATATCCGCCAACTGGGTTACCACCAGCCGTTCGAGCGGGGAATTGTCCAGCACTTCCAGCGCGGTGGGCAAGAGCACTTTCGAATCGACCGTCACCAGCAGGCGGGTGCCCGAATTGATGACCTGCGCTTCCAGTTCCTCAGCCGAATAGAGCGGGGAGAAATTGACCAGCGTGGTGCCCGCCAGCATCGCCCCGTAATAAGCAGCCGCATAATAGGGGACATTGGGCAGATAGAGCCCGACGCGATCCCCCCGGCCCAGCCCCAATTGCTGCAGGCCCGCGGCGAAACGCTGCGCGGCGCGCCAGATTTCTTCATAGGAATAGATGCGGCCGAGAAAATCGACCAGCGGGGCAGCGGGATTTTTCCGCACCGTCTGCCGCATGAGATCCGGCACGCTGAGCGGCGGCAGATCGATCGCCCATACTCCGAAATGGGCGTAATTCTCACCAGCCAGAACGGGCCGGGTGCTGCTGTCCTCTGTGCTCGTCACGGAAGACAGATTGGGGCGTTGCGCGGTTCTCGGCAAGCCCCAATCGCGATCAGCGGAAAGAGATCAGTTGCCTTCTTCGGCTTCCTGCGCCCGGCGCGCTTCGAGCCAGGCATGCGCTTCGGCTTCCTGCGCGGCTTCGGCGGCGGCACGAGCGGCAGCCTGCCGTTCGGCCTGCAATTCCTCGATCAGGGCCTGCTTGTCCCCGCCCAGCACGGATTCCGCGGCACCGGCCCCTTCGAGACCGGCCTTCTTGGCCGACTTGGCGACCACGGCATCCAGTTCGCGCTGCGAACACAGGCCCAGAGTCACCGGGTCCTTGGGCTGGATGTTCTGGATGTTCCAGTGCGAACGGTCACGCACCGCGGCAATGGTGTTGCGGGTGGTGCCGATCAGCTTGCCGATCTGCGCGTCGGAAATTTCCGGATGGTTGCGGATCAGCCAGGCGATGCCGTCGGGCTTGTCCTGACGCTTGGACACAGGGGTATAGCGCGGCCCCTTGGTGCGGCTGACCGAAACCGGCGCGCGCTGCATCCTGAGGCGGTATTCCGGATCGGCCTGCC
The DNA here is from genome assembly GCA_964466155.1 of uncultured Caenibius sp. Lineage (GTDB taxonomy): Bacteria > Pseudomonadota > Alphaproteobacteria > Sphingomonadales > Sphingomonadaceae > Caenibius. Next base: position 14,675 of record CAYXMY010000010.1, on the reverse strand, counting down.
CCTTGGCGATTTCCTCGTGCGTGAGTTCGCCCGAATGGATCGGATCGCGGCCGGTGTATTTGCTGCTCGCCAGATCGTCGGCCATCGCCTGCACTTCGAGAATGTGCAGGCCGCAGAATTCGGCAATCTGTTCGAACGTCAGCGCCGTGTTGTCGACCAGCCAGGAAGCGGTCGCATGCGGCATAAGCGGGGTGGGTTGGGACATGGTTCTCTCCAGCCCCTGCGGGGCTCTGGTCCGCTGTCCGCACGGGCGGCTGGCAGGACTGAATCACACGGTGAAAATATAAGGGCCGCCCCTTCCGGAGCGGCCACACGCCAGCCTATCTAGGCGATTGCCCGCCAATGGGCAAGGATAATGCGCGTTTCGGCACGGCATCAGGCCGCCAGCGCGCCACGGGCCATGTCCGCCGGTTCGCAGGAAAGCGCATCGATGAATTGCCGCGCGCTCGCTTCCCAGGTGAAGGATGCGCCATGGGCGGCGCAGGCATCGCGGTCAAGCCGGAGCGCGGCGGCAATCGCCCGTTCCAGCCGTTCGTCCATCGCGCCGCTTTCCGGCGTCAGAATATCGCGCGGCCCCTGCACCGGATAAGCCGCCACCGGCGTGCCGCAGGCCAGGGCCTCGATCATCACCAGCCCGAACGTATCGGTCCTGCTGGGAAAGACGAACACATCCGCCCCCGCATAGCAGGCGGCAAGATCGCGCCCGGTTTGCGTCCCCAGGAACACCGCATCGGGGAACTGCGCCTGCAAACGCGCGCGGGCCGGGCCATCGCCCACCACGACCTTCGCGCCGGGATGCGGATTGGCGAGAAACGCCTCGATATTCTTTTCGACCGAGACCCGACCGACATAGAGCTGGATCGGGCGCGGAAGCCCGAAGAACCGGTCCGGCGGCGCGATGGCGGGCGTGAAATGAGTGAGATCGACACCCCTGCCCCATGCGCAAAGCCGGGTCAGCCCCTGTTCGTGCAATTGGGCGCGCACCGATTCCGTCGCCACCATGATCCCCGCCGAAGGCCGGTGGAACCAGCGGATATAAGGCCAGAACGCCGCCGCAGGCAGATGGGTGCGGCGGGCGAGATAATCGGGAAACTGCGTGTGATAAGCCGTGGTGAAGGATATCCCGCGCCGCAGGCAATAGCGCCGGGCGGCAAGGCCGAGCGGCCCTTCCGTGGCGATGTGGATCGCATCGGGCGCTATCCGGTCGAGCCATGCGCCCACCGCGCCCGGCCGCGTCACCGCGAGGCGGATTTCGGGATAGCTGGGGCATGGCAGCGAGCGGAACCGGTCGGGCGAGATCACCGTGACCTGATGCCCCCAGCCGCGCAGGACCTGCGCAAGCGTGGTCAAGGTCCGCACCACGCCATTGACTTGCGGAGTCCAGGCATCGGTGATGATGGCAATGGCAACGCCGCTCATGCGGCGCGCTCCAGCACCCGGGTGGCCGCCTCTTCCGGGGCAGCACGGCGGGCCATTTCCTCCGGCCAGTGAAGCACTTCCATCCGCCCGTCGAAATGTTCGACCAAGGCGTTGCAGCCTTCCACCCAATCGCCATCGTTGTAATAGGTGACACCGCCGAAATCGCGGATTTCCGCATTGTGGATATGGCCGCAGACCACCCCATCGACACCCCGCTCAATCGCTGCGCGGCTAACAACCTCTTCATATCGCGAGATAAATTCGACCGCATTCTTGACCTTGTGCTTGGCCACTTTCGAAAGCGACCAATAAGGCAGGCCGAAACGGCGCCGCACCGCGTTTACACGGCGGTTGAAACCCATCAGCACATGGTAAAGCGCATCGCCCACGAAGGCGAGCCAGCGATGGGCCAGCATCACGGTGTCGAATTCATCGCCATGCAGCACCATCAGGCGGCGCCCGTCGGCGGTGGTGTGGAACGCCGCGCGGCGAATTTCGACCCCGCCGAAATTGAGCCCGGTGAACTGGCGGAACATCTCGTCATGGTTGCCGGGAATGTAAACGATCCGCGTGCCCCGCCGGGCGCGCTTCAAAATGCGCCAGACGATATCGTTATGGCTGGCAGGCCAGTAGAACTTCTTCTTCAGGCGCCAGCCGTCGATAATGTCACCGACGAGATAAAGCGTTTCGCTATCGACGGAATCGAGGAAATCGATCAGCAGATCGGCATTGCAGCCGCGCGTGCCGAGATGGATGTCGGAAATCCAGATCGTGCGGTATTTGCGCCGGCCATCGGGGCCGGGCTCAGCGGTTGCGGGGCCAGTGGACAGGAAGGGCAGCACCAGCGGCGCCACGCCGCCCCGGTCCTGCATCGGATCGATGAACGGTTCTATACCCATGCGGCACCCATGCCGCGGGAATGTTACGCGCTGATCTCATTGCCATGACAGTTCCGCGACAATGCCCGAAGGATACGGAGGGATTCCCCCTCACTCCTCGTGCATCGGCACGTAACCGGGCAGCGTCGTCATCCGTTCGAGCCAGGCGCAGACCTGGGGATAGTCATGCAGGCGGAAACCGCCCGCCTCCGCCACATGGGTATAGGCATAGAGCGCGATGTCGGCGAGCGTGACCGCTGCCCCCACCATCCATTCCCGGCTGCCGAGATGGCGGTCCATCGTCGCCAGCGCATCTTCGCCCGCGATCCGTTTGGCCACGATCTGCCCGCGCTGCTGCTGCGACAGCTTGCTTTCCCCGATGAAGCGCAACCACATCCGCAGGGCGGCGATGTTCGGTTCGTGGCTGTTCTGTTCGAAGAACATCCAGCGCAGCATTTCCGCCTTTTCGAACCGGTCCTGCGGGATCAGCGCGCTGCCTTCGGCGAGATAATAGCAGGCCGCGTTGCTTTCGGGCAGAAACCGGTTGCCGATCTGCAACACGGGGATGCGGCCGTCAGGATTGATCCGGGTGAGGAATTCGGGCGTGCGCGTTTCGCCCTTCAGCCCGTCATATTCGGCCCGTTCCAGCGGCAGATCGAGCAGCGCCGCCGTCAGCCTGATCTTGTAGCAATTGCCGCTGCGCGAATCTTCGTGAAGAACCAGCCGTTCCACCGTCACGTCTCCAACACGATCTTGCCGACATGATCGCCGGCTTCCATCCAGGCATGCGCAGCAGCAGCCTGGGCCAGCGGGAAACGGCGATCCATCTCCGGCCGCAAGCTGCCATCGGCCACCATATCCCAGACATTGCGTTGAATCTCGTCGGCCAGCAAGGCCTTGAAGGCATCGGAGCGCGTGCGCAGGGTCGATCCGGTCAGAGTGTGGCGGCGCATCATCACCTTGGCCATGTTGATCTGCGCCATCGCCCCGCCCAGCACCGCGATGGTCACGTGGCGGCCATCTTCGGCCAGACATTCGAGATTGCGCGCGACATAATCGCCCGCCACCATGTCCAGCACCAGATCGACCCCGCGCCCGCCGGTCAGCGCCTTGACTTCAGCCACGAAATCCTGCGTGCGGTAATCGATCGCATGGTCCGCGCCGATCCGCCGCGCCGCCGCGCACTTTTCCTCGCTGCCGCAGGTCACGATCACTTCGATCCCGAACAGGCGGGCCAGCTTGATCGCCATCGTGCCGATCCCGCTGGTCCCCCCATGCACCAGCATGGTTTCCCCGTCCGTGGCAAAGCCGCGTTCGAAGACATTGTGCCAGACGGTGAACAGCGTTTCCGGCAAGGCGGCGGCCTGATCCAGCGGCAGCCCTTCCGGCACGATCAGACAGTGCGCCGCCTTGGCCAGGCAATATTCGGCATAGCCGCCCCCGGTGACGAGGGCGCAGACTTCCTGCCCCTGCAATTCGCGCGCGACATCGGGGCCGATGGCCACCACCGTGCCCGAAAGTTCCAGCCCCGGAATCGGCGAAGCGCCCGGCGGCGGCGGATAATTGCCTTCCCGTTGCACGATATCGGGGCGATTGACGCCCGCGAACGCCACCTTGATCAGCACTTCGCCCGCACCGGGCCGCGGCACCGGGAGCGTCCGCGCCTGCAGGACTTCCGGGCCGCCAGGATTGTCAAACCCGATTGCCAGCATGGTTTGCGCCAATCCGGTTTGCGGTGATGTGCCCGTCATCAGAACCCCAGTTTCCTTGGCCCGCCGCGTTGCGGGCGCCCTGTGCTAACGGCCATGTCCATTGACAGCAAGCCGGAGAAAGGAAATGTTGGCTGGCAATGGACGAGGACGATCTCCCCAGGCAGCGCGGAGACGCAGCCGCCAAGCTCTCGACCGAGAGCCTCGACAGCTATTCGCAAGGCGAGCTGGATGATCGCATTTGCCTGCTCGAAGCGGAAATCGCCCGGGTAAAGGCCCATCGAGAGCGTTCGGCGGCGCATCGGCTGGCGGCCGACGCGCTGTTCAAATCGCGCAGCTAGGCGATGCGAGCGGCTGCCCCTCCTTTTTCGGCGCAGCGCCCCCATATAGGTTGCAACACACATCCACTCCTGCTCTTTTCATTCATGGAAAAAGAGCTTCCCTAGCGAAAGGCCCTTAGATGCCCAGTTTCGCCGCAAACTTGGAAAAGACGCTCCACAACGCGCTCGCCAATGCTGCCGACCGGAGCCATGAATATGCGACGCTGGAACACCTCCTGCTCGCCCTGATCGACGATCCCGACGCCGCCGAAGTGATGAGCGCGTGCGGCGTGGAATTGAACGACCTGGGCGAGGTCGTCCGGCAATATCTCGATCAGGAATATCAATCGCTCAAGACCGGGGACGATGCCGACCCGCAGCCGACCGCCGGTTTCCAGCGCGTGATCCAGCGCGCCATCCTGCATGTCCAGTCCTCGGGCAAGGACACCGTCACCGGCGCCAATGTGCTGGTGGCGCTGTTTTCCGAACGTGACAGCTATGCCGTCTATTTCCTGCAACAGCAGGATATGAGCCGGCTGGATGCGGTGAGTTTCATCAGCCACGGCATCGGCAAGGGCGGCCGCCAATCGGACACCCGCGCGCCGAGCGGTGCGGAAAGCCCCGCGCAAAGCGAAGAAAAGGCCGAAGCCAAATCTTCCGCCAAGGATTCCGCGCTCGATCAGTTCTGCGTCAATCTCAACGAGAAGGCGCTGGCCGGCAAGGTCGATCCGCTGATCGGCCGCGGCCCCGAAGTGGACCGCACGATCCAGATCCTCTGCCGCCGGTCGAAGAACAACCCGCTCTATGTGGGCGATCCCGGCGTCGGCAAGACCGCCATCGCCGAAGGCCTGGCGCGCAAGATCGTGGAAGGCGACGTGCCCGAAGTGCTGCGCGATGCGGTGATCTATTCGCTCGACATGGGTTCGCTGCTGGCGGGCACCCGTTATCGCGGCGATTTCGAGGAACGGCTGAAGCAGGTCGTTTCCGAACTCGAAAAGATGCCCGATGCGATCCTGTTCATCGATGAAATCCACACCGTGATCGGCGCCGGGGCGACCAGCGGCGGGGCGATGGATGCGTCCAACCTGCTCAAGCCCGCGCTGTCTGGCGGGACGATCCGCTGCATCGGTTCGACCACCTACAAGGAATTCCGCAATCACTTCGAGAAGGATCGCGCGCTGCTGCGCCGGTTCCAGAAGATCGACGTGAACGAACCGACCGTGGAGGATACGATCAAGATCCTGCGCGGGCTGCGCAGCGCGTTCGAGGACCATCACAAGGTCAAATATACGCCCGATGCGATCAAGACGGCGGTCGAACTCTCGGCCCGTTATATCAACGACCGCAAGCTGCCGGACAAGGCCATCGACGTGATCGACGAAGTGGGCGCGATGCAGATGCTCGTCCCGCCCAGCCGCCGGAAGAAGACGATCACCGCGCGCGAAATCGAAGCGGTGATCGCCACCATGGCGCGCATCCCGCCCAAGAGCGTATCGACCGACGACAAGAAGGCGCTCGAACATCTCGACCGCGACTTGAAGCGCGTCGTGTATGGGCAGGACAAGGCCATCGAAGTGCTGTCCAGCGCGATGAAGCTCAGCCGCGCGGGCCTGCGCGATCCGGACAAGCCGATCGGCAGCTTCCTGTTCTCCGGCCCCACCGGCGTCGGCAAGACGGAAGTCGCCCGCCAGCTCGCCTCGATCATGGGGATCGAGCTGAAGCGCTTCGACATGTCGGAATATATGGAACGGCACAGCGTTTCCCGGCTGATTGGCGCGCCTCCGGGCTATGTCGGCTACGATCAGGGCGGGTTGCTGACCGATGCCATCGACCAGCATCCGCATTGCGTGCTGCTGCTGGACGAGATCGAGAAGGCCCATCCCGACTTGTTCAACATCCTGTTGCAGGTGATGGACAACGGGCGGCTGACCGATCACCACGGCAAGACGGTGGATTTCCGCAACGTCATCCTCATCATGACGACCAATGCGGGCGCATCGGATATGGCTCGCCAGGGTATCGGTTTCGGCGATGTGTCCAAGGAAGACGCGGGCGACGAGGCGGTGAAGCGGATGTTCAGCCCCGAATTCCGCAACCGGCTCGATGCCATCGTGCCCTTCGCCTATCTCGGCACTGAAACCGTCAGCCGGGTGGTGGACAAGTTCATCCTCCAGTTGGAACTGCAACTGGCGGAACAGAACGTCCACATCCAGTTCGATGGCGATGCCCGCGATTGGCTGTCCAAGCGCGGCTATGACCGGCTCTATGGCGCTCGCCCGATGGGCCGCCTGATCCAGGAGAAGGTCAAGCAGCCGCTCGCCGAAGAACTGCTGTTCGGCAAGCTGGCCCACGGCGGCGAAGTGCATGTGAGCATCAAGGACGACAAGCTCGCCTTCGAACTCACGCCCGCGCCGCCGAAGGAAAGCAAGCAGCCGAAGCGGACCAGGGCGGCGAAGAAGGACGGCGGCGCAAAGCCGGACCCGAGCGCCTCCGGCGAAAGCGGGCAAGGCTCGGCTGACGAGCCCGCGGGCGGGGAAGACTAACCCGCAATCCCATAGACCGCGCATCGGGGCGGCCGGCAAACCCGGCCGCCCCATTCGTATGGGGCGGGGCGAATTTGCGCCATGTCAAAGATTTCCCCGCCGGTATCGTTCAGGCAAGCATCGCGGCAATCCCGACCGGTGAGGAAAAACATGGCAAGTCAGCCTCAGGAAAGCGCGAGCCCTTACGATCTGATCGGCGGTGCGCCCGTCATCCGGCGCATCGTGGACCGATTCTACGATCTGATGGATCAAGACCCGGCCTATGCCGAACTGCGCGCGCTGCACGCGCCCAATCTGGGGCCGATGCGCCATTCGCTATCCGGCTTCCTCAACGCATGGGCGGGCGGCCCGCGCGACTGGTTCGACGAAAACCCCGGCAAATGCATGATGAGCGCACACAAGGGCATCGCCATCGCGCCTGCCGTGGCCGGACAATGGGCCGCTGCGATGAACCGCGCGATTGCCGATTGCGGGCCGGAAAATCAGGAGCTGGGCATGGAAATGGCCGGGATGCTCAGCCGCATGGCCCACGCCATGGGATCGCGTGGCTGAACCGAACGCGGCGCGGAGCCGCGCCCGCTTTCCGGTATGGCTCATATCAGGCATAGCCATGCCATGAATGTCTACGACCGGCCCCGGCAGTTTCTGGCGATAGCGCTGGCCGCATTGGCCGGATTTGTCGATGCAACCGGCTTCCTTGCCGCGAAGAACTATTTCGTCTCGTTCATGTCCGGCAATACGACCCGGCTGGCCGTCGACATCGTGACCGACAGGAAAGCCGCGATTCTACCCGCCTTGCTGATCGTCGGCTTCGTCACGGGCGTGACCGGCGGCGCGCTCTTGGCCGACCGGGCGGGCACCAGATACAAATCCACAGTGCTGGGCGTTTCGGCAGCCTTGCTCGTGCTGGCGGCCGCAATGCAGACCGGCCAGCGCACCATGGGCTTCCTCGCTTGCACCGTGCTGAGCATGGGCGTGATCAACAACAGTTTCCGCCGCAATGGCGAAGTCGCCATCGGCGTGACTTACATGACCGGCGCCCTTGTCCGTTTCGGGCAGGGGCTGGCGGCTTTTATCCAGGGCGAGGCCCGCGCCGGCTGGCTCGGCAATCTGGCCCTATGGGCGGGGCTCGTCTGCGGCGCGGTGGCGGGAACCGCGGCGTTCGTCCACTCGCATGCGCTGTCGGCCTGGATCGCGGCGGGCTGGGCGATCTGCCTCGCCGCCAGCGCCGCCTTGATCGAACGGCGTAGTCACCCGGCCAGTTGAACCAGCTTGTCGCGCCCGGTTGCCCCGCGCAGCAGCCTGATACGCGAAGGGGCAACGCCCAATGCCGCCGCCAGCGATGCCAGCACCGCGTCGTTGGCTTCCCCATCCTTGGGCTTGGCCCGCACTTTGACCACCAGATGGCCTTCGGCGATCTCGATCCCTTCGCTGCGTGCGCCGGGCGTGACCCGCAACACCAGCCGCCCTTCGCCATCGGCCAGCGCCAGAATCTCCTCAGCCGGGGGATAGGCGGCCTTAGGCCGTGCCATCGCCCGCCGCCGCCAGCGCGGCAAGATGCGCCCGCCCGTTCTCGACATAGCGGGCCACCCCCGCCTGCATGTCGGCAAGCGCTTCATCGGGCAGATCGCGCGCATATTTGGCGGGCCGCCCCATCCACAACTGCCGCGCCCCCAGAACCTTGCCGGGAGACAGGATCGCGCCCGCCGCCAGCATGCCGTCGCTTTCGATCACCGCCCCGTTCATCACCGTGGCGCTGAGGCCGACAAACGCCCGATCCTGCAACGTGCAGCCGTGCAGCATCGCCATATGGCCGACCAGCACATCTTCCCCGACGATAGCGGGAAAGCCATCGGGCAAATGCGCTTCCGGCCCATCGCAATGGATCACCGTGCCATCCTGGATATTGCTGCGTGCGCCGATCACGATCCGGTTCACATCGCCGCGCAGCACGCAGTTGTACCACACGCTGGCATCCGGGCCGATCTCCACATCGCCGATGATGCGCACGCCCGGCGCGATGAAGGCGCTGTCGTGAATCTTCGGCACCTTGCCATGAAAAGGCAGGATCGTCGTACCGGGCCGCGGGATGGTCATGTCTCGGTTCCTTGTTGCGCTCGCGCTTCGCCGCGCAGCATAGCCCATTCTTCGCGGGTAATCGCATAAACGATGATCGTGCCGCTTTCAGGATCGAAATCGGTGTTGGCGAAATCCAGATCGGCGCGGCGGCGCATGCCCAGCCGCCGCATCAGGCCCCAGCTTGCCGCGTTTCCCGCCACCGTCAGCGCCAGCATATGCGGCGCGCCGAATTCCTCGAACCCGATCGCCATGCACGCCTGCGCCGCTTCCAGCGCATAGCCGTGGCCCCAGGCTTCTTCGCGCAAGCGCCAGCCGATTTCCAGATCGCCGATTGGCCCGCCCTGCTGGTTGGACCGCTTGAACCCGCAAAAGCCGAGCGGTTCACCCGCCAGATGCCCACCGTCCCGCTTGCGCTCCACCACCCAGAACGTGAAGCCGTGATCGCGCCGATAGGATTCGAGCCGGAGGCGCGCGGTGGCCATGCCCGCCTCGTTCATCACGCCTCCCAGCCAGCGCATCACAGCGGGCGTGTTGGTGTGGCGGAAGAACGGCTCCCAATCTTCCATCTGCCAGTCGCGCAGGATCAGACGATCCGTTTCGCGGCGGAATTCAGCCATTGAGCAGCTTCGCCGCGAGCGGCGCATGATAAGTCAATACGCCGGAACAGCCCGCGCGGCGGAACGCCATCAGCGTTTCCATCACCAGCGCTTGCCGTTCCCCCGCGCCCGCCGCCACGGCGGCCTCGATCATCGCGTATTCCCCGCTCACCTGATAAGCGAACACCGGCACTTCGAAGCGTTCCTTCACCCGGCGCACGATATCGAGATAGGGCAGGCCCGGCTTCACCATCACGCTGTCCGCCCCTTCGGCAAGATCGAGCGCAACCTCGCGCAGCGCTTCTTCCGCATTGGCCGGGTCCATCTGATAGGTCTTCTTGTCCCCTTTCAGCAGTCCGCGCGAGCCCACCGCATCGCGAAACGGGCCATAGAAGGCGGATGCGTATTTCGCCGCATAGGCCATGATCTGGATATTGGTATGGCCCGCCTGTTCCAGCGCGGCGCGGATCGCACCGACACGGCCATCCATCATATCCGACGGGGCAATGATATCGGCCCCGGCATTGGCCTGGTTGAGCGCTTGCCCGACCAGCGCCTCAACCGAGGCATCGTTCATGACATAGCCGCCATCGTCCAAGAGACCATCCTGACCATGCGCGGTATAGGGATCGAGCGCGACATCGGTCAGCACGCCGATATCGTTGCCGCAGGCATCGCGAATCGCCCGGATCGCGCGGCACATCAGGTTATCGGGATTGAGCGCTTCGCGGCCATCGTCGCTGCGCTTGTCCGCCGGGGTGTTGGGAAACAGCGCCAGGCAGGGAATGCCGAGATCCACCGCTTCCTTCGCCCGGGCCACGATCCCGTCCACCGACCAGCGCGACACGCCAGGGAGCGAGGCGACGGGTTCTTCCACCCCGCGCCCTTCGGTGACGAACAGCGGCCAGATCAGTTGATCGGGGCTGAGCCGGTTTTCACGATGGAGCGCGCGGCTCCAGGCATTGGCCCGCGTGCGACGCAGGCGGATAGCGGGATAGGAGGCAGTCATGGGCGATTTCCTGCCGGAAAAGCGCCCACGGTTCAATCGTGCGATAGGCTGGCGAGACGAGGCAAATTGTCCACCCGGTCAATCTCACGCATCGGTGCGGCCTGCGCGCTGGCGACATCGGACGATGGAGCGGCGGGTGCCAGCGCATGCAGCGCCGCGCCCGGCGCAATGGCCTTCAACGCCGCGAGCCGCGCGCGGAAAGCCGTCAGTTCCCCGCCATCGAGCTGCGAGCGCACGGCATAGCGCACGCTGGTCGGGTTCACGACTTGCCCGTTGCGGTACATTTCATAGTGGAGATGCGGCCCGGTCGACAGGCCGGTGGACCCGACATAGCCGATCACCTGCCCGCGATGGACATAAGCGCCGGAGGATACCGCGATCCGGCTCATATGGGCATAGCCCGTACCCAGCCCGCCGCCGTGATCGAGCTTCACGAAATTGCCGTGCCCGCCATGCCACCCGGCGAACACCACCCGGCCATCGGTGACGGCATAGATCGGCGAGCCGAACGCGGCACGGAAATCCGTACCCTTGTGCATACGCATATAACCGAGAATCGGATGCCGCCGCATGCCGAAGGGCGAACCGGGTTGACCATTGACCGGCGCCAGCAACCCGCTGTGCGTTTCGCCCATGCCGGAAGCTTCGAAGAATTGCCCATCCTTGCCCCAGCGCAGCAATTGCGCCCGGGGTTTGCCGCCGCGTTCCAGCCCGGCGTACAGCAGATCGCCAGCCTCGCTCTCACCCGTGGCGGCACGTTTGTAGGCAACCACAATATCGAACGTATCGCCTGCCAGCAGCCCGCCATCAAGATCGACGGAGCCTGCCAGCGTGCGCAGATATTGCTGCACCGCATGCGCCGGAACCCCGGCATTGCGCGCCGAACGGTAAAGGCTGCTGCCAATAACCCCGCGAATCCGCAGCGGCGTGGTATCCACCCGAATCGGATGCGGCGTGAGCGTGAGCCGCCCTCCCTGCCGCTTCACCGTCACGTCCAGATCGAACCGAGCCCGGAAATTGAGCGCATCGAGCGGCCGGGCCACGCCCGGACCGGGCCGCGCGCCCAGCGTGATGTCGACTTTGGTTCCCGGCTCGACCCCGCCTGCCGGAACGATCCCCGCGATCAGTCCGCTCACCTGCCCCGAATCGCCCGCGCCGACCCCTGCCCGTTCGAGCATGCGCCCGAAACTGTCGCCCGCGGCCAGAGTCGCCACGAAATCCAGCCGGGGCCGTTCGGGCGCGGCCTGCAGCGGGATGACTGCTTTCGTCGCATCCATGCGGCGGCCGGTATCGCCACCCAGCGCCAGCGGCATGATCCGCTGGCTGCGCAATTCATCGCGCGCGGCGGTATCGACCTGCATCGCCGATGCCGCTTCCAGCGGGGCGAAATCCGGCCAGAACGCCAGCGCCACAGCCGAAAGGCCCAGCAGCGTCCCCACCCCGCGAAACCAGCGGGTGCTGCCGATATCGTCCGCCAGATCGCAGGCCAGTTCGAGACCGCGCCCATGGCGGAGCCCATGTTCGCGCCATTCGGCGAACCGTTCGCCCAGCGAGCGGACGCGGCGATAGACGAGGACCTGCACATCATCGAGAAGCTGGGCACCCTGCAACGCGGAGGTTCCGCCCTGCATGCTGCCCCGATCGTATGCCCCGAAACCGGCAAGTACCTGTTGGCGCGATGGAAACAAACGCGCGTCCCCCTTGTTGAAGCCCACCTTGGCCGGCAAGCCGATGTCCACCCGGCTGCCTCACTGGCGAAAAGAGCTGCCAGATCAAAGTTAACAAGCGCCTAAATGCATCCGAATCCGATACGATAGCGCGTTGGGACACTCCCTGTTGCAGCAAGCCGGTGGGGGACAGGTTCACAGGCTTCGCTTGCAGCGAAGCGCCGGGGACGCCACAATCGCGGGCGTGACTGGCAACCATCCGGCCCGTTCGGGCGACACCCGCATCAAGGCCGTGCTCGGCCCGACGAATACCGGCAAGACGCACCTGGCGATCGAACGGCTGTGCGCGCATTCCAGCGGCGCCATCGGGTTTCCGCTGCGGCTGCTCGCCCGCGAAGTCTATGACAAGGTCTGCGCGATCAAGGGGCCGAAGGAAGTCGCCCTGATTACGGGGGAGGAACGGATCGAGCCGCCCGGCGCCCGCTGGCTGCTCTGCACCGCAGAAGCGATGCCGCGCGAATCCGGCACCCGTTCCTTTGTCGCGCTCGACGAAGCGCAACTGGCGGCGGATCGCGAGCGCGGGCATATCTTCACCGATCACCTGCTGCACACACGCGGGCGGGACGAAACGATGCTGCTCGGCTCCTCCACGCTGGAGCCGATGATCCGGACCTTGCTGCCCGAAGCGGACATCACCACCCGGCCGCGTTTTTCCACCTTGCGCTATGCCGGCAGCGCCAAGCTGTCCCGCCTGCCCCCACGCAGCGCGGTGGTCGCCTTCTCGGCGGAGCAGGTCTATGCCGTAGCGGAAATGCTCCGCCGGTTTCGCGGCGGCGCGGCGGTGGTGATGGGCGCGCTCAGCCCGCAGACGCGCAATGCCCAGGTCGAACTGTTCCAGTCGGGCGAAGTCGATTACATCGTCGCCACCGACGCCATCGGCATGGGGCTCAATCTCGATGTCGCGCATGTCGCCTTTGCCGGGCTTTCCAAGTTCGACGGCGTGCGCCAGCGGCGGCTGACGCCTGCGGAAATGGCGCAGATCGCCGGGCGCGCGGGCCGCCATCAGAAAGACGGCACATTCGGCACCCTGTCGGGCGGCGGGCGTGGCGAAATCGCGTTCACCGACGAGGAAATCTACGCGATCGAGGAACACCGGTTCGCCCCGCTGAGCCATGTGTTCTGGCGCGAAGGCGATCCCCGGTTCGACAGCATCGACACACTGATCGGCGATCTGGAAGCCAAGCCTGACACGCCCGGGCTGGTTCCCGCACCCGAAGCCATCGATCTTGCCGTGCTCAAGCGTCTGGCGGACGAGCCGGAAATCGCCAATGCCATCACCTCGCCCCGGCAAGTGGCACGGTTCTGGGATGCCTGTTCGCTGCCCGATTTCCGACAGCACGGGGCGGACACGCATGCCCGCTTCGTTGCCCGGCTGTGGCAGGATCTGCGCGACGGCGAACTGGGCAGCGATTATGTTGCCGCCCGCATCACCGATCTTGACCGGCCCGACGGCGACATCGATACGCTGCAAGGCCGGATCGCGGCCATTCGCAGTTGGGCCTATATCTGCCAGCGGCCGGATTGGGTGCTGGCGCGGGATGAAATGGCGGCGCGGGCGCGTGCGGCGGAAGCGCGCTTGTCCGATGCCCTGCACGGCAGGCTGACGGAGCGTTTCGTCAACCGGCGGACTGCTGTATTGATGAAAACCATGGGTAAGGATGCGAATTTGTTGCGCGTAGAACTGGCAGACGATGGCGCGGTTTCGGTCGAGGGCGAAACCATCGGGCATCTCGATGGCTTCCGCTTCGTGGTCGATGCCCGCACCGGGCATGAGGATCGCAAGCTGCTGCTCGCCGCGGCGGAACGGCACATGCCCGAACTCTTGGCGCAAAAGGCCGCGCGGCTGATCGCCAGCGAATTCGGCGAACTGACTATCGAAAAGGGCGAAATCCGGCGCGACGGGCAGCCCGTCGCCACGCTGCAGGGCGGCAAGGCCGTGGCCACGCCGCGCCTGGAACTGGCACGCGAACTGGGCGCATTGGCCCCGCAACAGCGAACCCAACTGGCCGAAGCGCTGGAATTGTGGCTGGGGCGCGAACTCGCCCCCCTCGCCCCGCTAACCATACTGGAAGAGGCGGCGCGCGATCCCAAGGCGGGCACCGAACTGCGCGCCCTGCTGCTCGCCGTGATCGCCGGGCACGGGATCGTTCCGCGGGAGCGGGCCGGTCTTGCTCAGGTCCCGCCGGAACGGCGGCGCGAATTGCGCAAGCTGGGCGTGACCATCGGCGCGCTGGACGTTTTCGTGCCCGCGCTGCTCAAACCCGCGCCGCGCAGATTGCTGCGCGCCATCGGAGTCGACCGCCGCCCGGTGCGCGAGGATATGGCCAGCGTCATTCCCGGTGAGGGGAAGCTGCCCGCCGGATATCGTCCCGCCGGGAGGCAGGTCATCCGCGTC
>CAYXMY010000009.1:0-46208 GCA_964466155.1 uncultured Caenibius sp. | reverse complement strand
ACGGAATTCGCCTTCCCCCGGAATCCGGTTGATGGCGCCTGCCACTTCCCCATCGACCAGAACGATGCGCTTATCCCCTTCCGCCACTTCGGGCAGGAAAGGCTGCACCATATGCGGTTCGGGCCAGGTCTGGTTGAACACTTCGAACAGGACCGAAAGATTGTCTCCGCTTTCGGGGATGCGGAAAATGGCTTTGCCGCCATTGCCGTGGATCGGCTTCACCACGACGGTGCCGTGCTTCTCCATGAAGCGGCGGACCTCATCGGCACTGCGCGTGACCAGCGTCGGGGGCATGAACCGGCGGAAATCGAGCACCAGCACCTTTTCCGGGGCGTTGCGCACGCTGACCGGATTGTTGATGATCAGCGTTTCCCCTTCAATCCGTTCGAGCAGATGCGTGGCCGTGATATAGCCCATATGGAACGGCGGATCCTGCCGCATCAGCACGACATCCACATCGCGCCCGAGAT
The DNA here is from genome assembly GCA_964466155.1 of uncultured Caenibius sp. Lineage (GTDB taxonomy): Bacteria > Pseudomonadota > Alphaproteobacteria > Sphingomonadales > Sphingomonadaceae > Caenibius. The sequence continues at coordinate 45,738 of CAYXMY010000009.1, read as the reverse complement.
CGAGCCGCCTGGCTTCGCCTATCCGGAAATGATCGCCTTCCACCCGTTGCACCTGCACAGGATAGGCCAGTGCATGAAGCCGGTCGTCCTCGTCCAGCGTCAGGCTTCCCACATCGTAATGGAACAGTTCATACCCGCGCTCCTGCGCGGAAAGCATCAGCGCAAAAGAGGAATCGCCGGCAATGTTGATCGAATGAAGCGGGTCCATCTGGACCGCGACGCGCAAGGACATGGAATTCCCCTGACTTTGGCTCAAGGTTGAAAGGCGTTGGTGATGTGGCGCGGGAAACGTCCCGGCGCAAGGAGCAGCACGTCGATCCGCATATCGTCACCCTGCCTGACATACTTATGCGCCATCGCGCCCGCCGCTTCGGCCACGCGGCGCAGGCGGTAGACATCGATGGCATCGTCCAGCAAATCGGCGCGCTGCCGCCATTTGACTTCGACGAATGCCACAATCCGGCCACGGCGTGCAATCAGATCGACTTCCCCACGCGGATTGCGGATGCGGCGGCCGAGAATCCGCCAGCCCTTGCAGCGCAGAAACCATGCCGCCAGCATTTCGGCCCGCCGTCCCATCCGTTCGCGTTCGGCGCGTTTCATGCCTTACGCATCGCCCTGCGTCTTCAGTTCCATGGCGCGAGCGTAGAGCGCTTTGCGGTCTGCCCCCGTGGCCTTGGCGACTTGCGCGGCGGCCTGCGATGGTTTGTCATGCTGCATTGCCGCCACGAGCAAGGCATCGAGATCGACCGCCCCCCCCTTCTCTTCGCCGGGCGGCGCGATCATCAGGACGATTTCGCCTTTGGGCGGATGGGCGGTGTAGTGCGTTGAAAGCTCAACCGGCGAGCCGGCGCGGCATTCTTCGTGCAGTTTGGTAAGTTCGCGAGCGACCGCGACGTCCCTGCCGGGCATGGTTTCGGCAATCGCGTCCAGTGTTCTGGTGAGGCGTTGGGCACTTTCATAGAAGATCAATGTGGCGGGAATACGCGCCAGTTCGCCTAGCGTGTCACCCCGTGCCTTATCCTTCGTGGGCAGGAACCCGGCGAACAGGAACCGGTCGTTGGGAAGGCCCGACAAAGTCAGCGCGACAATCGCCGCGCTGGCGCCGGGTAGACTGGTGACGGCAATACCTTCTTCGCGGGCACTGCGAACCAGGCGATAGCCGGGGTCCGATATCAGCGGCGTACCGGCATCGGATACCAGCGCCACGGCCTTGCCGCGCATAGCATCCAGCAGGCGCAGGCGGTCATCGTCGCTGCTGTGATCGTCATAACGCCAGAGGGGCTTGTGAAGCCCCAGATGACGCAACAGTTTTGCGGTTACGCGCGTGTCCTCGCACGCAATCGCATCGCAACGCGTGAGAATGTCGATTGCACGCAGGGTAACATCCCCGAGATTGCCAATCGGGGTCGCCACAATATAGAGACCAGATGCTAATGGTTCGTCTGTCACGATGAGCCTCTTGGACCAGACTGGCAGGGAGCCGCAAGAGATGAAGGCTATGAGGATTGATCGGCGAGGTTTTACACTGGCGCTGACAACGGCTTTGCTGGCGGGCTGCGCTGTCGTTCCCAAGGGGCCGGTCACCCCGCCGCCCACCCCCGGCCCGGATGAAATCACGCTGCCGAGCGACGATGGCCGCCACCGGATTGCCTTGCTGGTGCCGACGACCGGCACCAACGGCAATGTCGGCCAATCCATTGCCAATGCGACCACCATGGCCTTGCTGGACACTAACGCCAGCAATCTGCGCATCACCACCTATGACACCGCCACGGGTGCCGAAAGCGCGGCGGCAAAGGCCGTGGCGGATGGCAATCGCCTGATTCTCGGGCCGCTTCTGGGCAGTGATACGGCGGCCGTGGTCAAGGTGGCACGGCGCAAGGGTGTGCCGCTCATCAGCTTCTCGAATGACGAATCCACGGCATCGCGCGATGTTTTCCTGTTGGGGCATATTCCCGGCCAATCGGTAGAGCGCACGGTGGAATATGCCTATGCGCAGGGCGCACGCCGGTTCGCCGCATTGCTTCCGGATGGGGAATATGGGCGCCAGGCGGAAGTCGCGCTCTCAGGTGCGGTATTGCGCAAAGGTGCCGCGCTCGCAGGGGTGGAAAAATACGAACGCGGCAGCAGTACCATCGTCGAAGCGGCCAAGCGTCTGGATGCCAAGGGCGGTTTCGATACCGTGCTGATCGGGGATGGCGCGCGCCTTTCCGCCCTTGCCGGTGCGCAATTTGCGAAGAAACCGCAAATTCTGGGCACCGAGCTATGGAGCGGTGAAGCCAGTGTCGCCAGCAATCCGGCCTTGCGCGGTGCGTTGTTCTCCGCGGTTTCGGATTCGCGCTACAAGCAATTCGCTTCGAGCTACAAGACGCGCTTCGGCAGCCAGCCCTATCGTATTTCCACGCTTGGGTACGATGCGGTGCTGCTGACACTCAAAGTCGCCCGCGAATGGAAGCCGGGAACATCCTTCCCCACTGCAAAATTGCTGGATCGGGGCGGCTTCCTGGGTGTGGACGGGCCATTCCGTTTCCAGCCCAGCGGGGTGGGCGAACGCGCGATGGAAGTACGCAAGGTCGGCAACGGTGCGGTGACTGTCGTCTCCCCCGCCCCGGCGCGATTCACGGATTGAGGCATCGCTTCGCAGGGCACAGCGGCGGATAACTCCGCAAGGCGCTTGTATCGCCCTGAATCCACGGGTTATGGGGTGGCTGTATGAGCGATGACCTGTTCGACAAGCTGCCCGCTGGCAGCGGCGATTACGATGCGTCCGCGATCGAGGTGCTGGAGGGGCTGGAGCCTGTTCGCCGCCGTCCGGGCATGTATATCGGCGGTACGGACGAACGCGCTCTCCATCATCTGGCCGCAGAAGTGCTCGACAATGCGATGGACGAGGCCGTCGCCGGCCATGCCACGCGGATCGAGGTCACGCTGGCCGAAGGCAACCGCCTGACGATCAGCGACAACGGGCGCGGGATGCCGGTGGACGAACACCCCAAGTTTCCCGGGAAATCCACGCTCGAAGTCATTCTTTCCATGCTCCATTCGGGCGGCAAGTTTTCCGGCAAGGCTTATGCCACCTCGGGCGGCTTGCACGGTGTGGGGGTCAGCGTGGTCAACGCGCTGTCGGAACACACCCGGGTGGAAGTCGCGCGCGACAAGCAGCTTTATGCGCAGGAATTCGCCCGTGGCATGACGCTTGGCCCGCTCCAGCAATTGGGGCCGACGCCCAACCGGCGGGGGACGACCGTGGCCTTCACGCCCGATCCTGAAATTTTCGGCGACCGGCAGTTCAAGCCATCGCGGTTGTTCCGGCTGACCCGTTCGAAGGCCTATCTTTTTGCCGGGGTCGAAATCCGCTGGAAATGTGCGCCCAGCCTTGCATCCGACGATGTCCCGGCGGAAGCGGTGTTCCAGTTTCCCGGCGGCCTTGCCGATCATCTGGCCGAGCAGATCGGGGACCGGGAATGCGTGACCAGCCAGCCTTTCGCCGGACGGCAGGATTTCGCTGACGATCAGGGCCGCGCGGAATGGGCGATTGCCTGGCCGCTCTGGTCGGACGGTTCGACCAGTTGGTATTGCAACACCGTGCCCACCCCCGATGGCGGTACGCATGAGCAGGGCCTGCGCGCGGCACTGACCAAGGGGTTGCGCGGTTTTGGCGAACTGGTCGGCCAGAAGAAGGCCAAGGATATTTCCGCCGACGATGTGATGACCGGCGCGGAAATCATGCTGTCGGTCTTCATTCGCGAGCCGCAATTCCAGAGCCAGACGAAGGACCGCCTCACCTCCCCCGAAGCCGCGCGTCTGGTGGAAAACGCCGTGCGCGATCATTTCGATCATTTCCTGTCCTCCAACATGGAGCGCGGCAAGGCGCTGCTGGGTCAGGTGATGGAGCGGATGGACGACCGTTTGCGCCGCAAGGCCGAACGTGAAGTCAAACGCAAGACAGCCACCAACGCCAAGAAACTGCGCCTGCCCGGCAAGCTGACCGATTGTTCCGGCGAAGGGGATGGCGAGACGGAATTGTTCATTGTCGAAGGCGATTCTGCAGGTGGCAGCGCGAAACAGGCCCGCAATCGCAAGACGCAGGCGATCCTTCCCATCCGGGGCAAGATTCTCAACGTCGCGTCGGCAAGTGCGGACAAGATACGCGCCAATCAGGAAGTCGCCGATCTGATCCTCGCGCTCGGCTGCGGATCGCGCAAGGACTGCGATCCGGAGAACCTGCGCTACGACCGTATCATCATCATGACCGATGCCGATGTCGATGGCGCACACATCGCCACCTTGCTGATGACCTTCTTCTTTCAGGAAATGCCGGACGTGGTGCGGCGCGGGCATCTGTTTCTGGCCCAGCCCCCGCTTTACCGTCTCACTGCGGGCAAGGAGAGCGTTTACGCGCGCGACGATGCCCATCGGGCGGAGCTGGAAGGGACACTGTTCAAGGGCAAGCGGGTGGAAGTGGCGCGCTTCAAGGGCTTGGGTGAAATGAACCCGCAGCAATTGCGCGAAACCACGATGGGGCTGGAAAGCCGCAGCCTGATCCGGATCACTTTGCCCCCTGAATTTGAACAGAGGGCTGCTGTGAAAGAACTGGTCGATCAACTGATGGGCCGCAACCCGGAACACCGGTTCAACTTCATCCAGAACCGGGCAGGCGAACTGGATCGCGATCTGATCGACGCCTGACGGCTATCGCTATCGGGCGGCTACTGCGTCTTGGCGTGTTGTCAGTGCCCGGCAGAACGCGATGGCAAACAGGGCGATCATCACCAGCGGCATGATCGGAATGCCGGCGTTTATTGCCAGAGGCCGGGAAAAGGCCGCTGCGGCGAAGGCAATGGCGATGACGATCTTGTCCCACGGCCGGAACGGTGATGCAGCTGCCAGGATAATCAGCGGAAAAGCCAGCAGCACGAGATCGTAATCGAGCACGAAGGGCGTCGTTAGCGGTGCGCCCGCCAACATCGCGGCAGCGAGCGGCAGGCTATAATCCTGCCGCCAGCTTGCCCAGCCCAGGCTGAGAACGACGCCTGCCCCAATCGCGATTTGCACCGCGTATGCCATGCCCAGCGGTGCGCCGAGCAACAAGGCGGCGGCGAACGGGCTTTGCATCTTGGCAAAACCGACCGCGCCGTTCGCCATCGCATCCTGTGCGGCCCCGCTGATCGCCATCCAGTCGAGCCATATATTCGGCCCAAATGCCAGTGTTGTAAGCAGTGCCATCGCCAGGGCCGTGCCCCCCGCCCACCAGATGACGCGCCATTCACCGGTCAGGATCAGGACAAGCGGAACGAGCAGGCCGAACTGCGGCTTGATCGTGGCCAGCCCGAAACAAACCCCAGCCCAAATCGGTTTGCGGCGCACCAATAATGCTCCACCACCCAGCAGGGCCGCAATCAGGAACGAGGTCTGCCCATGGGTGACGGTTATGAGCACTGGCGGAAAAGCCAGCGCCAAAAGCCCAATCGGTTGCGTCAGTTTTGCTGCCTTCAACCATTGCCGCACTGCCAGAAGATAGGCTGCGCCGGTTGTCCCCAGCCAGACTGCCAAGGCGGGAAAGTATGGCAGGAAGCCGAGCGGATAGCAGAACAGCAGAAACGATGGCGGATAGAAGAAGGCTGTATATCTGCCGTCCTGCGCAAAATACTGGCGCTGCGCGGCGGTATGCGCTGCTGTGTCATAGACCGCGCCATGGGCGTGCAACATGTGCCCTGTCGTCCAGAAGCTGAGAAAGTCCGTCCCGAACAGGAAGCCATTGCGATCGATGCCGCCATGCGATGTCGCAACCAGAAAGATCAGCGTTGCGGCATTGAGAACGGCAAACAGCACCAGATAGCCGCGTATGCGTTGCGCATGCAGCCAATCGGCGTTGCGGAAGAAATCGAGCCCCATCGAGGCGATGTGTGCCTGCAACGCGGTGGCATGTCCATCGCCCTGTCATCGAACCGGAAGGTCAGGGGCCGGAAACTGGCCCTTCCCCCCGCGTTTTCCAGAGCGACCAGACAATTCCGCCCAGGATCAGGCTACCGGTCACGCCGAGGCTGATCAGCGGGGGAACTTTGCCGCTATCGGTCAGGAAATCGCCGATGAAGATTTTCGATCCGATGAATACCAGCACCAATGCCAGCGCATATTTCAGATGTTCGAAGCGATGGATCATCGCCGCCAGTGCAAAATAGAGCGCCCGCAAGCCGAGGATCGCCATGATGTTGGAGGTATAGACGATGAAGGTATCGGTGGTGATGGCGAAGATCGCCGGCACGGAATCGACCGCAAAGATAAGATCCGCCACGTTGATGACGATCAACGCCAGCAGCAACGGGGTCGCCGCCCATGCCATCTTGCCGCTCTTCGCGTCCTCCTCCTTCACCAGGAAGTGGCGCCCGTGGAGTTGCCTGGATACCCGCATGTGCCGGGAAAGCCATCGAACTGCCCTGTTGTTGCCGATATCCGGTTCATGATCGGCGATCCACAACATGCGCAGGCCGGTGAAGATCAGGAACCCCGCAAAGATGTACAGCGTCCAGTAGAATTCCTGAACCAGGGCGGCCCCTGCCGCGATCATGATGCCGCGCAGGACGATAACCGCAAGGATGCCCCACAAGAGCGCGCGATACTGGTATTGGCGGGGGATCGCAAAAAAGCCGAAGATCAATGAGATGACGAAAACATTATCGATCGACAGGGCCTTTTCGATGAAGAAGCCCGTGTAGTATTTCATGCCCGGATCGGCGCCTTTGGCATACCAGACCCAGAAGCCGAACAGCAGCGCCACGCCGATGTAGAATGCGGAAAGGATGAGCGATTCCCGCACACCCATTTCCCGGTCGTCCTTGTGCAATATGCCAAGATCGAAAGCGGTCAGTGCGAGAACGATGGCGACAAAGGCCGCCCAGAACCAAACCGGCGTGCCCAGCCAGTCAAGAAACAGGAAATCCATGAGATGCGCCTCGGTCAATGCGGGAGCCTGAAACCGGATTGACCGGCGCCCAAGAAAAGGCGCCGGTCAAACGGGCAAAGATCAACAATGGGCCGGTAAGCGATTTCGCCAGCCCATCAGGCGGCCGAGGCGCTGCCTGATCGCCAGTTTGAGCGATTTCAGGCGAAGAATTTCCAAGGCATCCGGCAAACTGCGCGACCGGGCCAGGTGTAAAGCCTCGTCGAGCTTCTGATGCCGTTCCATCAGACGAAACACGGTGTCGGACATGGGGATGCTCCCTATCGAAACGAAGTGACGTTCGATCGGATGCGCCGCTGTCCGGATGCTCGGGGGATGAGGAGGAAGAACCCGGACCCAGACATCGGCGTCATCCGATGCGGTCCGACATCACGCGACAGGCTGCCCTAAGGGGCCAGCTTGCCGCGCCAGAGGGGCCCGGTCCGCAAAGGCAAAGATAATGCACGGATTTCGGTTTTCAAGGCCTCTCGCGAAAAAGCCAGGCCCCGGCTATCTGACCGGCATCTAATGGCTATCGATGACATCGAATGGTTTGCTTCAGTGCAAGACATTGCCCATATCCTTGCGCGGCTGCGCGATGGGGATGATCCGGCTGTGTTGCAGATACTGTCGGTGAATCCTTCTGTGGGTGAGCAAGAGGCTGCCTATTGGGATTATGTCGGTTACAAGGACGGTTCGGAATCGGGTGTGTTCAAACGGAGAAGAATGTGGACGCTAACAAGCTGGAACTGCTCGCCATGCGGCTGATGAGGACGTTTCATCCATGAGCAAGCGTTTCGAAGGCACTTCCCATTACGTCGCCACCGACGATCTGAAAGTCGCGGTCAACGCCGCTGTCACGTTGCGCCGCCCGCTGCTGGTGAAGGGTGAGCCGGGCACCGGCAAAACCGTTCTGGCACATGAAATCGCCAAGGCCATCGGTGCGCCGCTGATCGAATGGAACGTCAAGAGCACCACCAAGGCGCAGCAGGGCCTCTACGAGTACGATGCGGTCGCACGCCTGCGCGATGGGCAGCTCGGCGATGAGCGGGTTCACGACATTCGCAACTATATCAAGAAGGGCAAGCTGTGGGAGGCGTTCACCTCCGAGCAGTTGCCTGTTCTTCTGATCGACGAGATCGACAAGGCCGATATCGAATTTCCCAACGATCTCCTGCAGGAGATCGACCGGATGAGCTTCGACGTTTACGAAACGCAGGAGCGGATCGAGGCGCAGGAACGCCCCATCGTCGTCATCACTTCGAACAACGAGAAGGAACTGCCTGACGCGTTCCTGCGCCGTTGCTTCTTCCACTATATCAAGTTTCCCGATCCGGACACGATGCGCGATATCGTGGAAGTTCACTTCCCCGGCATCCAGAAGCAGCTCGTCACCAAGGCGATGGAAGTGTTCTATGAATTGCGGGAGGTTCCCGGTCTCAAGAAGAAGCCCAGCACGTCCGAACTGCTCGACTGGCTGAAGTTGCTGCTGGTCGAAGACATGCCGCTGGATGTGCTGCAGAACCGCGACCCGACCAAGGCTATCCCGCCGCTGCATGGGGCCTTGCTCAAGAACGAACAGGACATCATGATGTTCGAACGGCTCGCTTTCATGGCCCGGCGGGAGCGCTGAGGACATGGCCTATACCGGACGCTGCGCCTGCGGGCAGATCACGCTTGCCATAACGGCGGATGCCCCGGTGGCGACGCGGCAATGCTGGTGCCGGCAGTGCCAGCAGATCGCCGCGGGCGGGCCGACGCACAACGCGATATTCGGGGCCGAAGAGGTTGTCATCACCGGATCGCTCGCTTCCTCCGAATGGACGGCGGCGAGTGGGAACACGCTGACATTTTCGTTCTGCCCTGCGTGCGGGACGCAGGTCTATGGGCAAAGCTCCGCCCGGATGCACCTCAAGACGGTGCGTTTCGGCGTGCTGGACGAGCCTCATGGGCTGCGGTCGCAAATGGCGATCTGGACGAAGGAAGCACCGGCCTGGGCCGTGATCGATCCGGCAGTGGAACGGTTTGAAGGCCAGCCCCCGGCACCCGCCTTGCCAAAGGATTGAGGCGTGTTTCTCAGCTTTCTCGATGAATTGCGCGCGGCGGGTATTCCCGCGAGCCTCAAGGAGCATCTGATTCTGCTTGAGGCGCTGGATCGCGATGTGATCGAACAGTCCCCCGAGGCGTTCTATTATCTTTCCCGCGCCACTTATGTGAAGGATGAGGGGCTGCTGGACCGTTTCGATCAGGTATTCCAGAAAGTCTTCAAGGGGGTGTTCAGCGACTACGGGCAGCCGCAGGTAACAGAAATCCCCGAAGAATGGTTGAAGGCGGTCGCCGAAAAGTTCCTCAGCCCGGAAGAGATGGAGAAGATCGAATCCCTCGGCAGTTGGGACGAGATCATGGAAACGCTCAAGAAGCGGTTGGAGGAACAGCAGGGTCGCCACCAGGGCGGGAACAAGTGGATCGGTACCGGCGGCACCAGCCCTTTCGGCAATTCGGGCTACAACCCGGAAGGTGTGCGCATCGGTGAGGAAAGCCGCCACAAGCGCGCGATCAAGGTCTGGGAAAAGCGCGAATTCGCCAATCTGGACAGCACACGCGAACTGGGCACGCGCAATATCAAGGTGGCGCTACGCCGCCTGCGCCGGTTTGCGCGGGAAGGCGCGGCGGACGAACTGGATCTGGACGCCACCATTCGCGGCACCGCGCGGCAGGGCTTCCTCGACATCCATATGCGCCCGGAACGGCACAATGCGGTGAAAGTGCTGCTGTTCCTCGATGTCGGCGGTTCGATGGATTCCTATATCCGGCTGGTGGAAGAACTGTTCAGCGCGGCCACCACCGAGTTTAAGAATCTGGAATTCTTCTACTTCCACAACTGCCTGTACGAAGGCGTATGGCAGGATAACCGCCGCCGCTGGTCCGAACGGACATCGACTTGGGATATCCTCCACAAGTATGGGCATGACTACAAGGTCATCTTCGTCGGCGATGCGGCGATGAGCCCCTACGAAATCGCTTACCCCGGCGGTTCGGTGGAACATATGAACGAGGAAACAGGGGCGGTCTGGTTGGAACGTGTGCTGCACACCTATCCGGCCAGTGTATGGCTCAATCCGGTGAAGCAGGATTATTGGCACTACAGCCAGTCCACCACCATGATCCGCCAATTATTCAGCGACCGGATGTATTCGCTGACGCTGGATGGGCTCGACGATGCCATGCGCGAACTGACCCGCAAGCGGAACTGAACGTCAGGCCGGGCTCCGCTGCTTATCAGCGATAAAGCAGGAAGCGATCCGTTTCCTCGCGCCAGTGGTGTTCGTCGGTGCTGGCCACTGCTTCCAGATCGCCCGGCGCGGCTTGTGGATCGTCCACCCACTGGCGCAGCGCGGGGCCGCCGTTGATGACATCGATGGCCAGCCGCTCGAACTCGTACTCATAGGGGAAATCGCGCCAGATCGGATAGTCCGGATAGAGCAAGCGGATCGCCTTGAAAGCGAGCGCCTGCAAGCGCCAGGGGCGGAATTCGGCGTGATTGTAGAACGTCCCTTCCGCATGAATCATCAAGGCATTGCAGAGCTTGCCCTGATGCTTGTGGAAAGTCGGTTCGAACCAGCAGGGACGAATGGCGCAACCTGCCAGCCATTCAGGAGCCATTCGCTCTATCTCTGCCAGAACTTTTGCCGCATCCACATCGGGCGCGCCGAACAGCACTTCCAACGGGCGGGTGGTCCCCCTGCCCTCACTCAGCGTCGTGCCTTCCAGCATGACCGTTCCGGCATAGGCCCGCGCCATGTTGAGATTGGCGGCATTGGGGCTGGGATTGATCCATATCCGGCTTTCCGGCCATCCGAAGCCGGGGCCGGAAGCCGGCTGCCAGCCTTCCATGGTGACAACGCGGTAATCCACATCGAGCTTGAAACGGTCGACGAACCAATGACCCATCTCGCCCAGAGTCAGCCCATGACGCATGACCATCGGCCCCGCGCCGACGAAGCTTTCCTGCCCCGGAAGCAGCAGCGTACCTTCCACCGGGCGGCCTGCCGGATTGGGCCGATCAAGCACCCACACGCTCTTGCCCTGCGCGGCAGCGGCTTCGAGCATGTAGAGCAGCGTGGTGACGAAAGTGTAGATACGGCAACCGAGATCCTGCAGGTCGAACAGGAACACGTCCGCCGTATCCATCATCTGTGGGGACGGGCGGCGGACTTCACCGTAAAGGCTGAAAATCGGAATATTATAGGTGGGGTCCAGCTCATTGCCGGTTTCCACCATATTGTCTTGCTTGTCGCCCTTCAGTCCGTGTTGCGGGCCGAATGCGGCTGTCAGCGCGATATCGGGGCAGGCCGCCAGGGCATCGAGCGAATGGACGAGATTTTCCGTGACGGACGCAGGATGAGCCACCAGCGCAACGCGTTTGCCGACGAGCGGCTTGCGCAGTTCCGGGTCCGTCAGAAGGCGATCGATACCGAATTTCATAGCTGACCGGGTGCCGGAACGGAGGCGAGGAAGCAAGACGGATCGTGAAAATCGGGCGCGCCTTCCGGGTGGGATAGTGCCCAGTAACTCTTGATCCCCCCCGCCTCTTCGATCACCGCGCTCAGCCCCAGCCTTTGCGCTTTGATGGTCAATCCGGGGAGCTTCGCGGTCAAAACGAAGAAGCGGTCGCCACTCTGATGCTCGATCACCGGCCCTTCTCCAGCTTCGATGTCGCAGCGGCCTTCGCGGCGTGAGGAGAAGCGGTAGGCCGCCCAGCGCTGGGATGGGGAAAAATTGAACTCATCGTATGCCGGACCAGCATCTTGCGCGAAAAGTTCGAAGCAGGTCGTCTGCCACAGATCGTCACCCCGGCCCGAACCGGCATAATCGGGAAGGATGAGTGCCGAACACCCATCGACTCGCCAGCGCAGGAGAAACCCGGCAAGCGGGTGATCCCACAGGGTGACATCGATATTTCTGACGGCAACAGGCGGTGTATCGGGGTGGCTGACGAGCCTATACGTTCCCAAGCGGGTTTCTCCATGCTAGGCGCCCGGCCGATGACTAGCGCCATGAACCATCAATCGACTCTTTTGCGCCTACTCGACGAGCGCGGCTATATCCACCAGCTAACTGATGCTGAAGGGCTGGATGCTCTTGCGCAGCGGCAAATCGTGCCGGGCTATATCGGCTTCGATCCCACAGCGCCTTCGTTGCACGTGGGGCATCTGGTGTCGATCATGATGCTGCGCCAATTGCAGCGTGCCGGGCACAAGCCGATTGTCGTGATGGGCGGCGGCACCGGCAAGATCGGCGATCCCAGCTTCAAGGACGAAGCGCGCAAACTGTTGACGACCGAGATCATCGCGGAAAACGTGGCGTCGATCCGCCGCGTGTTCGAACGCTTCCTTACCTTCGGCGATGGGCCGACCGATGCGATCATGGTCGACAATGCCGATTGGCTCGACAAGCTCGAATATATTTCGTTCCTGCGCGATATCGGGCAGCATTTCTCGGTCAACCGCATGCTCAGCTTCGATTCCGTCAAGCTGCGGCTCGACCGGGAGCAGTCGCTGAGCTTCCTCGAATTCAACTACATGATCCTCCAGGCGTACGATTTCCTGGAACTGTCCCGCCGCGTGGAGTGCCGCTTGCAAATGGGCGGGTCCGATCAGTGGGGCAATATCGTGAACGGGGTGGAACTTGCGCGCCGTGTGGATGGGACGCAAGTCTTCGGCCTCACCACTCCGCTGCTCACCAATGCCGATGGCACCAAGATGGGCAAGACGGTGGGCGGTGCCGTGTGGCTGAACGAAGATCAGCTTTCGAACTACGATTACTGGCAATTCTGGCGCAACACTGCCGATGCGGATGTTCCCACGCGGCTGCGCCTGTTCACCGATTTGCCGATGGACGAAATCGCCCGTCTTTCCCATCTTTCGGGTAGCGAGATCAACGAAGCCAAGATCGTGCTCGCCAACGAGGCGACGAAGCTGTGCCGGGGCGAAGAAGCAGCGCAAGCCGCCGCGGCGACCGCTGCGGCCACGTTTGCCGGTGGCGGAGTCGGTGCTGAATTGCCCGAACTCCCCCTGCCCGCCGAAGGCATCGGCTTGATCGATGCGCTGGTCGGTATCGGATTTGCGGCGAGCCGTGGGGAAGCCAAGCGGCTGATCGCGGGCGGCGGGGCCAAGCTGGACGGTGAATCGATCGGCGATGAAGGCTATTTCATTCCCGGAGGCGCGGAAATCCGCATCTCTGCGGGTAAAAAGAAGCATGGCGTCTTGCGTCCGGCCTGAACTATTTGCTGATACAGACCTTTACCGAGAGTTAAGCAATCTCTGCCATATTCGCCATACCGCAACACAGAAGGAGGTATGGCAATCGTGGCTGGGGGTGCACAACTTTCCGTTCCGGACATGCGCCGCGCTGCGCGCCATCCTGTCGACTATGCGGTGATCGTCGAACATCGCGATCAAGGCGACATGCCGATGCATGTGGTCAACATTTCGGCCCAGGGTTTCATGATCGACGGGGCGAAAAACGTGGAACGGGGCGACCGTGTGATGATTCGCTTGCCGGTTATCGGGCGGATCGAAGCCTATTGCATCTGGATTCGCGATGTCCGCGCCGGTTTCCAGTTCGAACGGCTGCTGCGGCAAGACAGCTTTTCCTCAATCGTAGAGGAATTGCAGCCCAACGATATGCTGCGCCGCCCGCGCTAGCGCGGCGGCTCGCGGGCTGAAAGCATCGGCATAGGGGGCCATAGCTTCAATTGCTTGGCAAGGGCAGCGGCGGCTGCCATGTGCGCTATGTGCAAGATGTAAACTCCCCACTCCTGATCCGGGATTATCAGTTCTTCTGGCTCGCGCGGTTTCTGGCGGTTTTTTCCACGCTTTCGATGGTGGTTCTGATCGGTTACCAGACGTATGACGTCGCGCGGTCCGATTACGGCATGAGCAAATCGGATGCCGCTTTCCAGCTCGGCCTTCTGGGCCTTGTCCAGTTCATCCCCCTGTTTCTGCTGACACCGGTGGCGGGCTATGCGGCGGACCGGTTCGAACGGCGCAAGGTGGCGGTGTTTGCCAATTTGCTCGACAGTTGCAGCGCCATGGCGCTGGGTCTGCTCACATGGTTCGATGCGCTAAATCTGCCGATCCTGTTCACCATCGCCGCTGCACATGGGGCAGCGCGTATCTTCACCGGCCCGGCGCTCAGCGCGATTGCCCCCAACATTGTGCCGCCGCGCTTGCTGCCCAAGGCGATCGCGCTCAGTTCGATTGCATGGCAGGCGGCAACGGTAATCGGCCCGGCGGTGGGCGGCTTGCTGTTCGGCTATTCGCAATCTCTCCCCTATTTCGTGTCGTTCGGCCTGCTTTTGTCCTCGGCAGCGCTGACCTTGGGGATCAGACCGGTCTATCCGCCGGCTGATGGGCCGAAACTGCATCCGATCAAGCAAATGATCGAAGGGCTGACCTTCACGATAAAGCAGCGGTTTCTGCTGGGCTGCATCACGCTGGATCTGTTTGCCGTTCTGCTTGGCGGGGCGACGGCGTTGCTGCCTGTCTATGCCCGTGACATCCTGCATGTCGGGCCGGAAGGGCTGGGGATCATGCGCGGGGCCCCTGCGCTGGGGGCGGCACTGGTCGCGCTGACGCTGTCCTTTCGCCCGGTGGAACGCAACGTCGGGGTGAAAATGCTATGGGCCGTCGTCGTGTTCGGTTTTGCCACCATCGGTTTCGGTTTTTCCACCAATCTGTGGCTTTCGCTAGCGATGCTGTTTGTGCTGGGCGCGGCCGATATGGTGTCCGTCTTTATTCGCAGCACCCTGATCCAGCTCCATACGCCGGATGCGATGCGCGGGCGTGTGTCTTCCGTTTCCGGTCTGGCGGTGTCCGCTTCCAACGAACTGGGGGAAATGCGCGCCGGAACCTTCGCGGCAATCATGGGTAGCGTGGGTGCGGTTGTCATCGGCGGCGCTGGTGCGATAGCCGTCACAGCAGTATGGTCATGGCTGTTTCCGGAACTGCGCCGGGCCAAGACCTTCGATCCGCAATATTCCGACGAAGAAAAGGGAAGAGCGACATGAAAGCCGACACTATCCTCGCCACTATCGGCAACACCCCCCATATTCGCCTTTCCCGGTTGTTTCCCGATCACGAAGTGTGGGTGAAGTCCGAACGCGCGAACCCCGGCGGTTCGATCAAGGACCGGATCGCGCTCGCCATGGTGGAAGCGGCCGAGGCGAATGGCAGCCTCAAGCCGGGCGGTACGATTGTCGAGCCGACTTCGGGCAATACCGGGATCGGGCTTGCCATGGTGGCCGCGGTCAAGGGCTACAAGCTGATCCTCGTCATGCCGGAAAGCATGTCGATCGAACGCCGCCGTCTGATGCTGGCTTACGGCGCATCCTTCGATCTCACCCCGCGCGAAAAGGGCATGAAGGGCTCGCTGGAACGGGCGGCCGAACTGGTGGCGAGCACTCCGGGTGCATGGATGCCGCAGCAGTTCGAAAACCCTGCCAATATTGCGATCCACGCACAAACCACGGCGCAGGAAATTCTGACCGATTTCGCGGATACGCCGATTTCCGTGCTGATCAGCGGTGTCGGCACCGGCGGCCATCTGACCGGCTGCGCGGAAACCATGAAGGCGAAATGGCCCGATATGAAGGCCTATGCCGTGGAACCCACGCTTTCGCCGGTGATTTCCGGAGGTCAACCTGGCCCTCACCCCATTCAGGGGATCGGTGCTGGCTTCATTCCGGGCAATCTGCACACCCAGGCCATCGACGGCGCGATCCAGGTCGATGCCGAGGAATCCCGGGAAATGGCCCGCCGCTGCGCCCGGGAAGAAGGACTGCTTGTCGGCATCAGTTCAGGCGCGACTCTGGCCGCTATCGCCAGAAAGCTGCCGGAACTCGCCGCCGATGCCCGCGTGCTGGGCTTCAATTACGATACGGGGGAGCGTTATCTTTCGGTGCCGGATTTTCTGCCGGAGTAACGTGAAGTGAGCGGTTTCGAAACCATCTCCTATACCCATGGCGACGTGGCTTTGACCGGGCGGCTGATCCGCCCGGCGGGGCCGCCGCGTGCGGGGATTGTCATTTTCCCGACGATCGTCAATGGCTCCCCCCGGATCGAGAAAGCGGCGTATGATCTGGCCGCAACGGGGTATCTGGCGTTCATTGCCGATTTCTATGGCGCAATGCCGGCCGATTTCGAAGCTTCCATCCCGATGGCGCATACGCTTCGGGCGGATATCGATGTCTATCGCGGGCGATTGCGGGCGGCATTGGATACCCTGCGCGCGGTGCCGGAAATGGCCGGGTTGCCGATGGCCGCAATCGGGTACTGCATGGGCGGTACGTCGGTGCTGGAACTGGCGCGCGACGGGGCCGATCTGGCAGCCGTGGTCAGCTTCCACGGCTTGCTCGATACGGAGCGCCCGGCTGCCCCCGGATCGATCAAGGCGCGCATTCTCGTCTGCCATGGCGATGCCGATCCGCTCGCTCCGCGTGAACAGGTTCTGGCCTTCTGGCAGGAAATGGACGCAGCCGGGGCCGTATGGCATTTCCACAGCTATTCAGGTGTGAAGCATAATTTCACCGACCCGGCGAGCGATCTGCGCGGATCGGATATGTTCGGCTATAGTGCCAGCGCCGACCACCAAAGCTGGGCGTCGATGCTGTCGCTGTTTGACGAGGTGTTCGGCGGTTAAACGCCGATTTCTCCGCCACACATGAAACAACCCGCCGGGAACAGTTTCCCCGGCGGGTTTCGTTTTTTCTTCAGCCAATCGCGCCGAATGCTTCAGCGGGGAGCGCCATCAGCGCGTCGCTGCCGCCTTCGATCATCCGGCGCAATGCGCCTGCTTCGGGCATCAACCGGTCGGCGAAATAGTGGGCAGTCGTCAGCTTGGCTTCATAGAAAGCCTTATCTTCTTCGCCACCTTCCGCCAGCTTGTGGGCCGCGATGCGAGCCATGCGCAGCCACATCAAGCCGACGCAGACAATGCCCATCAGACCCAGATAATTGAATGCCCCTGCCCCCACGTTGTTGGGGTTGGCCATGCCGTTCTGGAGGAACCACATCGTGGCCGCCTTCTGTTCACCCACCGCCTTGGCCAGCTTGGCGGCAATATCGCCAATCGCCGCATCGTCTTTCGCTGCGGCGATTTCATCGTCCACCAGCTTGAAGAAGGCCTGAATGGCGCGGCCGCCATCCTTGGGCAGCTTGCGGCCACACAGATCCATCGCCTGAATGCCGTTGGTCCCTTCGTAGATCATCGGGATGCGGGCATCGCGAACGAATTGTTCCATGCCCCATTCGGTGATGTAGCCGTGGCCACCGTAAACCTGCTGCATGGCCACCGTCACCTCGAAGGCCTTTTCGGTGGTGTAGCCTTTGACGATCGGGGTCAGCAGCCCAACCAGATCGTCCGCAGCCTGCCGTTCTTCTTCCGTCTTTGCCTTGTGTGAGAGATCGACCAGCAAACCGCTCCACAAAGCCAGCGCACGCAGCCCCTCGGTCAGCGCCTTGGCATTCATCAGCATACGCCGCACATCGGGGTGCACGATGATGAGGTCCGCCTTCTCCGCAGGATCGGCCGGGCCGGTGAGCGCCCTGCCCTGCCGCCGTTCGCGTGCATAATTGGCGCCATTCTGATAGGCGACATCGGCTTGGCCGAGCCCCTGGATGCCGACGCCGAGACGCGCCGCGTTCATCATCACGAACATTGCTGCAAGGCCCTTGTTCTCCGGACCGATCAGCCAACCCTTGGCTCCGTCATAGTTCATGACGCACGTGGCGCTGCCGTGCAGCCCCATCTTCTCCTCGATTGCACCGCACGACAGGCTGTTGCGCTCGCCCAGCGATCCATCGGCATTCACCAGGAATTTGGGCACGACGAAAAGCGAAATCCCTTTCGATCCTTCCGGGGCGTCGGGCGTCTTGGCGAGCACCAGATGGATGATATTGTCCGTAAGATCGTGCTCGCCCGAAGAGATGAAGATCTTGGTGCCGCTGATGGCGAAGGAACCGTCGCCCTGTGGCACGGCTTTGGTCCGGATGAGGCCCAGATCGCTGCCGCAATGCGCCTCGGTCAGATTCATGGTGCCGAGCCATTCGCCCGAAATCAGCTTGGGCAGATAAGTCCGTTTCTGCTCGTCCGTACCTGCCGCCGCGATGGCCGAGACGGCGCCGACGGCAAGGCCGGGATAAAGTCCGAAGCCGATATTGGCGGCATCGACGAATTCCTCGACCACGAAGCCAAGGACATGCGGCAAAGCTTGCCCACCGAATTCGGCCGGCATGGAGATGGAACCCCAGCCCGCCTGCTGGAACTGTTGATAGGCTTCCTTGAAGCCGGGAGGTGTCGTCACCGTGCCATCCGGATGGCGGGTGCATCCGTCCTTGTCGCCCACCATGTTGAGCGGGGCCAGCACTTCGCTGGCGAACTTGCCCGCTTCTTCCACCAGGGTATTCACAAGATCGGGCGTTACCGCTTCAAACCCGGGCAAATCCGCATAAGACGGCAGATTCAGCACTTCATTGATGATGAAGCGGGTATCCCGGACAGGTGCATTATAGCTCGGCATTGTATTCCTTCCTGATGTCGCAACGCGGCAAGGTTGCGGGGAAATTCAGATGGTCAACGTTTCAATCGCGGGGTGGTTCACTCCGGGCGGAGCGAAATCAGCTTGTCACCTTCCAGCCTGCGATAGAAACAGCTCTTCACACCGGTGTGACAGGCAGGCCCTTCGGGCACCACTTTCATGACGATGGCGTCCTGATCGCAGTCAACAAGGATTTCCTGCACCCGCAGCACATGGCCCGAGGTTTCGCCCTTCATCCACAATTTGCCGCGCGAGCGGGAGTAGAAATGCGCAAAGCCCGATTCGCGGGTTTTTGCCAGCGCTTCGGCATTGAGAAACGCCACCATCAGCACATCGCCATCGCGGGCATCGACGGCAACGCCGATCATCAGGCCGTTGGCATCGAATTTCGGCATGACTGCCGAGCCCAGTTCGCGATCCTGCAAGTCGTCGGTTTGCGGAACGCTGGCCTGTGAATCCTGAGGTTCGGTGGAAATGGTCCTGATCCTTTGCTGTGTTTGGTCGTCCAGAGCGCTCGTCCGGTCTTGTTGCATGATAACCACAGATGGCATCTAAAATCCACGCTTCAAGCGGAACACGCTTCCTTCGATCCGGTATTGATGGGAAGTATCCCATGCGGTCTTCGAAGGCCGCACCGCCGAAATCTGGCGCGCAAGTCAGGCGCCAAGGTACAGGGGGGTAGAGGCAGCAGCCCGACAAACGAGGCGCGCCAAAACGAGGGATCGGGCGAGAAGACGCTATCCGGGGGGATGGTTTCTTCAGTCCAGAAAATTTCGTCACGCGGGCGCCCGGGGATATGTTCCCCGGGCGTCTTCGCGTTCAGACGGATAATGCCTCATCCGCCACACGGGCAAAGCAGGCAATCACCACTTTCGCCGCGCCCGCACGTTTGAGCGCGGCAACGCACGCGTCACTGGTTGCGCCGCTGGTCAAAACATCGTCCACCAACAGAACGTGCGCATCTTTGAGCCGCCCCTGCCATCGCGGAGCGACTGCGATAGCACCGGAAAGGGCGCGTTGCCGCGCCTTGCGCCCCAGACCGCCCAGCGATGGCGTCGCCTTGCGCCGGAACAGCGCATCGACGCAGGGACTTGCCGCGCGCAGCCGGGCGATTTCGCGGGTGAGCAGCGCGGACTGGTTGAAACCGCGCCGCCACAACCGCCAACGGTGCAAGGGTACAGGTACGATCAGCCAATCCGGACCCACCGTCTGGGGCAGGCGCGCGGCAATCAGGCCCGCCATCATCGGAGCCAGCGCGATTTTTCCGCCATGCTTGAACGAGAGAACCAGCTTGCGCGATGCATCGTTGTAAAGCGTTGCCGCCGCGATCCCATCATGACGCGGCGGGGCGGCCAGACATGGCGCGCAGATCGTGGCGGCCCCGGCATTTTCGGATGCAAGCGGCCGCTGGCAGAGTGCGCAGCCCGGTTCGCCGGGGATGGCAAGATCGCTCCAGCATGTGGCGCACAATCCATCCTGCGCGGCCAAACCAGCCCCGCACAAGGGGCAACGCGGTGGAAAGATCAGATCGACCACCGGCGCAAGCGCCTGCCTGAAATGCCGTGAAACCCCCATCCGCGCATCATGGGGCGGCGTTTTCCATCGGGCAAGACACTTGCGCGCATGAATACCGCGCGGCAGGGAGCCGACATGGCCGAAAGCGCACCTCCCTCTCCGCCCCGGATTTTCAACCCTGCGCGCCGCCGCGCCGCGCGGCAGCGCATGCGGCAACTGCAAGCCTTGCCGGATGCGCCGCGCTATCTCCTCGACGATATGGTGGAGGACGTACTGGAACGGCTGAGCTTCCTGCGGCACGAACCCAAAAGTGCGTTGGTCATCGGCGACTGGACTGGCGTGCTGGCGGCTGCTTTGACCGCGCAAGGCTGTCTGGTGACGCGTGCGGATAGCGTGCCCGGCCCGGAGGAGAGCGGAATCGATGAAGAACGGCCCTTCCCCTTCGGCAATTTCGATCTCGTCGTCAGTCTTGCAGCGCTCGATACGGTGAACGATCTGCCCGGCGCACTGGTCCATATCCGCAACGCACTGGCGTCAGGCGGGCTTGCGATTGCCAGTTTCATCGGTGCGGGCAGCGTGGCGCGCTTGCGGGAGGCCATGCTGGCGGCAGATGGGGATCGCCCGGCGGCCCGGATCCATCCTATGGTCGATGTGCGCGCGGGCGGGCAGCTGCTACAGCGCGTAGGCTGGGCTCAGCCCGTGGTCGACAGCCGTTCTCTGACTGTCCGCTTCGGTTCGCTGGACCGCCTTCTGGGAGATCTGCGGGCACAAGGGATGGGTAATGTGCTGGCGTCCGCCGCCCCGCCACTGAACAAGGCCAAACGGGAGAAGGCCCATGCTGCCTTTCTCGAAACGGCAGATGCGGATGGCCGCGTTTCCGAACGCTTCGAGATTCTGACGCTGAGCGGGCGGCGGGGCTGAAGACCCAGCCGCCCCTCGGCATGTATCAGCCCAGCGCGGCCTGTGCCGCCGCGAGGCGGGCAATCGGCACGCGATAGGGCGATGCGCTGACGTAATCGAGCCCGACCTGCTCGCAGAAGGCGATGGACGCCGGATCGCCGCCATGTTCGCCGCAGATGCCGAGCTTGATGCCTTCGCGCGTCGCCCGGCCCCGTTCCGCCGCGAGCGAGACGAGTTGCCCCACGCCTTCCACATCAAGGCTGACGAAGGGATCGCGCTGATAGATGCCCTTCTCGACATATTGGGCGAGGAAACGCGCCGCATCGTCGCGGCTGACGCCCAAGGTCGTCTGTGTCAGATCGTTGGGGCCGAAGGAGAAGAACTGCGCGGATTCGGCGATCTCCCCCGCCATCAGCGCCGCGCGCGGCAATTCGATCATCGTGCCCACGACATAGTCGAGCGTGGTGCCCTGTTCCGCGAACACTTCCCCAGCCACCCGGTCGATCAGGTCCTTGAGGATATCGAGTTCACGCTTGGTGCCCACTAACGGCACCATCACTTCGGGGACGATCGCTTCGCCTTCGGCCTTGGCGACTTCGCACGCGGCCTCGAAAATGGCCCGGGCCTGCATTTCATAGATTTCCGGGTACGTGATGCCGAGACGGCACCCGCGATGGCCCAGCATCGGGTTGAACTCGTGCAGTTCCGACGCCCTGCGGCGCAGATGATCGACGCCATAGCCGGTGGCCTGCGCCAGTTCCTCGAACTCCGCGTCGCCATGCGGCAGGAATTCGTGCAGTGGCGGATCGAGCAGGCGGATGGTGACCGGCAGCCCCTTCATCACTTCGAAGATCTTGCGGAAATCGGCGCGCTGTTCGGGCAGCAGCTTGGCCAGCGCTTCCCGCCGTCCGGCTTCGTTGTCCGCCAGGATCATCTGGCGCACGGCGGTGATCCGCGTGTCGTCGAAGAACATGTGCTCGGTGCGGCACAGGCCGATGCCTTCCGCGCCGAACTGCCGCGCCATCTGGCAATCGGCGGGCGTTTCGGCGTTGGTGCGCACTTTCATCCGGCGGTGCTTGTCAGCCCAGGCCATCAGCGTGGCGAAGTCGCCGACCAGTTCGGGTTCGATTGTTTTCACTTCACCGGCCATCACGTCACCCGTGGCGCCATCGAGCGTGATGAGATCGCCTTCCTTGAGATCGCGATCCCCGATCCGCAGCGTGCGCTCCGCCAGATTGATATGCACCGAGGATGCGCCCGAGACGCAGGGGCGGCCCATGCCGCGCGCAACCACCGCCGCGTGGCTGGTCATCCCGCCGCGCGCGGTGAGGATGCCCTTGGCCGCGTGCATACCGTGAATGTCTTCCGGGCTGGTTTCGACACGGACCAGAATCACCGCTTCGCCGCGTTCTGCGCGCTTTTCCGCCGTGTCGGCATCGAGCACGATGGCCCCGGCGGCCGCACCCGGCGAAGCAGGGAGCCCCTTGGTGAGAATATCGCGCGGCGCATCGGGATCGAGCGTCGGGTGGAGCAACTGGTCGAGGGCCATCGGATCGACGCGCCTGATCGCGGTCGCTTCGTCGATCAGCCCTTCGTCGACCATATCGACCGCGAGCTT
The DNA here is from genome assembly GCA_964466155.1 of uncultured Caenibius sp. GTDB lineage: Bacteria > Pseudomonadota > Alphaproteobacteria > Sphingomonadales > Sphingomonadaceae > Caenibius. The sequence continues at coordinate 23,163 of CAYXMY010000009.1, read as the reverse complement.
GAGCGCGGCCTTGGCGGTGCGCTTGCCCGAGCGGGTCTGGAGCATCCACAGCTTGCCGCGTTCCACGGTGAACTCGATGTCCTGCATGTCCTTGTAATGCTTTTCGAGCAGTTCGAAGACATTGGCCAGTTCGCCATAGGCTGCGGGCATCGCCTCTTCCATGCTCAATGGCTTGGCATTGGCGGCCTCGCGGGCACGCCTGGTCAGGTACTGCGGCGTGCGGATGCCCGCGACCACGTCCTCACCCTGCGCGTTGACAAGCCATTCGCCGTAATAGGCTTTCTCGCCCGTTGCCGGATCGCGGGTGAAAGCCACGCCGGTGGCGCTGGTATCGCCCATATTGCCGAACACCATCGCCTGCACGTTGACCGCCGTGCCCCAGCCACCGGGGATATCGTTCAACCGGCGATAGACCTTGGCGCGGTCGGAATCCCAGCTATCGAACACGGCGGCAATCGCGCCCCAGAGCTGTTCGTTGACATGCTGCGGGAACGGGCGGCCAAGATCGCGTTCGACGATGGCCTCATATTCGCGGACCAGCGCCTTCCAGTCTTCCGCCAGCATTTCGGTGTCGGAATAGTAGCCCTTGTCTTCCTTGGCGGTTTCCAGCGCTTCCTCGAACGCGCCATGGTCGAGCCCGAGCACGACATCGGAATACATCTGGATGAACCGGCGGTAGGAATCCCAGGCGAACCGCTCATCTCCCGAAGTGGCGGCGAGGCCCTTCACCGTCTCGTCATTGAGGCCGAGATTGAGCACGGTATCCATCATGCCGGGCATGGAGACCCGGGCGCCCGAACGGACCGAAACGAGCAGCGGATCGGCCGGATTGCCGAACGCCTTGCCCACGGCCTGTTCGATATGCTGGAGCGCGGTGGCAACTTCGCCGCGCAACTCTGCCGAAAAGTCCGATCCGTCAGCGAGATAGGCGACACATTCTTCGGTCGTGATCGTAAAGCCCGGCGGGACAGGCAGGCCGATCCCGGCCATTTCCGCCAGATTGGCGCCCTTGCCGCCCACGATCGTCTTGTCGCGGGCACGCGCATCGGCGTGATTGGCGCCACCACCGAATGTGTAGACCGACTTGTTCATATCGAGCCGCCAGCTCCTGTGCTGTTTTCGAGGGGGGGTGACAGGGGTGACACAGTCCAAAAGGACCGTTCCCCTACCCCTCGATCCTTGAGAAATTCGCCACTTTATGCACCGCGGCCCGGAAGCGCGCCAGCAGGTCCAGACGGGCCGCGCGTTTGCCGGGATCGGCGTCATTCACGGTCACATCGTCGAAGAAGGCATCGATGGGCGCGCGCAGCGAGGCCAGCGCGGCCATGGCGCCCGCGAAGTCTTCCGCTTCGATGGCGGCCACGGCCTTGGGTTCCGCGGTATCGAGCGCGTCGATCAGCGCCTTTTCGGCCCTTTCGGGCGTATAGGTCAGCGATTGGGCAGAGGTGCCCGCTTCCGGCCATTCTTCCTTCTTGAGGATGTTGGCCGCACGCTTGTACCCGGCGAGGAGATTGGCGCCATCCTCGGTGCCGATGAACGACTGCAAGGCATGGACGCGGGCGAGCAGACGCACGAGATCGTCTTCCCCACCCAAGGCGAACACGGCGTCAATCAGATCGTGGCGGACGCCCGCTTCCTTCTGCTGGACCTTGAGCCGGTCGGCGAAGAAATCGAGCAGATCGCCTTCGGCAATGCTCATCCGCAGGCCGTTGTCGGTCAGCAGGCGAATAATACCCAGCGCGGCGCGGCGCAGCGCGAACGGGTCCTTCGATCCGGTCGGCTTCTCATTAATCGAGAAGAAGCTGCGTAGCGTATCCAGCTTGTCCGCCAGGCTGACGGCCACCGTCACCGGTGCGGTGGGAACTTCGTCACCCTGCCCGACGGGCTTGTAATGATCGCGCACGGCATCGGCGACGGCATCGCTCTGGCCTTCGGCACGGGCATAATATCCGCCCATAAGGCCCTGTAATTCCGGAAATTCGCCGACCATTTCGGTGACCAGATCGGCCTTGGCAAGCCGCGCGGCCAGTTCCGCCTCGTCAGCGCTGGCGCCTTTGACGATGCGCTGCTCCACCAGCCAGCGAGCCAGCTTCGCCACCCGATCAACCTTGTCGGCCACGGTGCCGAGCTTTTCGTGGAACACGATATTGCCCAGCTTCACCGCATGTTCGGCCAGGGCCTTCTTGCGGTCCACTTCCCAGAAGAACCGGGCATCGGACAGGCGCGCGGCGAGGACCTTGCGGTTGCCGTCCACAATAGCCGCGCCATGGTCTGCCGCCATGATATTGGCGGTGCAGATAAAGGCATTGGCAAGCCTGCCTTGCGCATCGCGGCAGATGAAATATTTCTGGTTGGTGCGGGCAGTTAGCTGAATAACCTCAGGTGGAACCTCAAGGTATTCCTCATCGAACCGGCCGAGCAGCGGCACGGGCCATTCGGTCAGCCCGGCGTTTTCGATCACCAAACCTTCGTCTTCCACCAGCACCAGCCCGGCCGTTTCAGCGGCGGCCTGCGCGCCGGAACGGACGATGCCTTCGCGTTCGGCATGATCGACGATCACGTGGCAGGCGCGCAACTTCTCGGCATAGTCGGCCGCGCTGCCGATGGTGATCTCACCGGGGCAATGGAAGCGGTGGCCACGGGTGGCGAAGCCGGAGGCGGTGCCGCCCACTTCGCATTCCACCAAGTCTTCCCCGAAGATCGCGACGATGCCCGACAGCGGGCGCACCCAGCGCAGGCTTTCGCTCGATAGCGATGCCGCGCCCCAGCGCATCGATTTCGGCCAGGCGAAAGCGCGGACGATGGCCGGGATCGCCTCGGCCAGAACGGCCTTGACCGCGCGGCCCGGCTTTTCGGTCACCGCGTAATAGACGCCGTCCCGCTCTTCCAACTGGTCCTGCGTCAGCCCGGTCTTGCGCAGGAATCCTTCCAATGCCTGCGGCGGTGCGGAGCTGCGCGGGCCTTTCACTTCTTCGCGCACCGCTTCGGTCTGCGCGGGCAGATCGCGGGCGATCAGCGCCAGGCGGCGCGGGGTCGACCACACGGTGATGGCGCCCGTGGCCACACCGGCTTCGGCCATTTCCTTGCGGAACAGCTTTTCCAGTTCGGCCCGCGCACCGGCCTGCATCCGCGCGGGAATTTCTTCGCAGCGCAGTTCGAGGAGGAAATCGCTCATGCCGTCCACCCCGGATAGTTCGCCGCCCAGCGGTCTGCTTCCTTGGCCATGTGGGCTTCGCACGAACCGCGCGCCAGATCGCGCACTTGCGCCATATAGCTGGCGCGTTCCTGTACGCTGATTACACCGCGCGCCTGCAGCAGATTGAAGATATGGCTCGCCTCGATGGCCTGTTCATAGGCCGGGATCGGGAGGTTGGCGGCGAGGCAGTTGCGGCATTCCTCCACCGCCTTGCGGAACAGGTCGAACAGGCTTTCGGTGTTCGCCACTTCGAAGTTCCACGTGCTCATCTGGCGTTCGTTTTCGAGGAACACGTCGCCATAGGTCACGCCGCGATCGTTGAACGCGAGATCGTAAACGTTATCGACGCCCTGGATATACATCGCGAGGCGTTCGAGACCGTACGTCAGTTCGCCCGCCACCGGCTTACAGTCGAACCCGCCCATCTGCTGGAAATAGGTGAACTGGGTGACTTCCATCCCGTCGCACCACACTTCCCAGCCCAGGCCCCAGGCGCCCAGCGTGGGGCTTTCCCAGTCATCCTCGACAAAGCGGATATCGTGCTTGAGCGGATCGATCCCGATCACTTCCAGGCTCTTGAGATAGAGTTCCTGAATGTTGTCCGGGCTCGGCTTCAGCACCACCTGATACTGGTAATAGTGCTGCAAGCGGTTGGGATTTTCGCCGTAGCGGCCATCCGTCGGGCGGCGGCAGGGCTGGACGAATGCCGCGCTCCACGGTTCCGGCCCCAAGGCCCGCAGGGTGGTTGCAGGGTGGAACGTGCCCGCCCCCATTCGCATATCGTAGGGCTGCAGGATGAGACAGCCTTGCGCGCCCCAAAAGGCGTGGAGCGCAAGGATCATGTCCTGCAGGCACAGTGCACGGCCATCACTCATGCCGCGGCCCATGGCGGATGGGTTTGGGATGGTCAATGCCGCAATGCAAAACCATGGCTGAAAAGCCGGTTTTCCGGCACGGTTTTGATGGCTAGGAGGATCGTTCACGCGGATGAAACTTTGTTCGGGGCAATTGGGCATCATGAAATTGGCATTGAAGAAGTTTATTCGGGCGCTGGGCGTCATTTCCGCCACGCTCGCAGTCCCGGGCATTCCTGCCCAGGCTGCCGGGCCTGCCCTTCTCGCCCCGGCACCTTCGCCTGCTCCGCCCGTTCCTGCTGTGCAAGCAGCGCAGCCCGCGCTTTGGAAGATCGTGAATGAGAATACCACGATCTACCTGTTCGGCACCGTCCATCTGTTGCAGAACAACACGAACTGGCTGACTCCGAAAATCGCTTCGGCGCTGGCGTCGTCCGATCAACTGGTGACGGAAGTCGATCTGGACGCCAGCAAGGCATCGGCCCCCGATTTCGTGAGCCGGGGCTTGTTGCCGGAAGGACAAAGCCTGCGCGCGATGATGACGCGCGCCGACCGTGCAGCCTTCGAAAAGGCGATGCAGACGATGGGCCTGCCGGTAAACGCGTTTGACCGGTTCAAGCCCTGGTATGCGGGGATGATGCTCAATCTGTTACCGCTGATGAAGCAGGGCTATTCCGGCAACAACGGGGTGGAAGCGGTGCTGGCCGCCAAGAAAGACCCGAAAACCGCGACCGGGGCGCTGGAAACGGTAAGTTATCAGCTCGATCTGTTCGATTCCATGCCGAAAGAGCAGCAGCTTTCCTATTTGCGCAGCGTCGTCGATGCGCTGCCGGACATCAAGACGACAATCGCCAAGATGGTCGACGAATGGCTGGCGGGCGATGCCGATGGACTGGCGAACCTGATTAACGACCCGAAGACCGACCCCGCCTTGCTCGAACGGCTGCTCTATGCCCGCAATGCCCATTGGGCCGACTGGATCGCCGAGCGGATGAAACAGCCGGGCACGGTGTTCATCGCGGTGGGCGCCGGGCATCTCGCGGGCAAAGGCAGCGTTCAGGATGAATTGAGCCACCGCGGCATTGCCAGCGCCCGAGTCCAGTGAAGATCCTTCTGGCATTGCCGTTTGCCGCGGCCTTGCTGCTGCTGGCTTGTTCCCAGCCCCGCGTACCGGCAACGCCCGCGTTGTGGGAAGTGACCGGGCCGGAGGGGCAGCAAGGCTATCTCTTCGGAACGATCCACACACTGTCGGACGAAGTGGACTGGCGCACCGCCAGGGTCAAAGGGGCGCTGGACCGGGCGGACAGGCTGGTGCTGGAAATACGCCAGTTGGACGATGCCGCGAAGATGCAGGCCATTTTCACCCGGCTCGCGACGACGCCGGGGCAGCCTCCCCTCGCTTCCAAAGTGAGCGAGGCGCATCGTGGGCAATTGGCGCGCTTGATGAAAAGGGCCAATCTGGACGAGGCGCAATTCGCCAGCATGGAAACCTGGGCGGCGGCTCTCACACTGGCGCAAGCCGCGCAGGGCAAGCCTGAGGGCGAAGGCGTGGGCCGGAAGTTGAGGGACATGGCGCGGGGTAAACCGGTCGAGGAGCTGGACGGGACGGAACGGCAACTGAGCCTGTTCGATGCCCTGCCGGAAAAGGAACAGCGCGACCTGCTCGACGCGGTGGTGGCGGAAGCCGCCGATGCCGGGAAGGATGAAAACCGGCTCGAAGCCCACTGGCGGCGGGGCGATATAAACGCCATCGCGCGCGAAACCGGGCGCGGAATGCTGGCCGATCCCGAGTTGCGGGATGCCTTGCTGATCCGGCGCAATCGCGCCTGGGCGGATCGGGTGGAAGCGATGCTGAAGGCGCGCCAGCGCCCGTTCGTGGCGGTGGGTGCGGGGCATATGGCGGGGCCGCAGGGGCTTCCCGCCCTGCTCTCCCGGCGGGGGTATGCCGTCCGGCGCATTCAGTGAAGTGCCAGGGCCGCGCGCCGCGCTTGCATTGCGGCCGATTTCCCGATAGGGGCGCGCGCTTCGCGGCATGGTCATCCCTGGAGGCGTGGCGCGATACCAGTAGCAAACAGTTTTTCGAAAGGTAATGCAGATGAGCGACGCTCTTACGTTGCCGGCCGAAGTGCGCGAAAAGGCAGGCAAGGGAGCCTCCCGTGCACTGCGCCGCGCAGGCCGTGTTCCCGCCGTGATTTACGGCGGCAAGGAAGAACCCCAGTCGATCCACGTTGAAGAGAAGGAACTGGCCCGCCAGCTCGGCACCGGTCACTTCGCCAACTCGATCGTGATGATCGAAATCGGTGGCAAGAGCGTGCGCACCCTGCCCAAGGATGTCGCCTTCCATCCCGTGAACGACCGTCCGCTGCACGTCGATTTCCTGCGTCTTTCCAAGGATGCCAAGGTCGAAGTGCTGGTGCCGGTGGTGTTCACCAACGAAGAAGCCTCGCCGGGCCTCAAGAAGGGCGCTGTGCTCAACATCGTGCGCCACGAACTCGACCTGATCTGCGACGCGGCCCTGATCCCGTCGGAAATCGAAGTCGATGTGACCGGTCTGGAAATCGGCGATTCGATCCACATCAGCCACGTGAAGCTGCCCACCGGTAGCGAAAGCGCCATCACCGACCGCGATTTCACCATCGCGACGATCGTGGCTCCCTCGGCGCTCAAGCGCGCCGAAGCGGATGCTGCCGAAGGTGAAGAGGCCGAAGGCTGATCCCAGCCTTTCCCGATTGGGAAAAGACGCCGGCCCGCACTCGCGCGGCCGGCGTTTTTCTTTTAGGGAACCGCCATGCAACTTTGGGTAGGTCTTGGAAATCCCGGTCCGCAATATGCCATGCAGCGGCACAATGTCGGCTTCATGGCGGTGGATGTGATCGCGGATATGCACAGCTTTGGCTCGGTGCAGAAGAAGTTCGCCGGCTGGATACAGGAAGGCCGCATCGGGACCGAAAAGGTCATCCTGCTCAAACCGGCGACCTATATGAACGAAAGCGGGCGTGCAGTCGCGGAAGCGATGCGCTTCTACAAGCTGGATATGGCCGCTCTCACCGTATTTCACGATGAACTCGATCTGCCGCCCTTCAAGGTGAAGGTTAAGCTGGGCGGCGGGCATGCCGGGCATAACGGCCTGCGTTCCATCGCGCAGCATCTCGACCCCGATTTCCGGCGGATCAGGATCGGCATCGGCCATCCGGGGCACAAGGACCGGGTTACGTCCTATGTGCTGGGCAATTACGCCAAATCCGAACTGGACGATCTGGCCGCCATGCTGGGCGGGATCGCGGCCGAAGCACCCTGGCTCACCCAGGGGGACGATGCGCGCTTTATGAACGATCTGGCGCTCAGGCTCTAGGCGCAGCGGATCGTGCCCGGCCCGGCGGGATATCCAATGGCCAATACTGTCGGATTATCTTACAATCTGAACTGATCCGAAGAATGATTAATCGCCAAATTGCCTGAAAAGCGACGTTGGCACGTCTTTTGCCTCTATGATACTTATGGGGCTGCCGATGATTTGTATCCTTGCTGAGTAACCGTTTCGTTTGGGGGCTGACATTATGAAGAAAATGATGCTGGCGCTGGCCGCGGTAAGCGCCATGGCGGCTGCCTCTCCGGCCATGGCGAACTATGGTTCCACCAGCGGCGGCTGGGGCAGTTCGGGCGGAAATTGTCGTTCGAAGAACTGCGGTTCGCCCTCGACTTCATCCTCTTCGGGCAATCCCACCACGTCGACCTCTTCAGGTAACTCCACTTCGTCGGGTAATCAGGTGCCCGAACCCGGTATGCTGGGACTGGCTGGCGCCGGGCTGATCGGTCTTGCGCTGTGGCGCCGCCGCAAGGGGCAAACCAAACCCGACTGACCGAGTGCATATTTACGCGCGATCTTTGCAAATGGCCTGTCAGCCCCGTGCAAGATCGCGAAAGATAGTGGCAGGACAGCATTGAAACGCTCCCTGATTTAAGCCCGCTTCGCGCGTGCTCAGGGAGTGGTAGGCGTCCCGGCCTTGTTTCCGGCAGTCTGCGCCATGGCGGCATAGACCCCTTCCATCGGATCGCGCGCCTTGCGCGCCACTTTGGCGAGCAGCGCCAATTGCTGGGCCGTGGCATGCGGCCGCGCGGCATAGGGACGCAAGGTTTCCAGTGCATCGCCCCAATCCTGCCCGGCAATCTGGCTACTAGCGAGCATCAGCCGTACTTCGTCATTTTGCGGATCGCGCAGCAGCAACGGCGACAGATGAGCGCGGGCCTGTTCGACTTGCCCCAGATTGAGCAGAGCCTTGGCATAGAGGAATTGCAGATCGGGCTGATTGTCGATCTCCCGTTCCTTGAGCTGCAGGATCTCACGGACTTTCGCCCAATTGCCCTGATCGGACGCAAGCATCGCCTTGATAAAGGTCACCCGTGGGTGATTGGGCGCGAGCCTTTCGAGCTTTGCGAGAAGCGGGGAAATGTCCTGCGGGCGGCCCAATTCGCCCAAGGCCGATGCCTTCCCGAACAGGGCGGGCAGATCGTCGGGGTAGGTCCGCAATATCCGGTCGGCAATGGCCAGTGCGGCCTTCTGATCGCCGCGCTTGGCGGCTATTCCGCCGAGAGCATGCAAGGCGGAAAGTTCCTGGCCATCCAGCGCCAGCGCCTGCTGGGCCAGTTGTTCCGCCCGATCGAGATGATCCCAGTCCATTTGATAGAGGGCATAGGTCCCGAGCAGCGGAGCCTTGGGGCCGGCCGCCGCCTGCCCCGCCGCGAAGGCCGCATCGGCTTCGTCCTCTTTGTCCATGCCCACAAGGGCAAGACCGCGGATACGCGCGGCATCGGCGGCAGGCTCACGCTGGACAAGCCGCATCGCTTCTTCGAACTGCCCGCGCAAGAGCGCTGCATCGCCCTGCAATATGGCGCTATCCTCGGGCAACTTTCCCAGCGCTTGGAGGTACTTGAGGCTGACCAGTGCCCCTTCCCCATCCTCCAGCCGGATTTGCGTCCGGGCCAACAGTTCGAGATAGGCCGCATTGTCGGGCTGTGCCTTCAGCGCAGCCATCAGGGCGCCGCGCGCTGCGGCATAATCGTGCGCGGCATAAGCCTTCTGCGCGTCTTCATACCGCTGCCCCGGCGCGGGGGTGCAGCCGGGTAAAGCCAGAATCGCGGCGGCCAGCGGGATGCCCCATAGCTGGAATGCGCGCTTCGCCCCATTCCTGCCTGCACCACCAAAAATGCCATTCAGGCGGATCGAACTTGCTCCCACTTCACTGCATTCAGCAGCCGCATCCCTGACAGCAATTTCCCCGCCGCCGCAAGAACGATGGCGCGTATGTCTTGCGGTGAAGCATTTCCCCGCCCGGGCCTGCCAAGCCCGGCATGGCAGCCCCCCCCGCCCCTTGATTCCGCGCACAAAGCGTCTAATCGCCTGCGCTGACCGGCGGCGCAGTATCTTTGCCGCCCATACCCGAAGGCGAAGGAGCAATAATGGGTTTCCGTTGCGGAATCGTGGGCCTGCCCAATGTCGGCAAATCGACCCTGTTCAATGCGTTGACCGAAACGCAGGCGGCGCAGGCGGCCAACTATCCCTTTTGCACCATCGAGCCGAACGTTGGGCAGGTGTCCGTGCCGGATTCGCGGCTCGACAACATCGCGAAGATCGCCGGTTCCGCCAAGATCATCCCCACCCAACTGGCATTCGTCGATATCGCCGGACTGGTGAAAGGGGCGAGCAAGGGTGAAGGTCTGGGCAACCAGTTCCTCGGCAATATCCGCGAAGTGGACGCCATCGTGCATGTCCTGCGCTGTTTCGAGGATGACGATATCCAGCATGTCGCCAACAAGGTCGATCCGATTGCCGATGCCGAAGTCGTCGAAACCGAATTGATGCTGGCCGATCTCGAAAGCCTGGAAAAGAGAGTGCCCGGCGCGCAGAAGCGCGCGACCGGCGGCGACAAGGAAGCCAAGATCACCGCCAGCGTTCTCGGGCAAGCGCTCGAATTGCTGCGCGAAGGCAAGCCTGCGCGCCTGACCGAGCCCAAGGATGACGAGGAAGCCCGCGTTTTCCGCCAGGCGCAATTGCTGACGGCCAAACCAGTGCTCTATGTCTGCAACGTGGCGGAAGCCGATGCTGCGGGCGGGAACGAATTGACGGCGCGCGTTTTCGAAAAGGCCGCGGCCGAAGGGGCGCAGGCTGTCGTGGTGTCGGCCGCCATCGAAGCCGAACTGGTGGGGATGGACCCGGAAGAGCGTGGGGAATTTCTGGGCGATCTGGGGCTTGCGGAAACCGGCCTCGCCCGTGTCATCCGCGCGGGTTATCAATTGCTCGGGCTGAAGACCTATTTCACGGCAGGCCCGAAGGAAGCGCGCGCGTGGACTTTCCACACCGGCGCGAAAGCCCCGCAGGCCGCTGGCGAGATTCACAGCGATTTCGAAAAAGGTTTTATCCGGGCGGAAACCATCGCCTATGACGATTTCATCGCGCTGGGGGGTGAAGCAGGCGCGCGCGATGCGGGCAAGCTGCGTCAGGAAGGCAAGGAATACGTGGTGCAGGACGGCGACGTGCTTCATTTCAAATTCAACGTGTAATCCGGCATCATGATTCACTTCGAAGACCTGTCGGTGGGGGCGGTGGAGCGTTTCGGGCGCTACGCCGTCACGCGCGAAGAGGTCGTCGAATTTGCCAGCAAGTACGATCCGCACCCATTCCATCTGTCTGATGAGGAAGCCGCCAAAACCTTTTTCGGGCGGCTTTCGGCCAGCGGGTGGCATACTTGTTCGATGACCATGGCGATGTTCGTGGAGCATATCCGCGATACCCCGCATGCCAGCCATGGCGGTGCCGGAATCGACGATCTGCGCTGGCTGAAACCGGTTTATCCCGGCGATGTGCTGACCATGGAAACCGAAGTCCTGCGTAAGCAGCGCAGCCGCTCACGCCCCGGGCTTGGCCGGGTGTGGACACGGATGACGACCCGTAATCAGGACGATGCAGTGGTGCTCAACATGGTCGCCATCGGCCTCTATGCGCTGCGCGATCCAACGGCGCCCGTCACGGACGCGGTTTAGCGTCGTTCAACTCCCGGCCGCAGCGCTGCATTGCACAGTGCCCTGCTGGTCATAGACGATATGGCCGCGTGCATCCTCCACCCGCAGCCGCCCGTCGTAGTTCCTGTTCTGCGCATGATCCTGGGCATGCTCCGGCGCGGCGAACGACAGTTCGAACGCGTAACCTTTGCCGTTGTAACGCGGATACACACCATAAGGCAGCGCCTGCGCACCGCGATCTGCGGCGAAGCCGATCATTTCGCCATTCAGCTTCATGTACCCGACGCCCGCCTGAGCCAGCATGACCGCGCCAAGGCCCGCATTCCGGGCGGCGAAGGCGCAACCGGGATCGAACAAAGCGTGGGCCTGCATATCGGGCAGAAGGATCGGTTGCGGGGCAATCGGAACGCCGGTGCCGGAATTGGCCCGTTCGACCATCGCGATATCGCGCTCGTCCTCCGCAGCCTGCTCCTGAACCGTCAACGGTTGCTTGCACGCTGCGAGAAAAAGCAAAGCGACCAGCGCCGCACCACGCATCAATGTCTCCCGAAAAGTTTCTCTACATCGCCCATCGACAGTTTGACCCATGTCGGACGGCCATGATTGCATTGTCCTGAACGCGGCGTCCGCTCCATTTCGCGGAGCAAGGCGTTCATTTCCGCGACCGACAGCGTCCGCCCCGCGCGTACCGATCCATGGCACGCCATGGTGGCGAGGACATGGTCGCGCTTTTCATCCAGCAGCAGGGACGAGCCGTGCTGGGCGATGTCATCCGCCAGATCCTGCAACAGCTTGTGCGGATCGCCCGCCTTGATTGCGGCGGGCATGGCGCGCACCAGCATGGCCGCAGGGCCGAACCGTTCGATAATCAGGCCCAGCCCGGCGAAATGGTCCGCCTGTTCCTCCAGCCGGTCGCACGCCGGTTCATCCAGTTCCACGACCTCGGGAATCAGCAGCGATTGGCTGGCCGATACCGCTTCATCCGCCCCGGCCACGCGCAGCCGTTCGAGAACAAGCCGCTCGTGCGCGGCGTGCTGGTCGACGATCACCAGCCCATCGGCGGATTCGGCGACGATATAGGTGTTGGCGACCTGGCCGCGGGCGACGCCGAGCGGGAAACGTGTGGCATCGTCCGACACGTCTTCGGCGGTTTCGGCCCGCCCGGCGGGTGCGGGAGGTTGTTCCTGACCCATGATCGCCGCTTCGTGGCTGCGCCATGCCTGCCCCGCCTCACCTACCGCGTTGCCGGGCCTGGACCAATCGCGCCCCGAAAAAATCGACCGCAAGGCCGGAGTCGGCTGCGCCGGAGCAGCCGTGGCGGAAAGGGGCAATCCGGCTTCGCTTTCCGGTTCGACCTGCCAGCGGGCCATGGCATCGGCGGCGGGGGCCTGCGCGCTGCGGCGGTCCCCGGTGGACAGCGCTTCACGCAGGCCGGAAACGATGAATCCGCGCACCCCGGCGGAATCGCGGAAGCGCACTTCGGTTTTCGCCGGGTGCACGTTGACGTCCACCTCATCCGGAGGAATGTCCAGAAACAGCGCCAGCACCGCGTGGCGGTCGCGCGCCAGCATGTCGGCATAGGCACCGCGCACCGCACCGGTCAGCAGGCGATCCTTCACCGGGCGTCCGTTGACGAAAAGATACTGATGATCGGCGACGCCCCGGTTGTAGGTCGGCAGGCCCGCCACGCCGGTAAGGCGCAGGTCCCCGCGCTGCGCCTCGATCGTCACGCCATTGTCACCCAGTTCGCGGGCGATGATCTGGGCCACCCGCGCGGCCAGCCCTTCCCCGCCCTGCACCGCCAGAATGCGCCGCCCGTCATGCTCCAGCGAAAAGCCGATATCGGGCCGGGCCAGCGCCAAGCGGCGGACAATATCCAGACAGGCCGCATATTCGCTGCGCGCGCTGCGCAGGAACTTGCGGCGGGCAGGCACTTTGCCGAACAGATGCTCCACCCGCACGCGTGTGCCCGGCGGCAGCGCGGCGGGGCCTTCTTCCGTCAGCGCGCCATGATCGACCACGCGTTTCCAGCCCTGCTCCGCCCCGCGCACCCGGCTTTCCAGCGTGAGGCGGGCAACGCTGGCGATGGAAGGCAGAGCTTCCCCGCGAAAGCCCAGAGTGCTGACCCGCTCAATCGCTTCATCGGGCAATTTCGATGTCGCGTGGCGTTCCAGGGCCAGCGCCATGTCGGCCGGGTCCATGCCGCACCCGTCGTCCGTCACCTCGATCCGGGACAGCCCCCCTTCCCCCAGTGCGACGGCAATCCGGCTCGCGCCTGCATCGACCGCGTTTTCAATAAGTTCCTTGAGTGCGGAGCTCGGTCGTTCGACCACTTCGCCCGCGGCGATGCGATTGACGAGCGTTTCGGGAAGGCGGCGAATAATGGGCATCGCGCTATCCTAGCCATGTGGCGAGGGAATTTCGAGACGAGCGGTGCAAAAGGTTCACTGAAATTGGCACAATTTTTTGGCCTATCCGCATGCTTTGGGTTAAGGACGCGGCCATCTCTATCTTGCCGGGGGGCTCATTGCGATTCTCACCGGACATCAAACGGAATCGTCGATGAGTTCTTTCCTTTCGCAGTTCTTCAAATTCGGCTCCCAGAATATCGCAATCGACCTCGGTACGGCGAACACGCTGGTCTACGTTCAGGATCGCGGTGTCGTGCTCAACGAACCTTCGGTCGTGGCAATCGAAACGATCAATGGCGTGAAACGGGTCAAGGCCGTCGGCGACGATGCGAAGATGATGATGGGCAAGACGCCCGACAATATCGAAGCGATCCGCCCGCTGCGCGATGGGGTGATTGCCGACATTGAAATCGCGGAAGAAATGATCAAGCACTTTATCCGTAAGGTGCATGGCAAGAAGAACATGTTCCGCTACCCCGAAATCGTGATCTGCGTGCCGTCGGGTTCCACTTCGGTGGAACGCCGCGCCATTCGCGATGCCGCATCCAATGCCGGGGCGAGCCAGGTCTATCTGATCCTCGAACCGATGGCCGCCGCCATCGGCGCCGACATGCCGGTAACAGAGCCGGTCGGCTCGATGGTCGTCGATATCGGCGGCGGCACGACCGAAGTCGCCGTGCTGTCGTTGCGCGGTCTGGCCTATACCACCAGCGTGCGCACGGGCGGTGACAAGATGGACGAAGCCATCGTCTCCTATGTCCGCCGCCATCACAACCTTCTGATCGGTGAAGCCACAGCGGAACGAATCAAGAAGGATTACGGTTCCGCCATCATCCCCGAAGACGGCATGGGCGAACCGATCACGCTCAAGGGCCGCGATCTCGTCAACGGCGTGCCCAAGGAAATCACCATCAGCCAGGCGAACATCGCCGAAGCGCTTTCCGAACCGATCAGCGCCATCGTGGAAGGCGTCCGCATCGCCCTGGAAAACACCGCTCCCGAACTGGCGGCCGATATCGTCGATCAGGGCATCGTGCTCACCGGCGGCGGTGCGCTCATCGGTGGCCTCGACCAGCATCTTCGCGAAGAAACCGGCCTGCCGGTCAGCGTGGCCGAAGATCCTCTGTCCTGCGTTGCACTGGGTACGGGCCGGGCCATGGAAGACCCGGTATTTCGCGGCGTGTTGATGACCGCCTGATGCACGCAATCCGGCGACGCATATACGGCGCCGGCCAGGAATGGGTGGGATCGTCCGATCCTGCCGCAAGAGGGAGAAGGCGCTGATGGCGCCCCCGAAATCTCGGAATCCGGGCTATTCGCGCAAGGCGCAATTCAGCCTGTTCACCGGCTATGTGGCTGCCGGTGTCGGCACGTTGCTGGGTGGCATCGTGCTGGTCATCGCCCTGCTCAATCCGGGCGCCTTCGCCGGCGTGCGCGGAGTGGCAAGCGATGTCACGCGTCCTATCGGGGAAGTCGGCGCCGAAGGGCGGACCGGCACCCTGAGCCTTTTTGGGGCGATTGAGGGTTACTTCGAAGCCGGCAGCAAGAACGCCCAGCTCAAGGAAGAGAACGAGATCGCGCGAGTGCGGCTTGCCGAAGCGCAAGCGGTGAAAGCGGAAAATGCCCGCCTCAAGGCTTTGCTGGGCTTGCGGGAAGAAGACGTCAAACCGGTGGCGATGGCTCGCCTGATCGGTTCGACTTCCGCGAGCACGCGGCGCATCGCGTTCATATCGGTGGGGCATGCGCAGGGTATCCGCCCCGGCATGCCGGTCCGCAGCCCTCACGGTCTTGTTGGGCGGGTTCTTGAAACGGGCATGAACACCGCGCGGGTGCTACTGCTGACCGATGCGGAAAGCCTCGTTCCCGTGCGCCGCGCGCAGGACGATGTGGTCGCATTCGCGGAAGGCCGCGCGGATGGCACCTTGCGCCTGCGTCTGGTCAATCTCGGCATCAACCCGATCAAGAAGGGCGATGTGTTCGTTACTTCTGGCGCGGGCGGCCTGTTCCGCCCGGGGATTGCCGTGGCGGTGGCGGTGAAGGTAAACCGGGACGGCGCGATTGCCCGCATTCTGAGCGATCCGGCAGCGACGGATTTCGTCGCAATCGATCCGATCTGGCAACCCGAGGCGCGCGCTGCGATCAATACGCCGGTGCAAGAGCCTGCAAAGAAGAAATGATGGAGTATCGATCCAGTTCACGGCGTGATGGGTATGGAGCGCAGATAAACCGGGCGCATTCCCCTATCGTGGCGCTTGTCGTGCCGTGGGCGTCGATCCTTCTGGCTTCGATGATCCCCCTGTTGCCGATCATTGCATCCATGCCGATGCTGCCGCCGCTGGGGTTCCTGATATTCGTTGCCTGGCGGCTTGTCAGGCCCGGCCTTCTGCCGATCTGGGCGGGATTCCCGCTGGGACTGGTCGACGATCTGTTCAACGGGCAACCGTTCGGGTGCGCGATTTTGTTATGGTCGGCCACCTTGCTGATCTTCGATGCTCTCGAAACCCGCTTCCCCTGGCATGGCTTTCTGCAGGATTGGCTGGTCGCCAGCGCAGCGATTGCGGCCTATATCTTCCTCAGCGCGTTCATCGCCGGTTCGTGGGAAACGGGATCGCTCACCGTTCTTGCACCGCAATTGGCACTTTCGATTCTTCTCTATCCCTTGATGGGGCGTCTGGTCGCCTTTCTGGATCGCCTGCGCCTGCGCCGTTTCCGGACGCTCGGCTGATGGCGCGCAAGCTTACGCAGCACGTGTCGCAGGCAACGCTGCAGAACCGCTTCGAGCGGCGCACCGTCGTGATCGGCGGGATTCAGGGGGGCGTCGGGCTGCTGCTGGCCTCGCGGATGGCATATCTGTCGATCTTCGAGAACGAAAAATACAAGATGGAGGCGGAAAGCAATCGGGTCAATCTGGCCTTGATCCCGCCTCGCCGGGGCTGGATTCTGGACCGGCACGGTGCCCCGCTCGCTTCGAACAAGGCCGATTTCCGCGTCGACATCATTCCCGACCGGATGAAGGACCCCGCGCGCGAAATCGATACGTTGGGCAATCTCCTGAGTTTGACCCCGGTCGAAATCCAGGATCTGAAAGACAAGCTCGACGATGCGCGGGGGTGGCAGCCGATCGAAGTCGCAAGCGGCCTCGATTGGGACCGTTTCGCCGCTGTCAGCGTGCGCCTGCCCGATCTTCCAGGCGTCGTCCCCCAGCGTGGGTACAGCCGGTATTATCCCACTGGTCCCTCGGTCGGCCATCTGATCGGCTATGTCGGGGCAGCTTCGGCAAAGGAATACGAGAAGGAGAAGATTCCTCTCCTCGTGACGCCAGGGTTCAAGCTCGGTAAGGATGGGATCGAAAAGGAATTCGACAAGGTTCTGCGCGGCCAGCCGGGCGCGCGGCGTATGGAAGTAACGGCCAGCGGCCGCATCGTGCGCGATCTGGAAACGCGCGAAGACGTGCAGGGCAAATCGATCAAGCTGACTATCGACGGCCCGCTGCAGGATTATGCCGCACGGCGGATCGGGCTCGAATCCGGCTCTGTCGTAGTTCTCGATTGCCAGACGGGCGACTTGCTCTGCATGGCTTCCATGCCCAGTTTCGACCCCAACAGCTTTTCCGACGGTATCGGCCGTGTCGAATGGAAAATGTTGTCGGACGACGATCATGTGCCGTTGCGCAACAAGGTGCTGAAGGGGCTGTATCCCCCCGGCTCCACGGTCAAGCCGATGGTTTCGATGTCCTTCTTGGAGGCCGGGCTGGACCCGCATGAAACGACGGTTTGCCGGGGCGGCCTGCAGGTCGGCAATCGCGTGTTTCACTGCTGGAACCACCGTGGCCACGGCGTGGTCGACATGGCGAAGGGCATTTACCAGAGCTGCGACGTCTATTTCTATCACTTCGCCCAGAAATTGGGCATGGATGTGATCGCCCCCATGGCCCGCAGGCTCGGCCTTGGGCAGGAGTTCCCTCTACCCGTCGCCAGCCAGTTCTACGGCACGGTGCCAGATCCCGCGTGGAAGCTGAAGAAATACGGCCGCGAATGGCAAAGCTTCGATACGGTGAACGCCACTATCGGCCAGGGTTACATGTTGGTGAACCCGATGCAGTTGGCGGTGATGGCATCGCGCATCGCCACCGGCAAGAAGCTGATGCCGCGGCTGCTTTTGGGGAATGACAAACCCACTATCGAATCCATGAATTTCCATGGCGATCACGTGCAGATCATCCAGAACGCGATGAACGAAGTGGTCAATGGCCGCGGGACCGCCGGACGCGCGCGGCTGCCCGTCCCCGATGTGCTGATGGCGGGAAAAACCGGCACCGCGCAAGTCGTTTCGCTGAATGTCTCAAGCGGCAAGGGCGGCATCTGGAAACATCGCGACCATGGTCTGTTCATCTTTTTCGCGCCGTTCGACAATCCGCGCTATGCCGGGGCCGTGGTGATCGAACATGGCGGCGGTTCGAGCGCGGCCTACCCCATTGCGCGCGATGTCATGACTTTCATGTTCAACCCCCAGATCGCGCTGGATAAGCTGTACGAACTGGAAAAGCAGTGGGGTGGCACGCCGCAGCAGCGCATGGCCGCCCGCTATGCGACCTACACCAGGACATACGGCAGCGGCGCGCCCAAGGCCCCCGATGCCGACGATGCGGCGCGCAAGGTGGAAGAGCGTGACCGCGCCGCGGCCCAGCCGAGCCCGATTGCCAACCAGGCGATCAGTCCGGCGGCCGAACCGTCCGACACGGCGGCGCCTTCGCGGGATTCCACCCCCGCCACGCCTTCCAGTGGGGAGCGGCCAGCGGCATCTCCTACCCCGCCTGCAAGCGGAACGCCGCAATGAGATCGTCCATCGTTCCAGCCCCCATCGCGGCGCTGCCCTGGCAGGTCATCCTGCCTCTGGCGTCGTTGGTCCTGTTCGGGGCCGCCGTGCTCTATTCAGCGGCGGGCGGGCATATGCAGCCTTATGCGGAATCGCACATAATCCGCTTCGGAGTGTTTGTGGTGATGGCCATCGTCATCTCGCACTTTCCTCAGGATTTTGTGAAGCTTTCCGCCTATCCCATTTATATTGCGGTTCTTCTTCTGCTGGTCCTGGTGGAAACGTTGGGCGCGATCGGCGGTGGTAGCCAGCGTTGGCTCGATCTCGGGTTTATCGTCCTGCAGCCTTCGGAATTCATGAAGCCCGCCATCGTGCTGGTGCTGGCGCGGTTCTACAGCACTTTGCCCGCCAACATGGTCGGCAGTTGGCGGGCGCTGATCCCCGCCGGTGCGCTGATCGGTGCCCCCGTGCTGCTGGTGATGCTGCAACCCGATCTCGGGACCGGTCTTGCCATCACTTTTGGGGGCGTGGTCATCATGTTCATGGCCGGTCTGCCGTTCCGCTGGTTTGCCGCAGCCGGAGCAGGCATGCTCATCGTCGGCCCCCTCGCCTACTTCTTCGCGCTGCACGATTATCAGCGGCGCCGTGTGACCACATTCCTCGACCCGGAAAGCGATCCCTTGGGAGCGGGTTATCACATCACCCAGTCCAAGATCGCCATCGGCTCCGGAGGGCTGACGGGCAAGGGCTTCGGTCAGGGTTCGCAAAGCCATCTCAACTACCTCCCCGAACCGCATACCGATTTCGTGTTCGCCACGATGTCGGAAGAGTGGGGATTGCTCGGCGGTCTGTTCGTCCTTGCGGTTTTCGCCATCGTGCTGCGCTGGGGTCTCGGCGTGGCATCGCGCGCGCCGGACCGTTTTTCCCGCCTGCTGGCGATTGGCATGACGGTCACGATCTTCTTCTACATCGCCATCAATCTGATGATGGTCACCGGCCTCGCGCCCGTGGTGGGCATCCCCCTGCCCTTCATGAGCCATGGCGGCTCCTCGATGCTGACCAATATGCTCTGCATCGGCACGCTGATGATGGTGGACCGATGGAGCCGGCAATCCGGAAGGCGCGGCGCTTCCTCATTCGGAGCATAACGGCGCGGGCGTTTCGTCGCTGAGAACGTGTTTCGGCGTGGGCAAATTCGTTGGCATCGGCCCACGGATGCCAATTCCCCTTTTCCCTTGGTCATATGCGGCGTGTGCGCAAGGGCGGTGTAAGAAGCACCCTTGTCATCATTCGATATTTCGATGATACCCGAATTATCGAATTGAAGGAGACTGGTATGAAGCGGCTGCACCTCCATGTGAGCGTTCCGAACGTCGAGCAGAGCATCGCGTTCTACAGCACCATGCTCAACGCCGCGCCGGTTGTGGTCAAAGACGACTACGCCAAGTGGATGCTGGACGACCCGCTGGTGAACCTCGCCATCTCGTCGCGCGCCCGGGCTACCGGCGTCGATCACGTTGGCATCCAGGTCGATAGCGCGGACGAGTTGGGCGAGCTTGCTTCGCGGCTGAAAGCGGCAGGCGAGACGACCTTCGACCAGGAGGCGACGACCTGCTGCTATGCCAAGTCGGACAAGTCGTGGGTGACGGACCCGGCAGGCGTGCGCTGGGAGACGTTCTTCACGCACGGCGATGCGACCGCCTACGGCGAGGACGTGATACCGGACAACACCGGCGCGACCGCCAGCGCGTGCTGCGCCCCGAAGCAGGCGTGTTGCTGATGCAGCTTCCCAGCGCCGTTGAGGCACTGTCGGCGCTCGCGCATAACCACAGGCTCGCCGTGTTTCGCCTGCTCGTCAGAGCAGGCGCGGACGGGATGGCTGCTGGCGAGATAGCGCGCGAAGTGGGGGTGTTGCCCAACACCCTCTCGACGCACCTCACGATTCTCGGTCACGCGGGGCTGATCCAATCACGCCGCGATGGGCGCTCGGTCATCTACTCGGCGGACTACGCAGGTATGCGTGACCTGCTCGGCTTCCTCGTCTCGGATTGCTGCGCCGGTCGCCCCGAGATTTGCGCGCCGCTGGTAGATGCGGTGTCCTGCTGCGACCAATGACGCTGATTCGTCGCCTGGCTGCCGAGGCGCTGGGCACTGCTATGCTGCTCTCCGTGATCGTCGGCTCCGGTATCATGGGGCAGCGGCTGGCGGGTGGTAACGACGCAATCGCCCTGCTGGGAAACACGATAGCCACGGGCGCGGGACTGGTCGTCCTCATTTATATGTTCGCTCCCACTTCGGGAGCGCACTTCAATCCGGCGGTGACGCTGGCGGTGCTGATGAAGCGTGAGACCAGTGCGCGAGTGGCACTGCTGTATGTCGCGGCGCAATTCGTCGGCGCTGTCGTCGGGGTGTGGTCAGCGCACCTCATGTTCGCCGAGCCGGTTCTGCAGGTCTCGCACAAGCTGCGTGAGGGCTGGCCGCAGGGGTTTGCGGAGGCGGTTGCCACCTTCGGTCTGATTGGGACGATTATGACCACACAGCGGTCGCGCCCAGAGTTCACGCCCATTGCGGTCGGTCTCTACATCACCGCCGCCTATTGGTTCACCGCCTCAACCTCGTTCGCCAATCCGGCTGTCACGGTGGCCCGGAGCCTGACCGGCACCTTTGCCGGGATCGCTCCGGCCTCGGTTTCGACCTTCATCGCTGGCCAGTTCTTTGGCGTTTTTGCTGCGATCTTATTTTTTGGATGGATGCTGAGAGAGGAGCCTGAAATTTGACCCATACCCCCACCCCCATCACGATCTATCACAATCCTGACTGCGGCACCTCGCGCAACACTCTCGCCATGATCGAGGCAGCGGGCTACGCGCCCACGGTCGTTGAGTATCGCACAGTTGGCTGGACGCGCCCGCTGCTGGACAAGCTGCTGGCTGACATGGGCGCCACCCCGCGTGCCGTGCTGCGCGAAAAGGGTACCCCTGCCGCTGAACTTGGCTTGCTCGATCCCGCTGTCACCGATGACCACATGCTTGCCGCGATGGTGGAGCACCCGGTTCTGGTGAACCGCCCTATCGTAGTCACCCCCAAGGGGACGAAGCTGTGTCGCCCTTCTGAGGTGGTGCTGACCCTGCTGGACAACGTACCTGAGCAGTTCACGAAAGAGGATGGCGAGGTGGCGCGCCCCTAGCGGCGCACTCTTACACCGCTCTTACATGGCACTCGCGACCGCGTGTAAGAGCGATCCCCGAAAGGGGTAAGCTGCTGCTTTTTCTGGAAACTGGTGGACGCACTAGGGCTCGAACCTAGGACCCGCTGATTAAGAGTTTTGGAATCACGCCCTTGCGCTAGATTACGGTAGCTTCTTCTAGCATGTGTAACCCTTGATAATGCGTGGTTTTTGCCCTTGCTTTTTTGCGGTTCCTTGTCGTAGCTGTAAGCTCCTTGCTAGAAATACGCTAGAATCTAGCAGCCAAGGAGCAGCATGGCAAAGATTACGAAGACCTTCGTGGACAAGGTCGCCGCGCCCGCCGAGGGCTACGAGGTTCACTGGGACGACAGCGTGAAGGGCTACGGCCTGCGCGTCTCATCGCAGGGCAAGCGCGTGTTCATCGTCATGGGCCGGGTGCTGGGCAAGTCGATCCAGTTCACCCTCGGTCCGTTTGGAACGCTGACGGAGGCAAAGGCGCGCGAGCGGGCGCAGAAGGTCTTGCAGGACATGCGCGAGGGGATTGACCCGCGCGCTGTGGTCAAGGCCGACGCGGCCGCGAAGGTGACGCTGCAAGATGTGCTTGAGGCGTATGTCGGTCGCCCCGGCAAGATGAAGGACAGCACCGCGCGCGAATATCGCCGCCATGTTGAGAAGACCTTCGCCAAGTGGGCACCGCTGCCCATTGCCAGCATCACACGCGATATGGTGAAGGAGCGTCACGCCGCGTTGGTGAAGGGCGGTCTTGAGGGCAAGAAGGCTGCACCCGCCAGCGCCAACGCCGCGTTCGTCACGCTCCGCATCCTCGTCCGCTTCGCTACCGACGAATACCGGCAGGCGGACGGCACCCCGCTAATCCGCGACAATCCGGTTGACGCGCTCAAGCACCATTGGGCGAAGCTGGGCACGCGCACCGAACGCTATATCGACAAGCGCAAGATTGGCGCGGTGTGGAACAAGCTGCACGAAATGCGCGGCGAAGTGCAGGGATATGAGGCACTTGCGTCGGTGGACCTGACGATCTTCGGACTTTTGACGGGAGCCAGGCGGGATGAAATGGCCTGTCTGACGTGGGATCGTGTGAACATTGATGACCACGACCCGTCGAATTGCTGGTGGCGGATCACCGACCGGAAACGAGGCGAGGATTTGCAGATGCCTTTGTCTTCGCAGGCCGTGGCGCTGCTCAAATCCCGCCCGCGCCTCAAGCTGGCGGATGGCACCGACAGCAAGTTCGTCTTTCCGAGCTGGGGGCGGTCGGGGAGGATTCAGGATGCGCGCGCGCCAATGCAGGCGATTGGCGAGATCGCTGGGAAGCACTTATCACTTCACGACCTTCGCCGCACGTTCACGAACATTGCCATGCGGGAATGTCTGATCGAAAAGTTCCGCACTGACCTTCTGACCGGACACGCGCCGAGCAGTGATGACGTTACTGCCCGCAGCTATCTCAGCCTGACAAACCTCGACTGGCTGCAACCTTCGGTGCAGGACATCGGAAACTGGATCGAACAGCAGGCCGCTATCGCTGCCAGCAAGAACGTGGTGCCGCTGCACGCGGCAGGGTGATGCACGCGCGGGGCCGCGCAGCCTCGCGCACAGCCCTGATCGCGCAGCGCCGCCGGGTAAGGGGCGGCAGCACCCCGATCGCTGCTGTAGCCGGCC
>CAYXMY010000008.1:8242-46568 GCA_964466155.1 uncultured Caenibius sp. | reverse complement strand
GCCGCCGGGGGAAGACGAAGCCGCCAATACCGAAACGGCGCGCTGGGGCACGCCGGGCGCGTTTGCCTTCACCCCGCAGGAACACGCCGATATCGGCCCGGCGCTCGGCCTCGATTTTGAAACCGCCGCCGCCATTTCCGGGGCGCGCTTCGCATTCCTCAAGGGCCAGATGGCCCGCCTGCAACGCGCGCTGGCCCAGTTCATGCTGGACAAGCAGACGGCAGAAAACGGCTACATGGAATGCGCCGTGCCGCTGCTGGTGCGCGACGATGCGGTGTTCGGCACCGGGCAACTGCCCAAATTCGCCGAAGACCTGTTCCAAACGACCGATGGGCGCTGGCTGATCCCGACAGCGGAAGTTTCCCTCACCAACGCCGTGCGCGAACAAATCCTCGGCCATATGGACCAGCCGATCCGCATGACCGCGCTGACCCCCTGCTTCCGCAGCGAAGCGGGTGCGGCCGGGCGCGACACGCGCGGCTATATCCGCCAGCACCAGTTCGAAAAGGTCGAGCTGGTCAGCGTGTGCCGCCCCGATCAATGGCAGGCGGAGCACGATCACATGGTCCATTCGGCGCAAAGCGTGCTGGAAGCGCTGGAGCTGCCCTATCGCACGATGCTGCTCTGCGCGGGCGACATGGGGGCGACGGCGAAGAAGACGTACGATCTCGAAGTCTGGCTGCCGGGGCAGAGCGCCTATCGCGAGATTTCCTCGATCAGTTGGTGCGGCGATTATCAGGCCCGCCGGATGAACGCCCGCTTCCGCCCCGAAGGGGAAAAGCGCACCGAGTTCGTCCACACGCTCAACGGCTCGGGCCTCGCCGTCGGCCGCACATTGGTGGCGGTGCTGGAAAACTATCAGAACGAAGATGGCTCCGTCACCGTCCCCACCGCGCTGCTGCCCTACACCGGCGGCCTCGCCAAGCTGGAGCCTGCTGCCTGATGCGTATCCTGCTGACTAACGACGATGGCATCCATGCCAGCGGATTGCGCGTGCTGGAGGCGATTGCCCGCCAGTTCAGCGACGATATCTGGGTTTGCGCCCCGTCCGAGGAACAGTCGGGCGCGGGGCATTCGCTATCGCTGACCCGCCCCGTGCGCCTGCGCCGCCATGGCGAACGGCGCTTTTCCGTCACCGGCACACCGACCGATTCGGTCATGCTTGCGCTCAACCAGGTACTCGATTCCCCGCCGGACCTGATCCTTTCGGGCATCAATCGCGGCGCCAATCTGGGCGATGACGTGACGTATTCCGGCACTGTCTCCGCCGCGATCGAAGGAACGCTGGCGGGCGTGCGCTCCATCGCGCTCAGCCAGGTCTATGCCCGCGAAGGCATGGCCGACACCGTGCCTTTCGCCGCCGCCGAGGCATGGGGGGCCAAAGTGATCGCGCCGCTGCTCGACGCGCCGTTCGCCGAACGCACGCTGATCAACGTCAATTTCCCGCCTGTCACCGCCGAAGAGGTCAAGGGCATCCGCGTGGTCCGGCAGGGTTTCCACGATTATGCCCGCACCACCGTGGTCGAAGGGCGCGATCCGCGCGGCTACCCCTATTACTGGTTCGGCCTTCATGGTATCGAGCATACGCCTGCGCAAAGCACGGATTTAGAGGCGATTGCAGATGGTTACGTGTCGGTGACGCCGCTGATGCTCGATCTTACGCACGATGCCTCGTTCGCCACGCTGGCGGGACGCTTCGGCGCATGAAGCGCATCGCCATCGCCCTTGCCGCCATGGCGCTGATTGCGGCTGCCTCTCCCGCCGAGGAAACGCGCCATACCGTGAAAGACGGCGAAACGCTGAACGGCATCGCCAACCGCGCGGGCGTGTCGGCCGGCGCCATCGCCAGGGCCAACAAGCTGAGCGAGCCTTATGCCGTGCGCAGCGGGCAGGTGCTGATTATCCCGCGCGACAAGGCAAAAGCACCACAGGCCGATCCGGCGCGGCCCAAAGCGGCAGCCAAGGCATCCGCATCGGGCAATGCCGGGACTTATGTCGTGAAGGACGGCGAAACGCTGAACGGCGTCGCCAACCGTGCCGGGGTATCTGCCACCGCCTTGGCGCAGGCAAACAAGCTGACCCCGCCCTATGCGCTGCGCTCTGGCCAGAAGCTAGCCCTGCCACATGGGACGAAGAACGCCGATAGCGGCAAGCCCGCATCCGCCGGTTCACCGGCAAGCCATGCCCCCCGCATGGGCGAAACCTACACCGTCCAGCCGGGTGAAACCTTCAACGGCATCGCCACGCGTGCCGGTATCCCACGTTCGGTGCTGGCGCAGGCCAATGGCCTGACCGAACCCTATGTCGTCAAGACCGGGCAAACGCTGCACATCCCCCGCCAGAAGACGCATATCGTGGCCGCGGGGGAAACCGCGCGCGGCATCGCCAACAAATACGGCGTGCCCTATGACGCGATCCTGACGGCGAACGGGCTGGCCAAAGACGCCCCGATCAAGACTGGGCGAAAGCTGGTCATCCCCGCCATAATCGGCGGATCGGCCCCCGCCTCGGCGGCGGTAGCACCTGCCGCGCCCAAGGCTGACAGCGGGTTCCGCTGGCCGCTGAAAGGCAAGATCCTGACCCGTTTCGATCCGCAAGCTTCGGGCACGCCCCATCGCGGGATCGATATCGAGGCAGCCGTGGGCCAGCCCGTGGTGGCGGCCAAGGCGGGCAAGGTCATCTATGCCGATGAAGAACCGGTCCGCTACGGCAAGACGGTGGTGCTGGAACACGAAGGGCAATGGTACAGCGCCTATGCCCATCTCTCCTCCATCAGCGTGGCCAAAGGCGATCCGGTGAAAGCGGGCGATGTGGTCGGCTATGCTGGATCGACCGGGGATGCCAAGCAGCCGCAACTGCATTTCGAGCTGCGCCAGGCCAATCAGCCGATCGACCCGCTGACCAAGCTGCCGTGATCCGGCGCCCGAAGCTCCGCCTGCAACACACCGCCACGCTGCGCCGGGCGGTGCGGCTGCCGGTGTGGGCGGATATCGGGCTTCGTCTCGGCGCGGCGCTGTTGCTGGTCTTCATTGTGATCCTGATCCACTACGCCGGGCGCAACGGACTGGCGGACAGCCACGACGGCAAGGTCAGCTTCCTCGATGTGGTCTATTTCACGATGATCTCGATCACGACGACGGGGTTTGGCGACATCACCCCGGTCAGCGACCAGGCGCGCCTGGTCGAAGCGGTGATCGTCACCCCGATCCGCCTTGCCGTGCTCTTCATTTTCGTCGGCACGGCCTATACTTTCGTTATCAAGCGCAGCTGGGAGAGATGGCGCATGGGGCGTATTCAGGAACAGCTTTCCGGCCATATCGTCGTACTGGGTTTCGGCATCAGCGGGGCGGAAGCGGTGAACGAGCTGATCGACCGCGGCACCGATCCGACCAAGATCGTGGTGATGGACCCGCTGGAATCGCGCCTTTCCATCGCCTCGGCCATGGGCTGCAACGTCATCGCGGGCGATGCCACGCGCAACGAGACGCTGAACGAAATCCGCATCGCCAATGCCGAAGCGATCCTCGTTTCGGCGGGGCGGGACGATACATCGATCCTGATCGTGCTCACTGCCCGGCATCTGGCACCCTTGGTCCCGGTCACCGTGGTCGTTCGCGCGGAAGACAACGAAACGCTGGCCCGGCAGGCAGGCGCGGACAACGTGATCAACCCCGTGCACTTCACCGGCCTGCTGCTGGCCGGTTCGGCCAAGGGCACGCATGTGGCCGATTATCTCACCGATCTTGCTTCCATCGCGGGCGATGTCCAGTTGATCGAACGCCCGGTCCGCAGCGACGAGATCGGCGGCAGCCTGTCCCGCCTCGCCACTGGCGGGCTCGGCGTCAGGATTTACCGCAAGCGCCAGCCGTTCGGCTATTGGGCGCCCGAAGCGCAGAAGCTCGAACCGGGCGACACCATCGTCGAAATTGCGCGGACGGAGGGAGAAGCCGCCCCGCAGCAGGCCGCTTCCTAGCGGGATTGGGCTGCGGCCAATGCAGCCAGGACAATAAAGGCAAAGGCCCGGCGTCGCGGCTGTCGCCTCAGGAAGCAGCCCCGCTCAACCGAGAATCCAGAACACCAGCCCCATCGCAAGGTAGGCGGTCAGCCAATAACCGCCATCGATCACACCCAGCCGGGTGGAAGCGCGCTGATGCATATAGCTCGCCGCCAGTGCGGGAATGACAAAGAACAGCGCCAAGCCGCCCGACATCATGAAATAGAGCCACGGCTTGGCCGCCAGCGTTTCCGCCCCCACGCGCGCGAACATATGCCCCATCATCGATGCGGTCAGCAACAGCAGCAGAAACGTGACGATACCGGTGCGGGCGGTGCTGGTGCGGGCCGCCATGCCCCCCGGCCCCACTTCTTCCAGCTTGGCCCGCCCGAACAGCGGGCCATACCACACCGCCGCCACGCCCAGCGCTGTAAACGCGGCGATCAGCACCGCAAGCCAGTTCACCGGTCCCATTTGCATCCTCCTGTCCGCACAACTGTAGCCTTCGCAGCGCAAGCAGTGTAGAGGCGCGCGCGCAATGGCCACGACTATCCCTCAAGCACGCCGAGTCGGCATGGTCAGCCTCGGCTGCCCGAAGGCGCTCGTCGATTCAGAGCGTATCCTTACAAAATTGCGCGCGGATGGCTATGCCATGTCGGCCGATTACGACGGGGCGGACGTCGTATTGGTCAATACGTGCGGTTTTCTGGATTCCGCCAAGGAAGAAAGTCTCGCCGCAATCGGCGAAGCGATTGCCGAAAACGGGCGGGTGATCGTCACCGGCTGCATGGGCAACGAAGCCGACGCGATCCGCGCCCGCTTTCCCGAAGTTTTGGCGATCACCGGCGCACACCAGTACGAAGCCGTGGTCGAAGCGGTGCACGAAGCCGCCCCGGCAACGCAGGGGCCTTTCGTCGACCTGATTCCGCAGCAGGACGTCAAGCTGACGCCGCGCCATTACAGCTATCTCAAGATTTCCGAAGGCTGCAATCACGCCTGCGCTTTCTGCATCATCCCGCAATTGCGCGGCAAGCTGGCCAGCCGCCGGATCGATGCCGTGCTGCGCGAAGCGGAAAAGCTGGTCGCGGCGGGCACGCAGGAACTGCTGGTCATCAGCCAGGATACCAGCGCCTATGGCGTCGATGTCCGGCATGAGGAACGCACGTGGAAAGGCCATCCCGTGCGCACGCATATGACCGATCTGGCCCGCGAACTGGGCCAGTTGCGCACTGCGGAAGGGCGCGCACCGTGGGTGCGGCTGCACTACGTCTATCCCTACCCCCACGTCGATGCGGTGATCCCGCTGATGGCCGAAGGGCTGATTACGCCTTATCTCGACATTCCTTTCCAGCATGCTTCCCCGTCCGTCCTGCGCGCGATGAAGCGCCCGGCGAACGAAGCGAAAGTGCTTGAACGGCTGAAAGGCTGGCGCGAAATCTGCCCCGATATCGCCATCCGCTCCAGCTTCGTCGTCGGTTTCCCCGGCGAAACGGAGGACGATTTCCAATACCTGCTCGACTGGCTGGACGAAGCCCAGCTTGACCGGGTGGGCGCGTTCCGGTTCGAACCGGTGGAAGGCGCGGCCGCCAACGCCCTGCCCGATCCGGTGCCGGAAGAGGTGAAGGAAGAACGCTACGCCCGCGTGATGGAAAAGACCGAGGCGATCAGCGCGGCCCGCCTGGCGGCCAAAGTCGGCCGCACGATCCCCGTCATCATCGACGAAGTGGGCGAACCGGACGAGGATGGCGATATCGGCGCCACCGGCCGCAGCCAGGCGGATGCACCGGAAATCGACGGGCACGTTTATCTGCGCAATGTCAGTGCCGATCTGCAACCGGGCGCGATCCTCGATGTCACGATCGAAGAGGCCGACGCTCACGATCTGTTCGGGGCTCCGGCCTGATGCGGCAGGAAACGGCGGTTCTGGAATTCCAGACCGCCGGGTGCGATCTGCTGGAGATTACCGGCGAAGTGTGCCGCTGGGTCCAGGCCAGCGGTATCCGCACCGGCCTGCTCACGCTGTTGTGCCAGCATACTTCGGCATCGCTGACGATCAACGAAAACGCCGCGCCAGCGGTCCGCCGCGATCTGCTGCGCTGGCTGGACCGCGCCGCGCCCGAAAACGCCCGCTATGAGCATGACGACGAAGGGCCGGACGATATGCCCGCGCATATCAAAGCCATGCTGACCGGCAACAGCCTGACCATCCCGGTTGCCGACGGCCGCCCGATGCTGGGCACATGGCAGGGCGTCTATCTTGCCGAACATCGCACCCGGCCCCATCGCCGCACCATTGCCGTGCACCTGTTCGGCGAATAAGCGCCCCAGCCCCTTTATTGCGATGCAGCGAATGCTATGCTGCCCGTCCCGCAAGAGAAGGAGCAGGGACCGATCCCGCATGACATCTATCGCCAATCGCCCACCGCGATCCTGCACCGGACAGGTAACGCGGCGATGACCGAACCGGTCGCGGCGGATATCGGCGGCACCCATGCGCGCTTCGCCCCTGCCCCTTTCGCAAAACGAGCATAGCCCATGCTGAAAACCATTCCCGATCTGCTCAGCCATCTTCAGCGGATGCATGAACTGACCGGCCTCACCCCGCTGTTCAATCCGGTGTTCCAGCTTTCGCTCGACCTTTCGCGTGAACTGGAAGCGGGGGAAATCGGTCTCGGCGATATCGAAGCGATGATCGCCGAACTGGAATGCGAAGCATTGCAACACCGCGCGCGGCGGTTGCGGCGGCTGGTCGAACCGGTGGAGCAAGAAGCCAATCGGGATGGCTTCACCGCCAGCCTGGCGGACGAACCATCCGATTTCAGCGCGTTCCGCGCCCGGTGGGAAACACCGCAAATGCATTGCGTGTTCACCGCGCATCCCACATTCCTGCTCGCCCCGGAACAGACTCGCGCCGTCGCAGCAGCCGCTTCCGCACCGGGCGAAATCGGCCAGGAAGCCTGCGTCGCCTTGCCACACCGCCCGGCGATCACGCTGGAATACGAACATAGCGCCGCCATGTCCGCCATCGCTCATGCCAGCGATGCGCGCGATAAGCTCGTCGCGATCCTGCTCGAAAAGGCGCAGGTGCGCTGGCCGCAGGATTGGCAGGCTTTCCACCCTCTGCCGTTCCGCTTCGCCAGTTGGGTCGGCTATGACATGGACGGGCGCACCGATATCACCTGGCACGATAGCATCGCCTTCCGCCTCGCCGAAAAGGCGGAGCGGCTGGAACGCTATTGCACCGCGCTGGAAGCGGTGGACGGCGTGCACCCCATTCTCGCCGACCTGCGGGCCGCCACGGCCTATGCGCGGGAGCGGGCGAACGATTTCGCGGGCGACCTGTCCGACCCGGAAACCTTTTCCACCGTCGCCAACCGGCTGACGGCGGACGATCCGGCAAAACTCCTCAGCCTCGCCCCGATCATCGATGCGCTGGAGGATGAAGCCCGCGCCGCCGACCCCGCGCACGCAATCCGGCTCAAGACGCTGGCCGCCGCGATGCACACCGATGGGCTGGGTATGGGCTGGATTCATTTCCGCGTGAATGCCGCCCAGCTTCACAACGCAATCCGCCGGGTGATCGATCCGCATGACGAACTCGATCTCGCCAGCCGGGGGGCGCTGGTGCGCCTGCGCGAAAAGCTGGGCTCCGTAAAACCGCTGCGCGCCAACTTCGCCGCGCTCGCCATCGAAAGCAGCACGGCCATCCGCCAGTTTCTGGCGATGGCGCAAATCCTGCATCATATCGATGCCGATGCCCCGATCCGCATGCTGATCGCCGAATGCGAACAGCCAACCACCATCCTTGCCGCGCTCTATTTCGCCGAATTGTTCGGCATTGCGGACAAAGTCGACGTTTCCCCGCTGTTCGAGACTGAAAACGCACTGGAACACGGCGGGCGCCTGCTCGATGCGCTGCTGGCGGAGGACGCCTATCGCGCTTATGTCCGCACGCGCGGGCGGCTGGCGATCCAGACGGGATTTTCCGATGCGGGGCGGTTTGTCGGGCAGATTCCCGCCAGCCTTGCCATCGAACGGCTGCAAGGGCGGCTGGCCGATGCGATGGCGGCCAACGGGCTCGCCGATGTGGCTGCGCTGGTGTTCAACACGCATGGCGAAAGCATGGGCCGCGGCGCGCATCCCGCATCGATGGCGGACCGGCTGGCCTGGCCGCTCAGCCCATGGGCGCGGCGGCGCTTCGTGCGCGCGGGGATCAAGCTGGAACCGGAAGTCAGCTTCCAGGGCGGCGACGGCTATCTGTTCTTCGAAACGCCGGAGCTGGCGCTGGCCACTCTCACCCGCATTCTCGAACATCGCCCGGCGGAAACCGATCCCGATGCGCCGGCCGATCCCTTCTATCGCCGCACCGATCTCAGCCTCGATTTCTATCGTGCGATCCGCAACCACCAGCATGCCCATCTGGAAAGCCGCACATATGCCCGCGCGGTGACGGCGTTCGGCCTCGGGCTGCTCAACCCCACGGGCAGCCGCGTCTCGCGCCGCCAGTCGGACATTGCCGCCGACCGGGAGATGAGCCTGCGCCAGATTCGCGCGATCCCGCACAATGCGATCCTGCAGCAACTGGGCTATCCGGTGAACGTGATCTGCGGGATCGGCACCGCGGCGGATGGCAATTATGAAGAACTGGCCGCCCTGCTGCGGGAAAGCGCGCGCGGGCGGCAACTGATGCGCCTCGCCCGTTCGGCCAATGCGCTGGCCAGCATCAAGACGGTGGCCGCGTTCGGCGAACTGTTCAATTCCGCCTATTGGGCATCGCGCCCCTATCGCGGGACCGAGACTCACCTGTCCGAGCCGTGCGAGGCGCTGGCCGAATATCTCATCAAGGATGATCGGGCGGGCGTGTTCCGCCGCCTCTCGTCCCGCCTTCGGGTCGATGCGCTGAAGCTGCATCGCCTGCTCGCCTTGCTGCCCGATGAGCAGCCCCTGGCGGAGCGGGAGGAAGTGCGCCGCATGATCGGCGTGTTGCAGGCGCTGCGCCTGACGCTGTTCCAGCACATGTTCCTGCGCGTGGTGTCGGTGCCGGTGTTCAGCCGGGCCAACGATATCAGCCGCGACGATGTGCTGGAAATGGTCTTCACCCTGCGGATCGACGAAGCGCTGGCGCAATTGCGCCGCGCCTTCCCGACGAGCTTTCCCAAGATCGACGATTTCGCGATGGCCGAACCGGCAGATTATCCCGATGGCGCGGGGGACGGTTACGCCCAGATCCAGCGCGACTATATCGATCCGATCGAGCGCGCCCATCGCCTGTCGCTGCGCATCACGATCGCCATCGCCAACGAATTCGGCGCGCATGGCTGAAGCTCTTGCACCGGCAACGCCACGGCAAAGAAACGTCTCGTCTTGAGACGCCCGCCCGGCAGCGCTGGCCAGTCGCCGCGATTCTTTCCTAGAGATCGCGCATGAGCAACACAGCCAAATGGGTCGGCGGCGGCATTGCGGCGGGGATCGCCCTGCTCGCGGGGGTGATGGTCGGCACCCATCTGCCGGAAAAGGCGGCCGGGCCGGTATCTTCCAAGGCGCAGGTGGCCGCGCACGATAAGGCGGCAAGCCCATCTACCCCTGCAACGGATACGCAAACCACCGATGCGGCCCCCGCATCCGATGCGGACCAGGGCCCTTTCGTCATCAAGCGGGTGCTGCCGATCACCGGGCCGATCAAATACGGCGATTGGCACTGGGACGATGCGGGCGTGCCCGATGGGCCGCTGCTCATTACCGTCGATCTCGATGCGCGGGTAATATCGGTGTTCAAGGGCGGCTATGAAATCGGCACCGCCGCGGTTCTGCTCGGCACCGACAATCATCCTACTCCGCTCGGTACGTTTCCGATTATTGCCAAAATCAAAAATAATGTTTCAAGCATTTACGATGCGCCGATGCCTTTCACCATGCGGCTAACGCACGATGGCGTCGCGATCCACGGCGCCCCGGTGGAAAAGGGCTATGCCAGCCATGGCTGCATCGGCACCCCCGATGCCTTCGCCGCAAAGTTGTTCAACCTCGTCAAACTGGGCGACAAGGTGGTGATTACCAAGGGCAAGATGGTCGATGTCGGGCACGACCTGTCCGGAGGCGAAGCGCTTTAGGGGCGATCCGTTCGGCAATTGCGAAACGGGATGCTTCAGCCGCGAATGGGCAGAGGGTTAGAGCCGGTTAAACCCACCTTGGCGCGGCGGTTCCTTGCGGAATATCCATTCACGGGCAGGACCGCAGCGGGCCACCACGCCCGCCAGCGTGCCGTCCTGACCCGCCGCCAGCCGGCCGATCAGCCGCGCCACTTCCCCGCCGCGCGGAACACCGCTGAGCAGCGCGATGGCGCGCCCCACAATGCGCAACTGGATAGGGGCAGGCGCAGACGGGCGATAGACGATGGCATCTTCGCTTACCTGCACCGCTTCAGCCCATTCGCGTTGCGTCGCCCACACCATGACGCCTTCGGCATCGGCCAGATGGCTGGCGCTCATCGCCAGTGCGGCGGGATCGAGCCAATCGCAATTTTCCAGCGCCTTGCGGATTTTCACCCGGTCGAACCGCAAGTCCTCGTTGCTTGGGTCCTGCACCGCATCGAGCCCGGCGGCGCGGACCAGTTCCCCCAAATCCTTGCGCCGCCACCCGAGCAATGGGCGCAGCAGCGGCATATCCGATCCGGGCACCACCGTGCGCAAGCGCACCCCGGCCAACCCGGCCAGCCCGCTTGCCCGGTTGAGCCGCATAATCAGCGTTTCGGCCTGATCGTCCGCATGATGCGCGGTGGCGATGGCGCCCAGCCCGCGCCGCGCGGCCCATTCGTGCAAGGCGCGATACCGGGCGAGCCGCGCCATATCCTGCAAATTGCCGTGCGGCACCTGAACGGCAAGGATTTCATGCGGGATACCATGCCCCGCGCACAGTTCCGCCACCATCGCGGCTTCCGATGCGCTGGCATCGCGCAGCCCGTGATCGACCGTCGCCACTTCGACCTGGCCAGGCATGACCGCCTCTGCCAAGAGCAGCAGCGCGAGGCTATCCGGCCCGCCCGACACCGCGAGGCCCAACCGTTCCCCTTCAGGCCAGATGCGCGCCAGATCGCCTGCAAAGCGGGCGATCAACGGATGCGGCGCGGTCTCGGTTGCGCTGTTAATTGCACTTCACCTTGGCGCGTCCGGCATCGTACTGCCCTTTCAGCCGCCCGGTCGCCAGCGCCGGATAGGTTTCGCTGAACTTGGCGAGCGCGATGCAGGCACGCTTGGTATCCTTGATCGAAACCATCGCATCGGAAAGGTACAACAGGCTGTCCGCCGCCCGCGCGCCCTGCACGTCCTCGTCATAGTTCTTCACGAACCACGATGCCGCTTCCTTGGGCTTGCCATCGTCGAGATAGGCCCGGCCCAGCAGATTGCGGCCATAGCTGATCATCTTGTGGTTCGGATATTTCTGGACATAGAGCTGCAACTGCTGCTGCGCCTCGGGATAGAGCTGCGCTTCCCACAGGCGGAAGCCGTAGCTGTATTCATCGTCTCCGGCATCGCCGGTCGCCGGTTTGGCAATCGCCTGCACCCGCGCCAGCCGTTCGCTGCTGGGGGCGGTGGGCTTTGCCCCCGGCGGAGGCGTTGCGGGCTTGGGCGGCGTCACCGCAACCGTGCCCGCACCCGCGACCGGCGGCGGCGGTGCGGTTGTCCCCGCGCTGCCTCCGGCCGGGGTTATCTGCCCGGAAAGCCGGGCCAGGGCATTGGTGTTCGTTTCCACCTGCCCCGTCAGGCTGGCAAGGCGCGCTTCGAGCGCATCCAGCCGCGCGAGCACGTCGGTCAAAGCGGAGGCCGTGGGCAGCGCAGCGTTTTCAGCCGACGCGGCGGCATTTCCATCCTGCGGGAAATAGCGGCCATCCCCGCCGGGAAAGACCTTGCGCTGCATCGCGCGGACTTCAGCTTCCAGCTTGCGCATGCGCGCCTCGTCCACTTGCGCGGCGGCGGGGGCAGCCGCACCGATCACCGCCAGCGCGGACAACGCCAGCACAGCGCCGCGCCCAACCCGCCCCCATGTGTCCAGTGAATGCCGTCCCGTCTTCATCTGCCAAGCTCCTGTCTGCTGCCGCGAACAGGCGCCTTGGTGCAGCCAGGACGCCGAACTGCGGCTGAACGATCCAAGCCAGCTATGCCCATCGCGGGCATAGCTGTCGAGAATCCGCCCCATTTAAACTGTGGGAGAAGCCGTTTTGCCGCTGTTACTGCGCAGGCTGCGCCGCAGGCGGGGCTGCCAGGGGTTGAGCGGCCGCTGGCGCGGCGGCAACGGGTGCGGCCGGGATGGCAGGCGCCGCAACCACGGCCTTCGCCGGGGCGGATGGCGTGGGCACTGCCCGGACCGGCGAAGCGGCCGGAGCATTACCCGCCGTCTGACGGGCGAGCAGGGCCTGCGCGGTGACCGGCACCCCTTTCACGATCTTCTGACGGTCGGCCAGCGGCGGCACAGTCTGCCCGCCCACGGTGATGGCCAGCGCATCGGGCCGTCCGGTCCAGATCAGCGGCCCCTGGGCGTCGGCGGGAACGGTATAGCTTTCGCCCTTGGCCATTTCCTTCTGCATTAACTGCTTGCCCGAAGCATCGTAGAACTTGACCCAGACATCCGGGGCGAGCGCGGTGAACACCACCGCCCCGCCTTGCGGTGCGGCAGGCGCAGCATGAGGCGCAGCGGGGGCCGATACCGTCTTTTTCGTGGCTTCATTCGTCAGCGGCGGCAGGTTTTCGGCGGGGCTGAAAAACCCGCGCAGGAAAATAAACGCAATCACCAGCAGGACAATCGCCAGAAGCGCCATCACCCAACCGAGCTTCGCCGAAGGGACGCGCGCCGGATCGCCGGGTTCGAACGTGCTGATCCGCCGCGGCGGTTCCACCCCGTTGGCATTCAGCGCAGCCCGCACCTCCGTCGCGATTTCTGCCGGATCGAGCCCCACCGCCTTGGCCACGCTGCGCGAAAAGCCGACCGCATAAGTCCGCGCGGGCAAGCTGTCGAAATCGCCCGCCTCGATCATTTCCAGATGCCGCTGCGTAATGCGCGTTTCAGCCGACACTTGCGCCAGGCTCAGCCCCGCGCTTTCGCGGGCTGCCCTGATCCGTCCGCCAACCCCGGGCGCCACCCGTTCCTCTTCGAATTCTTCGCTCAACTGGTCCATTCCCGTTTCCGACCATGGCGCGGACCCCCGCCCCCTTGGCGCGCGCACCCAATCGCCGCGGCGCGTGCAAGTCAAGACGGGTATCTTCGCCAGATGACACCCTGCGCCGAGCCGGTTTCTGGCTGCGGCAAACCCTGAATGCTCCCCCTTCGTATTCGCTTCTTATTCGCTATCGATTCCGTGATCGAGCGCCCATTGCTGCACTTCCGCCCGCAGGTCGGCGGGGGGCGCGATCAGCCAGCGCTCCATCGCTTCGCCGATTTTGGCCAGATTCGTCTTGCACACAAGCTCCTTGATCGGCCCGACCGCCGCCGGGGTAATCGATAGCCGCCTGATCCCGATCCCCAGCAGCGCCAGCGCCTCCAGCCGACGGCCGCCCATTTCCCCGCATACCCCCACGGGAACATCCGCCGCTTCGGCCGCTTTCACCACCCGGCGCATGAACCGCAGGATAGAGGGGTTGAGCCAATCGTACCGTTCCGCCAGCTTGGGGTTGGCCCGATCCGCCGCGAACAGGAACTGGGTCAGATCGTTGGTGCCGATCGAAATGAACGACAGCTTCGGCAGGATCACATCCAGCATTTCAGCCAATGCCGGGACTTCCAGCATGACCCCGAAATTGATCGCTTCGGGCAACGACCTCTTCTGTTTCTTGAGGAATTTGCGTTGCGCCTCGAACACTTCGACCGCGGCATCGAATTCCCACGGTTCGGAAACCAGCGGGAACATCACGTTGAGCGTCCGGCCCGCAGCCGCTTCCAACAGCGCGCGCGCCTGCGCTTTCAACAGCCCTTCCCGCTCCAGTGCCAGCCGCAGGGCGCGCCAGCCCATGGCCGGGTTTTCATCGCCGCCATCGTCCATATCGTTCAGATAGGGCAGCGCCTTATCCCCCCCGATATCGACCGTGCGGAAGATCACCGTCTTGCCATTGGCGGCTTCCAGCACATCGCGATAAAGCCGCATCTGCCGGTCCCGCTGCGGGAGCGTGGCGGAAACGAGGAACTGAAATTCGGTACGGAACAAGCCGATGCCATCGGCCCCGGTCAAATTCAGCATCGGCATATCGTCGCGCAAGCCCGCGTTGATCATCACCGTCACCCGCTTGCCGTCCAGGCTGACGGGTTCGACATCGCGCAGCTTGGCATAAGCGGCCTGGCGTTCCTTGCTCTTGGCAAAGCGCGCGCTGAACGCCTCGACCAGCGGCTGGCTCGGCCGGACAGTGACCGAACCGAGATCGCCATCGAGCAGAAGCTGATCGCCTTCCTGCACCTGGCGGCGCAAGCCCGGAATACGGCCCAGCACCGGCACCCCCATCGCGCGCGCGACGATGACGACGTGCGACGTGAGCGAGCCTTCCTCCAGCACCACCCCTTTCAGGCGGCGCTTGTCATATTCCAGCAATTCGGCCGGGCCGAGATTGCGCGCCAGCAGGATGGTATCGTCGCGCAGGCCCTTGGCCGCTGCCGTCCCGAGCTGACCGGACACGATCCGCAACAGGCGATTGGACAGGTCTTCCAGATCGTGCATCCGTTCCGCCAGCAGCGGATCGTCGATCTCGCGCATGCGCATGCGGGTGCGCTGCTGCACACGTTCGATGGCAGCTTCGGCGGTGAGTCCGGAATCGATGGCTTCGTTGATGCGCCGCGCCCACCCCTCGTCGTATGCGAACATCTTGTAAGTGGCGAGCACCTCTTCATGTTCGCCGCCAACGCCGAATTCGGCCTGCGTGGTCATGCGCTCGATCTGTTCGCGCATCTTGTCGAACGCGAGATAGACCCGCTGCCGTTCCGCCTCGGTGTCTTCGGCGACAACATGTTCGACCGTCACGCGCGGCTGATGGAATACCGCAGTCCCGATCGCCAGCCCTTTTACGAGGCTCAATCCGCGCATGATTTCCGGCCCGCCGCGCGCGCCGTCCTTGGCCAGCAGTTCCTCTTCGTCGACCAGACCGGTATTGGCGATCAGTTCGCTCAGCACCATGGCCGTGGTCTGCAGCGCCTCGATCTCGATATCCTCGTACCGGCGCGGATCGACATGCTGGACACACAGCACACCCACGGCGCGCTCGTGCCGCACGATGGGGACGCCTGCGAAGGAATGGAATTTGTCTTCCCCCGTTTCCGGGCGATAGGAAAAGTCCGGATGCGCGGTCGCCTCAGCCAGGTTCAGGGTTTCGATGTTTTCGGCAATCGTGCCGGTAAGCCCTTCCCCCACGGCCATGCGCGTGACGTGGACAGCGCTCTGATTCAGGCCCCGCGTGGCGAAGAGTTCGAGCATCCCTTCACGCAGAAGATAGATCGAGCAAACCTCGCTATTCAGGGCATCGCCGATGATTTCGACCACCTGATTGAGCTTCGCCTGCGTGTGCATGCGGGAAGCCATCACCTCGTGCAGTCGAGTCAGGATCGTGCGGGCGGCGGCGGCGGCTGAGGTCATGCATCCGGCCTATCGCAGATCGCCCCTTTTGGGAACGGTCAACCTGCGAAAAAGCCTCTGCGCCCCGGCATAGAACCGCGTGCCATAGCGGTTTTGGCAGGAACGATCGGTGGGACCGTTCCTGCACGAACCACTGTCATGCTTCGATGGATATCAAATGTGCGCGATCTCTTCCTTGATCCGCAATTTACGCTTCTTGAGCGACTGGATAATCGCTTCATCCGGCGCGGGGCGACTCATCTCTTCGCGAAGTTGCTGCTCAATCCCGCGATGCTTGAGTTGCAGAGCACTGATGTGCGATGCTTCCATTGGGTTCCTCCTAATGAATTCATGTGTTGGACCCGAACCTTGTCATGCGACTCATTGCCGGTGGCATGGGCCGCGATTGCCATCCAATCACATTATCCCTACTTTGCAAAACGACTTCGGCGGGCCAATGCGGCGAGGCCCCTCAGAGGCAAGACGAATCGTCCACCACGACTTCAGCAAGCAGGTGTTGCAGTGACCGAAGAAGAGATGCGCAAGCGCCTCGAAAGTTTGCGGATCGAACATCGCGATCTCGATGCCGCAATCGATGCGTTGACCGCGGCGGGCAGCACCGATCAATTGCAGATCGCACGCCTGAAGAAGCGCAAATTGCGCCTCAAGGACCAGATCGCCCTTCTGGAAGATGCGCTGCTGCCAGATATTATCGCCTGACCGAACGATTGTTCCGTCCGGCGAAAGCCCACCCGGCCAGCCCGGCTTGAAGGTTCCGGATGGAAAAACCGTATCGCTCAGGGACAGTGTAAATTTCGCCGCCGATAATCGCCAGCCCCCCGATGGTGCAGCCGCGTTGTCTCGATTAATCGAATACGGCAATGACGACACCGGCCGATCTCAACCGCCCCATCATCGAAGGACTCTACGCAGAAGCAATCCTTCTGGCCGACGAAGTCCGCGTGTCCTTCGAGCAGGGCAACCATGACCATGCGCGAGGCAGGGAGGAGAGTCCGGCCCAGATCGCCATTTCGTGCGAAGGGCTGCGCACCGCCACCCGCATGATGCACGTCATCGCCTGGCTGCTGAACCAGCGCGCCTATTTCCAGGGGAATATCAGCGAATTCCAGTTGCGCCGCCATGGCCGCCTGCCCACCGGCACCAGAGGATCGGACCCCGCGCAGACTGCCCTGCTCTCGGCGAACCTGCGCGAACTGGTGGCCGCGACCGAGCGGTTCTATGCCCGGATCGCACGGCTGGAACAGGCATGGCATGCCCGCTTCGCGATGCAACCCAGCGCCATTCACCGCCTGCACGACCGGCTGGGCCTCGCACTGCACTACCAATAAAAGCCCGCCGCAACGCTACAACGAAGCGAGTGCTGCCTGCCAGGCCGCAAGCCGATCCGTCCGCACTTGCGCTTCCATCTGTGGGGAAAAGCTGCGCCGCGCACCGCCCATAGCCGCCCCCGCCGCCTGCAAATCGGGGAACAGGCCAGCGCCCACCGCCGCTAGCATGGCCGCCCCCAACGCAGTGGTTTCGACAAAGTCCGGCCTCTCCACCGTCAGATCGAGAATATCGGCAAGGTCCTGCGCCAGCCAATCGTTCGCCGCCATCCCTCCGTCGATCCGCAGGCGGGACCATGGCGCCCCGTCGGCAGCGAAGGCGGTGGCA
Organism: uncultured Caenibius sp.; assembly: GCA_964466155.1. GTDB lineage: Bacteria > Pseudomonadota > Alphaproteobacteria > Sphingomonadales > Sphingomonadaceae > Caenibius. The sequence continues at coordinate 29,316 of CAYXMY010000008.1, read as the reverse complement.
AGATCGTATGTCTGATGCGCCATGGCTTCGAGCGCGGCACGAACGATATGCGCCTTGCCGGTTGACAGGCTGAGCCCGCGAATAACCCCCCGCGCATTGGGCAGCCAGTGCGGCGCCCCCAATCCCGAAAGCGCGGGAACGATCACCACGCCGCCGTTGTCAGCCACCGAACGGGCGAGCGCTTCCGTCTCATCCGCACGGGCGATCAAGCCGAGGGAATCGCGCAACCACTGGATCAGGCTGCCCGCCACGAACACCGATCCTTCCAGTGCATAATACCGTTTCCCCGCCAGTTGACACAGCACCGTGCTCAGCAAGCGGTTCCGCGAACGGGGCGGCACGGTGCCGGTGTTGGCGAGGACGAAAGCGCCGGTGCCATATGTCGCCTTGGTATCGCCGGGGGCAAGGCAGCTTTGCCCCAATGTCGCCGCCTGCTGATCCCCCGCCATGCCGGTGATCGGGATCGCCCGTCCGAACCATTCGGGCGCAGTCCGGGCAAGATCGCCCGCATTGTCGCAAACTTCCGGCAAGGCCGCTTGCGGCACGCCGAACAGGGTGCATAGCCCATCATCCCAGCTTGCCCCTTCCAGCGGCAGCAGCATGGTCCGGCTGGCATTGCTGGCATCGCTGATATGCGCCCCGCCGCTGAGCTTGAAAGTCAGCCAGCTTTCCACCGTCCCGAACGCCAGCCGGCCATGGCCCGCAGCCATGGCAACTTCGGGTACGTTGTCGATCAGCCAGCGCATCTTGGTGGCGGAAAAATAGGGATCGAGCAGCAGCCCCGATCTGGCCTGCACCGCGCTTTCCTGCCCCTGCTCCCGCAGCAGGCGGCACCGGTCCGCCGTGCGCCGGTCCTGCCAGACCAGCGCGCGGGCGAGCGGTTCGCCCGTGGTGCGGTCCCATGCCACCACCGTTTCGCGCTGGTTGGTGATGCCGATGGCGGCGATCCGTTCCACCTCGCCAGTCTGCGCCACCGCCGCGCGGGCACAGGCCAGCGTCCTGTCCCAGATTTCCCGCGGATCGTGCTCGACATGGCCGGGGGCCGGATAGAACTGCGTCAATTCCTGCTGGGCGAACGCCGCCACCCGTCCATCCAGCGCGAAAACCAGCGCTCTGGTAGAGGTCGTGCCTTCGTCCAGCACCAGGATCAGATCTTGCGTCATCATGTCTCCCACGGGCGGCATCCATCGTATGCCCTCGACTTAACAGCATCCCGCCCCCATATGCCACCGCATGGATGCAACTGTCCGCCCCTGGCCGACCGGAAAGGTCGAAACGCTCGAACCGCTCGTGCGGCGGGTGCTTGCGCCCAATCCTTCGCCGTTCACATATACCGGCACGCAAACCTACCTGATCGGCGACAATGCGGGCCTTGTCGTACTCGATCCCGGCCCGAATGAGCCTGCCCATATCGATGCGCTGATGAAAGCCATCGGCGATGCCCCGGTGCGGGCGATCACATGCACGCACACCCACCGCGATCATTCACCCGCCGCCGCCCCGCTCCGGCAGTTAACCGGGGCGGACATCGTCGGCTGTGCGCCGCTGGTGCTGGACACGCACGGTCCCCGCGCCGATGCCCCGTTCGACACCACTTACGCGCCGGATCGGGTGCTGCGGGATGGCGAAACGCTGGACGGTAAGGGCTGGACCTTGCGCGCCGTCGCCACCCCCGGGCACACCTCCAACCACTTGTGCTTCGCGCTGGAGGAAAGCGGCGCGCTGTTCACCGGCGATCATGTGATGGGCTGGTCCACCAGCGTGGTTTCCCCGCCAGACGGGGACATGGCCGCCTATATGCAGTCGCTCCAACTGCTCTACGATCGTGAGGACCGGATTTATTACCCCGCACATGGCCCGGCGGTGGAAAAACCGCGCCAACTGGTGCGCGGCATGATCGGCCACCGCCGCCAGCGCGAGCGGCAGATTCTGCGCCAGCTTGAAAAGGGGCCGCAAACCATCGCCGCAATGGTGCCGGAAATGTACAAGGGCACCGATCCCGCGCTGTATCCGGCGGCAGGCATGTCGGTGAAAGCCCATCTGATCGATCTGGCGCAGCGCGGCAAGGTATCGCTCCACGGTGAGGCATGGTCGCTCACCAATTAACCGCCCACTTTTAATAGATTAAAGTATTATCCGATTTTTTACTTGGATCGTACTTGAGATATCGATATTTCCCCGATGAAGATTGATGTTTCTTGGGTGAGAATTCATCGTGACAAGCGCCGCCACCGCCTATCGGCAGGATCAGGCTTTTTTCCTGCGCCTGGCCATCGCCATCGCCATCTTCACGGTCATCGCTTTTCTTCAGTGGGCCTTGCGCGGATATTCTCATGTCACCGAGGCGCCGCTCACGGTCCACCTGCATGCCTTGTCGATGCTGGGCTGGCTCGGCGTTTACATCGCGCAGAACCATCTGGCCGGAAGCGGGAACATCGCCCTTCACCGCAAGGTCGGCTGGGCGGCCGTCGGCCTGGCCGCCGTCATCCTCGCGCTCGGTTTCCAGATCACCGTCCAGGCCATTGCCATTCACCGCGTTCCGCCAATCTTCAGCAACCCCTATTTCCTGCTGCTCGGCCCTGTCCACCTGTTGTTCTTTGCCGCCGTGCTGGCTGCCGCCATCGCCCTGCACCGCCACACCGAATGGCATCGCCGCCTGATGCTGGTGGCGACGGTGGTGGTGCTGGAGCCCGCGTTCGGCCGCATCATTCCGCTGCCTATCGCGATGTCCGCATGGGGCGGTTGGCTGGAAGGGGTGCTACAGGCCGCACTGCTGGGTATCGCGATGATGCATGACCGGCGCATGCGCGGCGCGATCCATCCTGCCTTGTGGTGGGGCATTGCGGCGATTTTCGCCTGCAAGCTATCCATCGCCCTGCTTTCCCACAGTCCGCCCGTGATCGCCTATGCGGAACGCCTTGCCCAAGGCAGGTGAACAGATTTCCCTTGGGCCTGGCCCTTCCCCCCTCTAGGGACGGAGCGAGACAATATCCCCGCAGCAGGAAGGGCCTATGACTATCCACACCGCCGACCTGACCGGCATCGATGTGCGCGCCGAGATCGAACGGCTGCGCAAAGAACGCAACGCCGTGATTCTGGCGCATTACTACCAGAAGCCCGAAATCCAGGATCTGGCCGATTTCGTGGGCGATTCCCTCGAACTGAGCCGCAAGGCCGCCGCCACCGATGCCGAAGTCATCGCCTTTTGCGGCGTCAAGTTCATGGCTGAAACGGCCAAGATCCTCAGCCCGGAAAAGATCGTCGTGCTGCCCGATCTCGAAGCCGGATGCAGCCTTGAGGATTCGTGCCCGCCGGAAAAGTTCAAGGCGTTCCGCGAAGCGCACCCCGATCATATCGCGCTGACCTACATCAACTGCTCGACCGAGGTGAAAGCGCTCAGCGATATCATCGTCACCTCGTCCAGCGCGGAAACCATCCTTCAGCAGATTCCGCCGGAACAGAAGATCATCTTCGGGCCTGACCGGCACCTGGGCGGCTATCTGTCGCGCAAGTTCAACCGCGAAATGCTGCTCTGGCCGGGCGTGTGCATCGTGCATGAAGCTTTCAGCGAAACCGAACTGCTCAAGCTCAGGCAGCAACACCCCGGTGCGCCCATCGCCGCCCATCCGGAATGCCCGCCCGCCATCGTCGATCATGCGGATTATGTCGGCTCGACCAGCGGCATCCTGAACTATGCCAAGGCCATGACGGGCGACACGCTGATCGTGGCGACCGAACCGCATATCATCCACCAGATGGAAAAGGCGCTGCCCCAAAAAACCTTCATCGGCGCGCCCGGTGCGGACGGGAACTGCAACTGCAACATCTGCCCGTACATGGCGCTCAACACGCTGGAAAAGCTCTATCTCGCGCTGCGCGATCTCGAACCGCGCATCGAGATTGAGGAGCAATTGCGGCTCGACGCCAAGCGCTCGCTCGACCGCATGCTCGACATGGCGGCTGGCACGGTCGGCAAGGGCGATCTCGGCAACCGCTGAGATCGTCCCGCCCGGCGTTTAGCGGCGGTTCGCCTCCACCGCGGCCCCAATCGGGTCCGGATTGGCCAGTTTGGGCTTCGGCGCAGGGCTGGGCTTGGGTTTCGGCTGGGCTGCCGTTCCGGTGGGGGCGGTGGCCGAACTGGCATCAGGTTTTGCAGGGGAAGCGGAATCGCCGCCTGCCCCTTCCCCGGTTTGTGCTGCCGGTTGCTCTTCCCCGGATGCGGTCAGCGCTTTCAGTTCCGGTGCCTTCTGACCCGGACCTTTTTCGGGTTCCGGCGGGGCCAGCGGCGATTGGGATTGCAGCTCGTCAACCGGGATCATCGCATCGTTGATCGATCCCGCAAGTACCTGCCCGCTCGCTTCGCGCGTGCCTTTCTTCGTATTGTCCCCTCCGCATGCGGTCAGCAACAGCGAGCCGGCAAGAACTGGCAGAGTGACGAAGATCGGACGGCGCATCATGGGCGGCTTACTCCACATGGGGTTTCAAGCGCGGCGAGGAAATCGCCGGCGCGGGCGATCAATGCCCGATCCCACTCCTCCGGCGCAACAGCAATGCCGAGTTTTTCAAGGCTGGTGACGCCATATTCGGCGATTCCGCATGGCACGATGCCCGAAAAATGCGCCAGATCGGGGGCGAGATTGACCGAGAAGCCGTGCATCGTCACCCAGCGGCGGACCCGCACGCCGATGGCGCCGATCTTCGCTTCCGCGCCATCGGCATCGCGTGTCCAGATGCCCACCCGCTCGGGCACGCTCCAGCTTTCAACCCCGAAATCCGCCAGTGTGGCGATCACCCAGCTTTCCAGCGAATGGACGAACTTGCGCACATCGCGCGCGCGACGCGACAGATCGAGCAGGACATAACCCACCCGCTGCCCCGGCCCATGATAAGTGTAGCGCCCGCCGCGCCCGGTGTTCACCACTTCGAAACGGGGATCGAGCAAATCCCCGGCGGCGGCGCTGGTCCCGGCGGTATAGACGGGCGGATGTTCCAGCAGCCAGATCAGTTCACGGGCATCCCCTGCGGCAATCGCGGCGTTGCGCGCGGTCATGTCGTCCAGCGCGGCGCGATATGGCACGAGCCCGCTGTCGATGCGCCATTCGATCCGCTCGTTCGCATTTCCGGTCATGCCGATTGCGTGGCCCTATCCGCTTCGCTTATCAAGTGCCTGTTTAATGGAGGAGACGACCCAGATGATATTCGACATGAACCGGGCTTGGCGGGAGGCCGGCGAAATGGTTACCGCCAATCGCGAGGTCCTGCTCGTTGTCGCCGGGTTGTTCTTCTTCCTGCCGAGCCTCGCTTTTGCGCTGTTCGTTCCGGCTCCGCAGCCGGCCGCTGGCGCCAATCCCGAACAGATGGCCGCAATGGTCGCGCAATTCTATCAGGGCAATCTGCCGTGGCTGCTGCTGATCTCCGTCCTGCAGATGGTCGGCGTGCTGACGATGCTGGCGCTGCTGCGCGATCAGGCGAAACCCACTGTGGGCGATGCGCTGAAACGCGGCGTGATCGGCGCCGCGCTCTATCTCGTCGCGCAAATCGCCGTCGCGTTCGCGGTGGTGCTGGTCGGCGCCGTGCTGGTTGGCACCGCATCGATGACGGGAATCGTCCCCCTGATCGTGATCGCGATCATCGCCATGCTGGTGATCCTGTTCTACGTGACGATCAAGACATCGCTAGTGCCCGCCGTTCTCGCCATCGAGCGGGAGAACAATCCCTTCCTCGCTATCAGGCGGTCATGGCTGCTGACCAAGGGCAACAGCTTCCGCATCTTCCTGTTCTACGCCCTGCTGGTGCTGGTCATCGGCATCGTCTCCATCGTGATCGGGGGCGTGCTGGGGATCGTGCTGGCGCTGTTGGGGGGCACCGCCGTGCATATCGGGCAGGCGGCCATCTCCGGCCTCATCGGCGCAGTGGCGACGGTTTACTTCGTCTCGATTGTCGCTGCGATCCATCGCCAGCTCGCCGGCCCTTCCACGGAAGCAATCGGCAACACGTTCGAATAAACGGCGGCGGCAGGGGCCTTTTGGGCCGAAATGGAAAGCGGGCGTGATCCGGTGCTGTTGCAACCGGATCGCGCCCGCTTTGCGTGTGCCGTTAGAAACCCGCCGAAGCGGTGAAACGCCTCAGCCTTCCGCGTCCTTCCAGCCCCAGAACAAATGGCAGGGCAGGATGTTGAGCGGTTCGAACCCGTTATCGATGCGGGCGAAATGCTTGGCCATGAAATCGCGCGCCTTGGTCGAGAACTGGTATACCAGAAAGGCCCCGCCAGGGCGCAGCACGCGGTGGGTGGCGGCCGCGATGGCCGGGCCGACCCCATCGGGCAGCGTGGAAAACGGCAGGCCCGACAGCACGTAATCGGCATGATCGTGGCCGTGCGCGCGGACGATTTCCTCCACATCGGCAGCCGACCCATTGACCGCGATGAAGCGGCTGTCGCCAATCGTGCGCTTGAGATAATCGATATAGAGCGGGTTCGTGTCGATCACGATCAGTTGCGCATCGCGGCGCATCCGTTCGAGCACGGGGCGGCAGAACGTGCCGACACCGGGACCGTATTCCACGAACAGCTTGCATTCGTCCCAGTTCACCGGGGCGAGCATCTTGTTGATCGTGAAGCGCGAGGACGGGATGATCGATCCGACCATCACCGGATGCTTCAGAAAACCTTCGAAAAATACGCCCCATGGCCCCAATGCATTACGCAGGGAAGCCTTCCACCCTACGCTGCGGCGGGCCTGCGAAAGCTCGGAACCGGTCATGCGTGTCGCAACCTTTCTTGCGGCGGCCCCATGCAGACAGGGACCATAAACACTCTCTGGCGTTGGCAAATTCACGCCAGCATTGCAACCCGGCCTGCGACAATCGGAAACCGGGGTAGCCTGAAATCAGAGGATTTCCTTGATCTTTTCCGGCGGGCGGCCAAGCCGCACCCCCTTCCCGGTTTCCACCAGCGGCCGCTCGATCAGCCGGGGATCGGCCACCATCGCGGCAATCACCGTGGCATCGTCCGCTTCGGTGAGGCCGCGTTCCTTCGCGTCCGTCCCGCTGGTCCGCAATCCTTCGCGCGCGGCCATCCCGGCATCGCGATAAAGCTGTGCCAGCTTTTCCGCGCCGGGCGGATTCTTGAGATATTGCACCACCGCCACGTCAACGCCCGGGGTTTCCTCCAGCAATGCCAATGCCTGGCGCGATTTGCTGCAACTGGGGTTGTGCCAGATGGTCGCCTTCATCGGAATCCTCATTTACGTTCTGTGCGCCCGCCCTAGCGCGGCGCGGCTTGCCCGCCAAGTGCGGCGCTCAATTCTCCGCATCCGATTTGGCACCGCGCGCAGGAGCCTGCATGGCGGGAACCGCCCGCGCGGCATCCTCGGCCCGGACATGAGGCGCGGGAACCGCGCTCACCGTTTCTTCCCGCCGCATGATTCGCCCGGCACGCTGCACCGCGCTGATCAGCCGGGGATAGACACCGCAGCGGCAGAGGTTGGGAATCGCCTGCTTGATCTCATCCTCGCTCGGCGCGGCGTTGCGTTGCAGCAGGGCCGCCGCGCTCATCACGATGCCAGGGGTGCAGAATCCGCATTGGATCGCCTGTTCCGCCACCATCGCCTGCTGCACCGGATGCGAACGGTCGCCCGACAGCCCCTCGATCGTGGTGACGAAGCGCCCTTCCGCTTCCCCCAGCGTAATCAGGCAGGAACGCAGCGCCTGTCCATCGACCAGCACCGTGCAGGCCCCGCAATCGCCCACCCCGCACCCGTATTTGGTGCCGGTGAGGTTGGCCGCATCGCGCAAGGCCCATAGCAGGGGCGTGGCAGGGTCCATGGAAAACCGGACCGGCCGGCCATTCACCGTCAAACTTGACATTCCGCCCTTCCCCTCCAGCCTGTGCGGCGATGCCGCCCTGTATCAGGCCAGCAGCCGCGCGGCCAGCGCGCGGGAAGCCTGCATCACATCGTGCCATGTCACTTCGAAGCCCGCCTCATCCCCGAAGTAGGGATCGGCAACGCTTTGCCCTTCGCGGCCAGGCACCATATCCAGCAGGAGCGAGACCCGCGCGCGCGAATCCGCGGGAGCAATTGCATGGATATCCCTGAGATTCGACCGGTCGAGCGCGAAAATGAAATGGAAACGCGCGAAATCCTCCGGCATGAGCTGCCGCGCGCGATAGCTGCCGATGGCCACGCCATGGCGCTCTGCGGTGGCAATGGCCCGGGGGTCCGGCGGATTGCCGACATGCCAATCGCCTGTGCCCGCCGAATCCACACGGACCGCCAACCCATCATCCTGCGCAACCTTGCGAAACGCGCCTTCGGCCAGCGGTGAACGGCAAATATTTCCAAGACAGACAAACAAGATGGAAGGCGGATCGACAATATTCATCGCTAATTCCTGTCGCGCTTATTTTTTAAAGGCATTGCTGCCTCTACGCAGTGCTGATACTCGAGTGTTATGGGCTATTGCGAAACCTGCATCGTGCGCAACCGGGCAATTTGCTCGGCCCTCGACGCCACGGAAATTCAGGCACTTAATGGGATCGGCCGGCAGCGCAAGCTGGAAGCGGGGCAATCCCTGCTATGGGAAGGCGAAGATTCGGTACTCGTCGCCAACGTGATCGATGGCGTGCTCAAGCTGTCCACCGGCACGGCGGACGGGCGGGAGCAGATCGTCGGCGTGGTCTATCCGTCCGATTTCATCGGCCGCCCCTTCGGCCAGCAGACGGCGCATAGCGTGACCGCGCTCACCGATGCCATCGTCTGCGTCTTTTCGCGCACCGATTTCGACAGTTTCGCCCGCAGTCATCCGGCGCTGGAACACAAGCTGCTGCAGCGCACGCTGGCCGAACTGGACCGGACGCGCAGCTGGATGCTGCTGCTCGGCCGCAAGAGCGCGAGCGAACGGATCGCCGCCTTCCTGCTGGAAATGTCCGAACGCCTTGCCGCCGCCAGCGGCAAGGATGTGGCGGACACGGAAAGCCAGACTTTCGACCTGCCGTTTTCGCGCCAGCAAGTGGCCGATGTGCTGGGGCTGACTATCGAAACGGTCAGCCGCCAATTCACCAAGCTGAAAAGCGATGGGGTGATCGATCTGCCTTCACGCCGCAGCGTTGCCATCCTCAACCGGGACGAACTGGAAGAACGCGCGGGTTAGGCTCAGAGCCTATAGATCATGGGCTTCCTGTACTTCCTCGTCATTCCCACGCAGGGGGTAATGACGAGAGAGTTTGATAGGTCTTGTACCTGGGTTCAGGGCGTTATGCCCATTTTCCCCGCTCAGGACACAAACCCCGCCAGCCGCTGCCGGATGATCGCTTCCGCTTCGGCCACGATCCGCGTCACCAGTTCTTCGCAACTCGGGATATCGTGGATCAGGCCCTGCACCTGCCCGGCCCAGATGATGGCGTGATCGATATCGCCGTTTTCCAGCCCTTCGCGCCCTTTCGCGCCGGAGACGAGCGGCTGGATATCGGCGAACACCGAATCGGGCCGGGCGAGGATTTCCACGACCTTGTCCGACACGCTGTTCTTGGCCACGCGCGCGGTGTTGCGGAATTTGCGGAAGATGATGTTGGTCGCCCGTTCGTCGTTGCCGACGATGAACTGCTTGATGTTCTCGTGAATCGGCGCTTCCTTCGTGGCGCAGAACCGGGTCCCCATGTTGATCCCTTCCGCGCCCAGCGCCAGCGCGGCGGCAAGCCCCCGGCCATCGCCGAACCCGCCGCTGGCCAGCATGGGCACTTTCACCTTATCGGCCGCCGCCGGGATCAGGATCAGGCCGGGAATGTCATCCTCGCCCGGATGGCCCGCGCATTCATAACCATCGATCGAAATCGCATCGACGCCCATCCGCTCAGCCGAAAGGGCATGGCGCACGGCGGTGCATTTATGGATCACCTTGATCCCGTGGGCTTTCAACTCGTCGACATGTTCCTGCGGCTTGTACCCAGCGGTTTCGCCGATCTTCACGCCCGAATCGATGATCGCCTGGCGATACTCCGCATAGGGCGGCGGATTGGTCGATGGCAGCAGCGTGAGATTTACCGCGAAGGGCTTGTTCGTCATCGTGCGCATGCGGTCGATCTCATGCCGCAAGGCATCGGGGGTCGGCTGCGTGAGCGCGGTGAGAATGCCGAGCCCGCCCGCATTGGACACCGCCGAAGCCAGCTCCGCCCGGCCCACCCACATCATGCCGCCCTGCACGACCGGATGTTCAATGCCGAGCAGTTCCGTGATGCGGGTCTTGAGTGCCATAATCCTGCCATCCCTCTTGTCCGGCCCGCGCGGAGGTAGAGCGCGGGTCCGATTGCGTGCGCGTTTCTGCCGCCAATGCGAAACGAATACAACCACGCCTGTGCAAGCGCAGCATCAGGGCGGCAGCATCAGCCCGCGATGGCGGGCCACCGTTTCGATCATCCATTTCGTGCCCGCGCGGATACGGGCGAGGTTGTGGGTGTCCTTGTGCGTAACGAGCCAGAAACTGCGCGTGATCCGCCGCTCCGGCAGGACGGTACGCAAGGCCGGGTCGCTGTCCCCCAGAAAGCAAGGCAGGACCCCGATCCCCGCCCCTTGCGCCAGCAGGCGTTGCTGGGCGTTGATGCTGGAGGAACGCACAGCCGCCGCAAGGCCGGGCAGGATCTCGTCGAGATAGCGCAGTTCAGGGGCATAGAGCAGATCGGGGATATAGCCGACCAGCCGATGCCCCTGCGCCAGATCCTCCGCCCGCTCGGGCGTCCCGGCCTGCGCCAGATAGGCCGGGCTGGCATAGAGCCGCAGCGCATAGTCGGACAGCTTGCGGGCGATCACCGGCCCGGCCTGCGGGCGGGAGAGGACGACGGCGATATCCGCCTCACGCTTGGACGGGCTGAGGAACCCGCTGCTGGCCACGAGATCGAGCGTCAGCCCCGGATGCGCAGCGGCAAATTCCGGCAGGCGGCTGGCGAGGAAGCCAGTCCCGAACCCTTCGGACACGCTGATGCGCAACGTGCCGCTCAATCCGCCGCCGCCGTGTTCCTCCGATACGCCGGATACCGCGCGGTCCATCGCCTCGACCGCAGCCAGCAAGCGCTCGCCCGCTTCGGTCAGCACCTGCCCTTCGCGCGTCTGTTCGAACAAGGTCGTGCCCAGCCGCGCCTCCAGCCGCCGCAGGCGCCGCCCCACCGTGGTCGCGTCCACCCGCATCGCGGCGGCGGCACGCGCCAGTTGCCCCGCCCGGGCAATGGCGAGAAATGCCTGATAATCGCTCCAGTCGATTCCTCGCATCGCGCCATCACCTGCAAAATTGCAGGACACACTCGCAGAATTTGCCCTTGCCTGCAATCGGTGAGGGAGTACCTCTTACACCCATCCGACAATGCAAGACTCGCCCCCGAGGCCAGCCGAGAGAGGTTTTACCATGCGCCAGATCGACCATTTCATCGCTGGCGGCGCGGCCGGTTCCGCCGCCCGCCTGCACGATATTTTCGACCCCAACCAGGGCACTGTTCAGGCGCAGGTTACGCTCGGCGATGCCGCGCTGCTCGACAAGGTGGTGAATGCCGCGCTCGCTGCGCAGCCGGAATGGGCCGCCACCAACCCGCAGCGCCGTGCCCGGGTAATGTTCAAGTTCAAGGAACTGGTCGAAGCCAATATCGATGAACTGGCGCTCATGCTCTCGTCCGAACATGGCAAGGTCGTGGCCGATGCACGGGGCGACGTGCAGCGCGGGCTGGATGTGATCGAATTCGCCTGCGGCATCCCGCACGCGTTGAAGGGCGAATATACGCAAGGCGCGGGCCCCGGTATCGATGTCTATTCGATGCGCCAGCCGATCGGCATCGGCGCGGGCATCACCCCGTTCAATTTCCCGGCGATGATCCCGATGTGGATGTTCGGCGTCGCCATCGCCTGCGGCAACGCCTTCATTCTCAAGCCGTCCGAACGCGATCCCTCGGTGCCGGTGCGTCTGGCTGAACTGATGCTCGAAGCGGGCGCGCCCGAAGGCATCCTGCAGGTCGTCCATGGCGACAAGGAAATGGTCGACGCGATCCTCGACCATCCGGCCATCGGTGCGGTCAGCTTCGTCGGCTCCTCCGACATCGCGCATTACGTGTACAACCGCGGCGTCGCGGCGGGCAAGCGCGTGCAGGCGATGGGCGGCGCGAAGAACCACGGCATCGTGATGCCCGACGCCGATCTCGATCAGGTGGTGAACGATCTCGCCGGGGCCGCTTTCGGTTCGGCAGGCGAACGCTGCATGGCGCTGCCGGTCGTGGTTCCCGTGGGCAACGACACCGCCGAACGCCTCAAGGCCAAGCTGATCCCGGCAATCGAAGCGCTCAATGTCGGCATTTCGACCGATCCGCAGGCCCATTACGGCCCGGTGGTGACGCAGGAGCATAAGCAGAAGGTCGAAGCCTGGATCGCCAAATGCGCCGCGGAAGGCGGTGAAATCGTCGTCGACGGGCGCGGGTTCAGCCTGCAAGGCTATGAAAAGGGCTTCTTCGTCGGCCCGACGCTGATCGACCATGTCACGCCCGAAATGGACAGCTACCACAACGAAATCTTCGGCCCGGTGCTGCAGATCGTGCGTGCGGCCGATTTCGAAACCGCACTCGAACTGCCGAGCAAACATCAGTACGGCAACGGCGTGGCGATCTTCACCCGCAACGGCCACGCGGCGCGCGAATTCGCCGCCCGCGTCAATGTCGGCATGGTGGGCATCAACGTGCCGATCCCGGTGCCGGTGGCCTATCACACCTTCGGCGGGTGGAAGCGTTCGGCCTTCGGTGACACCAACCAGCACGGCATGGAAGGCGTGAAGTTCTGGACCAAGGTCAAGACCATTACCCAGCGCTGGCCTGACGGTTCGCCCGACGGGGGCAACGCCTTCGTCATCCCGACGATGGGCTGAGGCCGGTTTCCGGTTCGCGCGCAGTGGGATAACTTGGCGCCAGTCAGCGTTATCCCATTGGACAGGCAAAGGAGTTCTATCCATGCGCAAGACTTGGGTTCCCCTGACTATCGCCGTGCTGGCCCTGGCGGCCTGCGGCGACAGCAAGACAAACGAACCGGACAACACCGCCGCACCAAGGGCGGAAACCTCTGCCCCGGCAACCCCGGCCACTCCTGCGCCAACGGCTGAAAACGGCAAGGATACCGGCAACGGCATCCCCACCGCGCTACAAGGCCGCTGGGGCATGGTCCCGGCCGATTGCACCAGCACCCGAGGCGATGCCAAGGGACTGCTCAAGATCGATGGCACCTCTCTCGAATTCTACGAGTCCGTCGGCAAGCTGGGCAAGGTGAAGGAACATTCCGACACCCGCCTGCGCGCCATGTTCGCGTTTACCGGCGAAGGCATGAGCTGGAACCGGGAAGAGGAGATGACCGTGCAGGACAACGGCAAGACACTGATCCGCCATGAATATGGCGAGGATGCATTGCCCGGCCCGCTCAAGTATAGCAAGTGCGCTTAACAGGAGGATTGCACGATGACGATGAAACCGCTGTTCCTGATCGCCCCCGCGCTGCTGCTTGCCGGATGCGCCGCTGCCCAGCAGGATGCCGAAAGCACGCCGTCTCCGGGCAAGTGCAACGCCGAACCGGCCCAGTCGCTGGTCGGCTCCACCGCCAGCGAAGCGGTGGGCGCACAACTGCTCAAGCTGACCGGTGCCCGCACGCTCCGCTGGGGTCCGCCGCGCTCGCCGATGACGATGGATTACCGGTATGATCGCCTGACCGTCTCCTATGACGACAACCTGAAGATCGAACAGATCGCCTGCAACTGATCGCAAAGAGCAAAACACCGATCCATGACCGCCCAATTCGACCTGACCGAAGACCAGTCCGCCATTCAGGACATGGCCCGGCGCTTCACCGCCGATGCCATCACTCCTTTCGCTGCGGAATGGGATGAACGGCACGCTTTCCCGCGCGACACGATCAAGGCCGCCGCCGAACTCGGCTTCGGCGCGATCTATGTCAGCGAGGAAGCGGGCGGAATCGGGCTCGGGCGGCTGGAAGCGGCGCTGATCATGGAGGCGATGGCCTATGGCTGTCCCTCCACCAGCGCGTTCATTTCGATTCACAACATGGCCGCATGGATGATCGACCGGTTCGGGTCGGACACGCTCAAGGCCAGATATCTGCCCGATCTCATCACCATGGACGCCATGGCGAGCTATTGCCTAACCGAACCTTCGGCCGGGTCCGATGCCGCCGCGCTCAAGACGCGGGCGGTGCGCGATGGCGATCACTACATCGTCAACGGATCGAAGCAGTTTATTTCCGGCGGCGGGTCGAACGATCTCTATGTCACCATGGTCCGCACGGGCGATGACGGGGCCAGGGGTATTTCCTGCCTCGCCATCGGCAAGGACATGCCCGGCGTCAGCTTTGGCGCGCAGGAACGCAAGCTCGGCTGGCATTCGCAACCGACCGCGCAACTGATTCTCGAAGATGCGCGGGTGCCGGTGGAAAACCTGATCGGCGCCGAAGGCGAAGGCTTCCGGATCGCCATGACCGGGATCGATGGCGGGCGGCTCAACATCGGCGCCTGCTCGCTCGGCGGGGCGCAGCGCGCGCTGGATGAAGCGATTGCCTACACCAAGGAGCGCAGGCAGTTCGGCAAGGCGATCGCCGATTTCCAGAACACCCAGTTCAAGCTCGCCGAAATGGCGACCGAGCTGGAGGCCGCCCGCGCGCTGCTCTATCTCGCGGCGACCAAAGTCAGCGCCGAAGCGCCCGACAAGACGCGCTTTGCCGCGATGGCCAAGATGTTCGCCACCGAAACCGGATCGCGCGTGGTCGACCGCGCGCTGCAGATGCACGGCGGCTACGGCTATCTGATGGATTACCCTATCGAGCGGCTGTGGCGCGATCTCAGGGTCCATTCGATCCTCGAAGGGACCAACGAAGTCATGCGCCTGATCGTGGGCCGCAACCTGCTGCGCGATTGAACGGCCTATCCCGCCGGACCGGAAGAAAAGACGCCCCTATGACCGACGAAGTCCATATTCACGTCCACGGCCAGGTCGGCCATATTTCGCTCAACCGCCCCAAGGCGATCCATTCGCTGACGCTGGCCATGTGCGAAGCGATGACGCAGGCGCTGCTCGCCTGGCGCGATGATGCGGCAATCCGGCTGGTGATCGTCGACCATGCAGAAGGGCGCGGGTTCTGCGCGGGCGGCGATGTCACACTGCTGCGCCGGTCGGCGCTGGAAGACGGCGGCGCGGCGGCGCGGCATTTCTTCGATGTCGAATACAAGCTCAACCATCTGATGTTCACCTATCCCAAGCCCATCGTGGCATTCATGGACGGGATCACGATGGGCGGCGGCGTGGGCATTTCGCAGCCCGCGCAGTATCGCGTGGCGACGGAGAACACCCGCTTCGCCATGCCCGAAACCGGCCTCGGCCTGGTCTGCGACGTGGGCGGCGGCTGGTATCTGCCGCGCCTGCCGGGGCAAACGGGCAAGTTCCTCGGCCTCACCGGCGCGCGGCTGGACGGGGCGGAATGCCTCTGGGCGGGCCTTGCCAGCCATTACCTGCCGGGCGAGGCGCTGGCCGAAGCCAAAGCGCGGATCGTTGCCGATCCCACCGCCGTGGAAACGGTGCTGGCCGATCTGTCCGCCGAAGCTCCCACCCCGCGCCTTGCCGCCAACCGGGACGATATCGACCGCCTGTTCGCGCCCGATACGCTGGAAGGGATCGTGGCCGCGCTCAATGCCGATGGCGGCGAATGGGCGGGCCAGGAATTGCAGACGCTCGCCACCAAGAGCCCACGCACCTGCAAGCTGGTGCTGCGCCAGCTTGCCCTCGGCGGCGCGGCGGCAACCTTCGCCGAAAACATGGCGATGGAATATCGTGCGGCCGGGCGCGCGGTGCTGCTGCCCGATTTCGCCGAAGGCGTCCGCGCGCTGCTGGTCGACAAGACCAACGATCCCCACTGGCAACCCGCCACCCCCGAGGAAGTGAGCGAAGCGATGGTCGATGCCGTCTTCGCCCCCCTCCCCGCCGGAGAAGAATGGAAACCCCTATGAGCTACGAAACCCTTCTGGTCGAAACGCGCGGCGCGGTGACGCTGATTACGCTCAACCGCCCGCAAGCGCTGAACGCGCTCAATTCGCAGGTTCTCGCCGAACTGACCGAAGCCTTCGCCGCGTTCGAAGCCGACCCGGCGCAGCGCTGTGCCGTACTCACCGGCTCGGGCGAGAAGGCTTTCGCGGCGGGCGCGGATATCAAGGAAATGGCCGACAAGCCCGCCGCCGATTTCTTCCTGGAGGATTTCTTCGCCGGATGGACCGCCAATCTGGTGAAGAAAGTCCGCAAGCCGTGGATCGCGGCGGTCAACGGCTTCGCCCTGGGCGGCGGCTGCGAGCTGGCGATGATGGCCGATTTCATCATCGCGGCGGACACCGCCAAGTTCGGCCAGCCGGAAATCAAGCTCGGCGTCGCCCCCGGCATGGGCGGATCGCAGCGGCTGACCCGCGCGGTGGGCAAGTCCAAGGCGATGGAAATGTGCCTCACCGGGCGGATGATGGGTGCGGAAGAAGCGGAACGTGCGGGCCTCGTTGCCCGCGTAGTGCCGCTGGCCGACCTGCTCGACGATGCGCTCAAGACCGCCGAAACCATTGCCGCGATGCCCCCGCTGGCCGCGATGGTGAACAAGGAAATGGTCAACGCCGCGTTCGAAACCACGCTGGATCAGGGCCTGCTGCACGAACGGCGGCTGTTCCAGATCCTCACCGCCACCGAAGACAAGGCCGAAGGGATGAACGCCTTCGTCGAAAAGCGCGCCGCGCAGTGGAAGGGGCGCTGAGCCCCAGCCCCGCGAACACGACAATCAGGAGATGATGCAATGAAGATCGCCTTTATCGGCCTCGGCAACATGGGCGGCGGCATGGCGGCCAATCTGGTCAAGGCAGGCCATGATGTGAACGCTTTCGATCTCAGCCCCGACGCGCTGGCGCGGGCCCAGGACAACGGCTGCGCGCCGTTCACTTCGGTGCGCGAAGCCGTGGCGGGCGTGGATGCGGTCGTTTCGATGCTGCCCAACGGGGCCATCGTCGAAAGCGTCTATACCGCCGACGTGCTCGGCCAGGCGCCCGCCAGCGCGCTGCTGCTCGACTGTTCGACCATCGATGTCGCCACCGCGCGCAAAGTGGAAGACGCCGCTGCCGCAGCCGGATATGCCATGGTCGATGCCCCGGTTTCGGGCGGGATCGCCGCGGCCAACGGCGGAACGCTGACTTTCATGGTCGGCGGCAGCGATGCGGCCTTCGCCCGCGCCGAGCCGATCCTTTCGGCCATGGGCAAGGCCGTGATCCACGCGGGCGACGCGGGCGCCGGGCAGGCCGCCAAGATCTGCAACAACATGATCCTCGGCGCGACGATGGTCGCCACTTGCGAGGCGTTCAAGCTGGCCGAACGGCTGGGGCTCGATCTCCAGACGTTCTACGACATTTCCTCCAAGGCTTCGGGCCAATCGTGGTCGATGACGAGCTACTGCCCTGTCCCCGGCGTCGGCCCGCAAAGCCCGGCGGACAACCAGTACCAGGGCGGTTTCGCCACCGCGCTGATGCTCAAGGACCTCAAGCTGGCGATGGAAGCGGCACAGACCGCAGGCAGCGACACCCCGATGGGCCAGCGCGCGCGCGAACTCTACGAAGCGTTCGACGCGGCGGGCAACGGCGGGCTGGACTTCTCCGCGATCATCAGGACGCTGTAAGCGCCCCCGCACCGAAACGATCCGGGGGCCGTCCGCAAGGATGGCCCCCTTTGTTTTGGCGGTTGTGCTTCCCAATCGGTTTAACGGCCCCCTCTCCAGCCCGTTCCCTTCACTCCGCTGCGAACAGCTTCGGAAATTGCCGGGGCTGGCAACGGAGGAACTGATCGGCGGCTTTCACGCTCGCGCCCAGATGTGCGGCGGCATGCCATGGCCAGCGCGGATCGTAGAGGATGGTGCGGGCGAGGCTGATCATGTCCGCATCGCCGGTGCCGACGATGGCTTCGGCCTGATCGAAATCGGTGATGAGACCGACGGCCGAAACCGGCATGGTGACGGCCTGCTTCACCGCGCGGGCCAGCGGCACCTGATAGCCGGGGCCGATGGGTATCTGCTGCCGTGCGTGCAACCCGCCGCTCGACACGTCGATGGCGGCGCAGCCGTGCATTTCCAGTGCCCGCGCATAAGCGGCGGTCTGCCCCACATCCCAGCCGTCTTCCATCCAGTCCGTGCCGGACACGCGCAGCATCACCGGCTTTTCCGCCGGAAACGCGCTGCGTACCGCATCGAACACTTCGAGCGGAAAACGCATGCGGTTTTCCAGGCTGCCGCCGTAATCGTCTTCCCGCAAATTGGAGAGCGGGGAAAGGAACTGGTGCAACAGATACCCATGGGCGGAATGAACCTGCACCGCATCGTATCCCAGCCGCGCGGCGCGGCGGGCCGCTTCCCCAAAGGCATCGCAGATGCGCGCCATCCCCCCACGATCGAGCGCCACGGGCGGGTTGTCCGTTTCCGCGAAGGGAATCGCGCTGGGCGCCACGGTCTGCCAGCCGTGGGCATGATCGGGCGGCAATTGCGCGCCGCCATCCCATGGCTTGGCACAGGAGGCTTTGCGCCCGGCATGGGCAAGCTGGATGGCGATCGGCATGTCGGTATAACGCCGCACCCCGTCCAGCACGCGCGCCATCGCTTCTTCCGTGGCATCGTCCCACAAACCGACATCGCCATAGGAAATGCGCCCTTCAGGCAGCACGGCGGACGCTTCGACCACCAGTAGCCCGGCACCGGACAAAGCCAGATTGCCGAGGTGAATCAGGTGCCAGTCGCTCATCCGCCCGTCTTGCGCCGTGTACTGGCACATGGGCGCGATCACTATGCGATTGCGCAAGGGCAGCGATCCGATCCGGACGGGATCGAACAGACTGGGCCGGTTCATTCTTTTCTCCGCATGGCAGGCCGATTGCCTTTGCTGTGCACAAGGCTGCCGGGGTTTGTCCATCCTTGCCGGGCGTTATCGCTGCAAAAAGAAAGAGCCCGGATTCGCGCCCCATGGGTAAGGCGCAAATCCGGGCAAGTGCAGGGACACGCCATCGGGGAGAGGTCGGCGGCGCAGTCCAGTCCACCCGGAACGCAGCAGGTAAGCGCCCCGGACGGGAAGAGAACGAACGAGCCATGAGCAGACCATGGAGAACAGCCAGAGCTCGTTCGCAACCCTATCCCGAATGCTTGTGGCATTATTGCAATCGACTCGCAATAGCTAATTTTACGCAATGCCGATTTCTGCGGCGATCCGCCCTCCCGTTCATCTTTCATAGGGGAATTGTCGCGTGCGGCGCAGCGGGCTGACACATCTCATTACACTTTATGACCAGAACG
Organism: uncultured Caenibius sp.; assembly: GCA_964466155.1. Lineage (GTDB taxonomy): Bacteria > Pseudomonadota > Alphaproteobacteria > Sphingomonadales > Sphingomonadaceae > Caenibius. Next base: position 9,952 of record CAYXMY010000008.1, on the reverse strand, counting down.
CCCGATCCCGGCATAATCGTGCGACAGTCCGCCTCTAGTTTTGTCTCATACCCGAAAGGGTCACGTTATTCGCTGAGGAGACTAACCATGAAAAAGCTCATTGCCGCTGCCATTGCACTTTCGATGATCGGCACCTCGGCCATGGCCGCCCCATATTACGGCGGACACGACCGCGACCGTGCGGAATGGAACAACCGCGGCCCCGGCAACGATTCCCGCTTCCGCGATCATCGCTATGACAACAACCGCTATGTCCAGTGGCGCAAGGGCGACCGGTTCGACCGTTTCCGCGCTCCGTCCTACCGGGTGATCGATTCGCCGCGCGCTTACCGCCTGTACAACGCGCCGCGCGGTTATCACTGGGTCCGTTCGGGCAACGATGCGGTGCTTGTCGGCATCACCAGCGGGATCGTTTCGGCCATCATCGCCAACGCCATCCGCTAAGTCCCGTCAAACCGTCCCGATACCCCCGGCCCCTCGGTCGGGGGTATCGCCGTATTTTCCAGCCGCTTTCCCCCGATGACAGCGCCCCTGCCCGCGGTATAGGGGGCATCATGGCCGCCCAGAAGATTACGCGCGGGACCCCCGCTTACCGCCGGATCACCTTTGCCATGCTGCTGGCAGGCCTGGCGACCTTCGGCGCGTTCTATTGCGTGCAGCCGCTCCTGCCGCTGTTCAGCGATCTGTTCCGCGTCAACGCGGAGGAAGCCAGCCTTGCCGTTTCCATCACCATTGGCCCGATGGCGTTCGCGCTGCTGATCGCGGGCATGCTGTCGGACAGGATCGGGCGGCGTGGATTGATGGTCGGATCGCTGCTGCTGGCGGCGCTGTTCACACTGCTGTGCGCAACCGCCCATGACTGGACGTTGCTGCTCGTCCTGCGATTCCTCGTCGGCGTGGCGCTGGCCGGGGTTCCGGCCGTCGCCATGGCCTATCTGGTGGAGGAAGTGGACGATCTTTCCGTCAGCCACGCCATGGGGGTCTATATCGGCGGCACCGCGATGGGCGGGCTGGCCGGGCGCCTGCTCGCCGGGTTCATCACCGATCTAGTGGGATGGCGCGTGGCGCTGGCCGTGGTCGGCGCGTTCATGCTCGCCACTGCATTGGCATTCTGGCACAGCGCCCCGCCATCGGCTCACTTCACCCCGCGCCCGGTTTCGATACGGGCCTATTGCGCGGGGATGAGGCGGTTGTTCCAGGACCACGCGATTCCCTGGCTGTTCGCCGAATCCTTCCTGCTGATGGGGGCGTTCGTCGCGATCTACAATTACATCGGCTTCCGACTGATCGCGCCGCCCTATAACCTCAGCCAGACATGGGTGAGCGCGATCTTCCTGCTCTACATCCTCGGATCGTTCAGTTCCACCATGGCGGGCTCGCTAGCGGGCAAGCGCGGCCCCCGGCGCACGCTATGGATTTTCCTGCTGATCTTTCTGGCGGGGATCGCGATCACGCTGCTGGCCCCGCTGGCGGGTGTGATTGTCGGCATGGCGGTGGTGACGGTGGGCTTCTTCGGCGCGCATTCCATCGCTTCGGCCTGGGTCGGCCGGCGCGCGCGGGCGGACCGGGCGCAGGGATCGGCGTTCTATCTGTTCTTCTACTACATGGGGGGCAGCATTCTCGGCTCCATCGGCGGCTTCGCCTGGACCCATGGCGGATGGCCGGGCGTCGCCGCCTTTACCGGCGGCCTAATCGCACTGGCCGGGCTGA
>CAYXMY010000008.1:0-8232 GCA_964466155.1 uncultured Caenibius sp. | reverse complement strand
TGACGCGGTTTTCGGCCGGGCTGATCGGCATGCGCCTTGCCCGCGTGCTGCCCCTGCCGCCGGAGAAGGAAAGCCCGGCGGAATGAAGCGCGCCCCGCTCAGAAGGGGAAGACAATCACGATCATAGCAATCGCCGTCACGCATGTGATGACATTGAGCGGCAACCCCATGCGCACGAAATCCATGTAGCGATAGCCGCCCATCTGATAGACGATCAGATTGGTCTGATAGCCGAACGGGGTGGAAAAGGCTGCACTCGCCCCCATCATCACAGCAACGATGAACGGGCGCGGGCTGACGCCGAGGCTTTCGGCCAGCGCCACCGCAATCGGCGTGACCAGCACGGCCACCGTGGCGTTGGACAGCAGTTCCGTCAGCACCATGGTGACGACATACAGCGTTACCAGCGCCACCAGCGGATTGAGCCCGTGCACCGAATCGATCAGCAGCTTCGACGCTTTGCCCGCAAGGCCGCTCTGCTCGATGGCGATACCGATCACCACCATTCCGGCGATCAGGATCAGGATTTCCGGCTTCAACCCGCGATAGGCTTCATCCGCGCTGATGACGCGCAGGATAATCAGGAACACCGCCCCCGCAAAAGCCGTGGCCGCAATCGGCGCGACATTCATGGTGGCAAGGATGATCGCCCCGGCAAACGCCCCCAGCGATGCCCACGCCTTCCACGGCACCAATGGGCGGCGTTCCTCGAACACATGGGCATCGCCGACCTGGGCGTTGCCGATATGCGCTTCATCCACGCGATAGGCGGATGCGGGCAGTTCGGCGGCGCCTTCCTCTTCCTCCCCCTTGCGGACGAGGCGGCCGCTGAAGAAATAGAGATAGATTCCACCCACGATCGCCATCGGCAGGCCGACCGGGGTGATTTCGAAAATGCCGAACCGCGGCTGCCCGGCGACTGCGGACATGTCGTCCACGATCAGATTGGTCGACGTGCCGATCAGCGTGCAGCAGCCCGTCAGCACGGTGATATAGGACAAGGGCAGCAGGAAACGCTTGGGCGAAAGCTTGAGCGCATTGGCCACATCGCGAATGACCGGCGCCGCAAGCACCACGATCGGCGTGCTGTTGAGGAAGCACGAGGCGGAGCCGATCATCGCCAGCATCACCCAGACCCCCGCCGCGCCGAGACGGCGGCACATGTGCACCGCCATCACAATCGCCCGGTCGAGCAGGCCCGACAGTTCCAGCGCGTAAACGATCACGAACAGCGAGGCGAGCGCGATGATCGCCGGGCTGGCGAAAGCGCCCTGCACTTCCACCGGGCGCACCACGCCCGTCATCAGAAGGACAGCGGAACCGGCCAGCGCCACCACGTCCGCGCGCACCTTGTCCCAAATCAGCATGCCCACCACAGCGGCAAGCACGAGCAGGGTGAGTATCTGATCCACCGTCATGCAACAGCCGGGTTCCCCATCCTTGCCGCCGGTGTCAATGGGCAAGTGATTAATTTTCCAGTCTTACCCCTGTAACCGGCGGATGGGGTTTGTTATGCCTGCCGCATGGCTGAACCCGATTTTCGCACCAGCAGAATAACCATTGCCCTGGGCTTCCTGGCCGTGCTGGCAGTGGGCGGCGGCGGTTTTCTGGTGGGCCGCAACACGGCCCCAAGACCGCACCCGTCCACAACAGCCCCCGCCCCCATCCCCGCGTTGAACCTGCCGCGGGAACGCCCGCTGCTGGGCCGGGCCGATTTCATCGCGCTGGCCGCCAAGGCCGCCGACGCCTTCGCTTCCGGCCAAGCGATGCCGCAGGAGGTAACCGATGCCGCGGGGCGGCGCTTCGATCTGGTGCTGCCGGTGGGCTGCGCCGCGTCAGGCGATCCCTCGCTTTCCGCCACGGACTGGAGTTACGACAAGGATCGCGGGCGCTTGCGGATCAGCATCCCGCCGATAGGCTGGAAACCGGCGGACTGGAACCTGGACGAAAACGCGAAAGTCGATTCCATCGAAGGGTTCTGGATCACGCGGCCATGGTCCAGCAGCGATGCCTGCCCCCCAGCCCCGCCCACTGGCGAAGCGGAAGAACCGGAGAAACCAGCCGAACCTGCCGCCACCGCTGACAAGGAGCAGGGGACCGAGCCGCTCGAAACGCTGGCCGTCGCGCAATTCTTCACGCCCGAAGGGACCAGCAGCATCCGCCGCGGCGGTCGGCCTTACAGCATCGTCGCACGCATCGCGCCCGATGCGTTCGACGCATCGCAAGGGTTTCGCCTCCGCCTCACCGGCCGGATCGACCGCGTGCCCGGCGGCGCGGCGGCGCAATGCGTGCAACCTGCGGGACGCGACAATCCGCCGATCTGTATTATCGCCACCGTGCTGGATGAAGTGCGGGTGGAAAACACCGCCACCGGCGCCGTGCTGGCGACATGGAGTGCAAACCACTCCAGCCGGTGATCTCGGACTCCCCCACGGAATCGTCATGGCGAGGCACCCACCACCCGGAGCGTTTATCGGCAACGGCTCCGGATAATGCGGGTGTGGGCTCTCAGCGGCTGATCCGCACTTCGTCGATGGTCCCGGTGAACGGGAAGCGCCCGGTATAGCCCTTGCTCACGGGCGAGCCACAGCTCCGGCCAACGCAGAACGCCCCGAGATAGGACGGCATGAAGATGCGCGGCACTGGCCCTGCCCCCACTTCGCGGCCATTCACCAGCAGGCGGCCCATTTGCGTGCCGTTTTCCGCGCTGAGCACGAAGGAAACCGTCATCGGCCCGGCGGGCAAGGCTTCGGCGGAACGGATCGTATCGTAATGCATGTCGGCCAGATTGTTTTCGTAAACGAGATGACCGTCCTTGACGTAGAGGACAAAGCCGCCATCGCGCGCGCCGTTCGCCGCGATCACCCCGTTGGCATTGCTGGCGGGCACGGTGATCCGGGCGTCGATCCGGTGCGGCCCCATCAGCATCGGCGGGCCGGCTAGCGACGGGATCGGCGGCATGTCGCGCTTGAACACGAATTCCTTGCGCCCCCGTTCCAGCGACGGCTGGCTGTTCACCCGGTCCGCGCTCAAGGTCATGGTCGTCAGCGGTTCGGCGTTGTTGCGCTTCGTTTCGCTGTCGAACAGCGCCTGCATTTCCTTGAGCTTTTCGGGATATTTCGCGGCCAGATCGGTCGCCTGCGAGTAATCCTGATCGAGATTGTAGAGTTCCCAGGTGTCAGCGCTGAGCGGTTTGTTCTCCTCGTGCAGCAGCCAGGGGATATGGTGCCGCGCGCTGGCCATCCAGCCGTTGGAATAGATTGCGCGATTGGCGAACATCTCGAAATACTGCGTGCGGGGCGCCTGCGGCACCGGCCCTTTCAGCGTCTGCGCGAAGCTGATGCCGTCGATGCTCATCTGCGCCACTCCGTCCACCGTCGCGGGTGGCTTGATCCCGATCACGTCATAAAGCGTGGGGGCAACATCGATCACATGGGTCCAGGTCGAGCGGACTTCGCCCGGCTTGCCGATATGGCCGGGCCAGCTCACCACCATGGGGTTGCGTGTGCCACCAAGGTGGGAGGCGATCTGCTTGGTCCACTGGAACGGGGCGTCATTGGCCCAGGCCCAACCGGCGGCGAAGTGGTTATCCGCCTTGTCGCTGCCGAGATCGTCCATCCGGGCGATCTGCGCGGCACGATCATGGCCCTTGCCGGTAATCATGTCGAACAGGTTGCGGTCCGAACCTTCCAGCCCGCCTTCGGCGGATGCGCCGTTGTCCCCCATGATGTAGATGACCAGTGTGTTGTCCCCGCCGGGGCCTTTGCGCGCCTCGTCCACCATGCGGCCGATTTCGTGGTCGGTCTGTTCGAGGAAGGCGGCATAGACTTCCATCTGGTGCGCATAGAGCTTGCGCGCATCGGCTGGCAGGCTGTCCCATGCGGGCAGTTCCACCGGGCGGGGCGTCAGCTTAGCATCCTTGGGGATCACGCCCAGCTTCTTCTGCCGTTCGAACGTCAGCTTGCGCATTGCATCCCAGCCCGCATCGAACCGGCCGCGATACTTGGCGATCCATTCCGGGCCGACCTGGTGCGGCGCATGGGTGGCGCCGGGCGCATAATAGAGGAAATAGGGTTTGCCGGGGGTAAGCGCCTGGTGCGTGTGCAACCAGCCGATTGCATCGCTCGCAATCCCTTCGTTGAAATTGTAGCCCGTTTCCGGCGGCGCCATCGACATGGTGTTGCGATAGAGGATCGGCTGCCACTGATCCCCTTCCCCCGCCATGAAGCCATAGAAATATTCGAAGCCCAGCCCGGTCGGCCAGCGGTCGAACGGCCCCGCCGGGCTCGCTTCCCAATTGGGCGTGTTGTGCCATTTGCCGAAAGCCGCCGTGCTGTAGCCGTTGTCCTTGAGCACCCGCGCGACGGAGGCGGCCGATTTCGGCCAGATCCCGGTATAGCCTTCGATCGGCTTTTCCCCACCCGAAACGTCACCGAACTGCACCCGATGCTGATTACGCCCGCTCAGCAGCGCCGCGCGGGTGGGCGAACAGACCGCCGTGGTGTGGAAGCGATTGTAGCGCAGCCCTTCCGCCGCGAGCTTGTCGAAGGTCGGCGTGGCCGCCGGGCCGCCGAACGTGCTGGCCGCGCCGAAACCCACATCGTCCAGCAGCACCAGAATGACATTGGGTGCCCCTTGCGGCGCGGTCGGCTGCTTCCAGTCGTCCACCGCCTGCCGGGGGGCGGGTGCGGCTTCCTGCGCAGCCAGCGGTCCGCCCATCGCGAAGCCGCCCGCCGCCAGACCGAAAGCCAGCGCCATTCCGCTCACCGCCTTGCGCATATGCCTGCCGTTCATCGTATCCCCCTCCATCGGTTTATCGATTCTATTTTAAGTGTTGCCACTTAATTTCACTGTTTCTATTACGCACAGGCCCTATCGGCAAGATCAAATGCGAGAGCCGCCCATGCAGAGCCAGCGCTTCACCATTCCCGATATCACCGGCCGCCACGGCACGCGCGAGCGCCTGATGATGGCGGGGGAGGCGCTGATGGGGCAGCGCGGGTTCACCAGCGTCTCTCTCGAAGAGATCGCCACTCAGGCGAAACAGCGGAACAAATATGCCGTCCAGTACCATTTCGGCAGCCGCGACGGGCTGGCGCAGGCGATCATGGACCTGCGTTTCCAGCAGATCGAACGGCGGCGCGGCGAATTGCGTCAGACCGTCAACCCGGCCGACAGGAACGCGATCTTCACCGCGTTCCTCTATCCGCTGGCCGAACAGGTGGATGAAGACGGGCGGCACAGCTTCGCCCGGTTTCTCCTGCAATTCATCGCACGGGATGAAGCGATCACGCAGATCATGCACCCGCTTTCCGAAACGCAGGCCGAAAGCCCGACCGTAGCGTTGTTCACCATGGCGTGCCGGGCAATCGGCATCGAGGCGATGGACCTTTACGACCGGCTCAAGTTGTTCCTGCCGGTGCCGCTGAGCTTCCTTGCCCAGCAAGACGGAGTCACGGACGCCCCGGTAATCCCTGCGCAGTTCCCGCAGGTGATCCGGATGATAACCGCCGCGCTCGCCGCCGATACGCAGCGGGATATTTAGAAAGCAGCGACCGAAAACGAAACGGGGGGCAAGGCCACGCCTTACCCCCCGCGATTGCCGTTTCTCCGCCGGTCAGAAAGCGAAGTTCACTTCCAGACCGTACGTGCGGCCGTTGATGTATTCGATGGTCTGAACGATCGCCTGCGGTCCAAAGAGCGCAACATCGTCCCTGTCGAACAGGTTCTGACCCCAGAGCGATACGCCCACCTTGGTTCCCATGAACGGCATATCCACCAGCCCGATCCGCCCATCGACGATCCAATAGGCCTTGGAAACAGCCAGCTTGTCCAGCGTCGGATCGCCGGTCGAGAAGGTGCCGAGCGCCACCTTGGACCGATAACGGGCATCGAGCCGGGCCATGACATGCCCGCCGGAGGAGAACTCGGGGAAATCGTATTGCCCCGACAAACGCATGTTCCACTTGGGCGAATAGGTCGGCCGCGCCTGATCCGCGACATCGACGATACCCCCGCCGGTGGCGGCGGAGAGGTATTGCTTGTACTTGAAGTTCTGGTAGCCGAAGTTGGCTTCCAGCGTCAGGCCGTTGACCGGGATGGCGGTAAATTCCGCTTCCCAGCCCCAGATGCGCGCCTTGCCCGCGTTTTCGAACCGCTGCACCCCATCCTGGAACGTCTGGATCTGCAGGTCCTTGTAATCCATGTAGTAGGCGGCAAGGTTGGCCCGCAGTCGCCGGTCGAACAGTTCGCTCTTCAGGCCGAGTTCGTACGAAGTCAGCTTTTCCGGATCGTAGGGAATGGCGCCGAGGATACCGCCCGCGACATAACCCGTGGCGATCTTCGCATAAGCGGTGAGATCCCTGTTCGGGCGGTATGTCGCAATCGCGGTGTACGTGAACTCGTTGTACTTCTTGCGATAGGTGCCGGGAGGCAGGAGGCCGCCGCTGCCCGCGCCGGACGCGCCCGTACGGATCAGTTCGGTTTCGCGCGTATCGTGCGTATAACGCCCGCCCAGCGCGATATCGAACTTGTCGGTCACATGGAACGTCGCCTGCGCATAACCCGCAAGCGAACTGTTCCGCGCCACCGTTTCCGTCACGCCGCTGCCGAAAGCACTGTCGAACGGCAAGGGCACCACTACGCCCCCAATGGTCGGCTCCATCACGCCGAGGACGTTGATAGCGGGCGACCGTTCATGGAAATAGAAGCCGCCGAATGTGATGTCGAACACGCTACTGGTGTAAACACCCTGCAATTCCTGCGTGAATTGCTTCTGCGAAGTGCTGCGCGCGCTCAACAGAGTATAGAACTGATCGTTCGGCCCGGCTGCGTTGGCCGGGGCCGTGACGATTGCCATTATCTGCTGAGATGTCAGCCCTGGAGTTATCAGCGCGCCGAACTGCGCGGCACTGAGACGCAGGCCGCCTGTGCCAGAAAGGTCGAAAATGTTCGGCTTCTGCTTGAACTGGCGATAGCCGGTGATGCTCTTGAACGTGAAGTGATCGCTGGGTTGCCATGTCAGGGTCAGGTTATGGCCCTGCACCGTCAACGGCTGCACCGAGGTGGCATTGGCGACTTGCGAAAGCGGGCTGGTGCCATAGTTGGTTATCCCTCCCGTCAACCCCTGAAGACCGAATATCGCCTCGCTCAATCCCGCGGTTGACCCGGCATGACCGAGAACCTGAACCGGGCTCCCCACCGTTTTGCTGTCGGTATAGTCGAAGTGATAATCGGCGGTGAAATCCCCGCCGAAATCGAGCCGCGCGGCGGCTTGGAAGGCGTCCACGTTGCGCGCGCCCAGGCGGTCGGCGAATGTCAGCGTGCCGAAGCTCGGTTCGCGCGCGCTCACATCGACTTTCTGCCCGCCCGCCAGATTCTTCATCCAGCCATGCGATTCATCGTGGAGGTAGGAGAACTTCAAGGACAGCGGCCCCATCGCGGGCAGGTTCACCGTGGTGCGGATGCGCAGGGAATCCTGATTGCCGTACGACGCCATCGCCTTGACGCCGAATTCGCCGGTCGGCTTGGCCGTAATCAGGCTGATCGCGCCGCCGGTGGCGTTGCGCCCGAACAGCGTGCCTTGCGGGCCGCGCAGGACTTCCACCTGTTCGATATCGGCAAGGTCGAAGATCGCGCCGACCGAGCGGCCGATATAGACGCCATCCAGATAGATGCCGATCTTGGGATCGACCGCGTTGTCCGATGTACCCGAATTGATGCCGCGCATGCTGATCGTCGGGATCGACTGAATACCCTGATTCCCGATTGTCAGGTTCGGGGCGAGGCCGGAGAGGTTCTGCACGTCCTTCACGCGCAGGTTGTCGAGCGTATTGCTGTCGAGCGCGGTGACTGCGACCGGAACATTCTGCAGGTTTTCCGCCCGCCGCTGCGCCGTGACGACAATTTCGCTGAGACCGCCCTGCCGTGGCGAGCTGGCTTCTTCCGTCGCCTGCGCGGCTGCCATGCTGGGCATCGCAGCCCCCACCGCCACCGCAGCAATCGCCGTATATGCCAACAGACTACGCTTGTTCATCAACCCTCCCCTTCATTTATCTGTTTTATTGGTCTGCAATGGTGATCTTCGTCACCGGTTTATAAAGACGATCCTTATCACTGTCGGGCTCAGGATATCCGGTACTTCACACTATTCATTGACCGGGCAATCCAGACTCAAAGTTAGCGTCCGCGCTCGTGGTGTAATTTCCGGTGTAGGCGATGGTGTATTCCGGG
>CAYXMY010000007.1:0-47556 GCA_964466155.1 uncultured Caenibius sp. | reverse complement strand
ATTACGCCGAAAAAAATAGCATTACGCCGAAAAGGTCCGCCCCTCAGCCCGCCGTGTTGCGCGGATAGACCAGATCGAACAGTACCGCCGCAACGATCAGCAGCACGATCGCTTCCACCACCTGCACCGCCAGCAGCGTCCACGTGGTGCCCGCGACGCCGACGAAGAACTGCATATTGGGCAGGACGACGAACAATCCACCCCACAGCCCCCACCAGATTGCCCGGCCGATCCCGCGTTGCGGATAGAGCCGCAGGAACATCCACAGGAACATGGTGATCTGCACCAGATAGGTCAGCGACAGGAAGGGAAAGAGACCCTGCATTTCCGCAGCGGAGCGCTGCGGATAGCCTTCGTAGAGATTGGGCACGGCAAGCGCATGAAACGCCACGTCGGCTGCGAAAATGAGCACTGCCAGAATGATGCTGGTAATCAGAAAACGCACGCTGATCCGTGGGTACATGACAATCCCTCCTCATGAGCCGTCTGTGCGGCACGGAATTAGTATACACTGCGGATTATATTTCGATCAATTGGCAAATGCCCCATGCTCCAATCAAGCCACCGGCGCCCATCGAGGCCGCGCCCCTGCATGGGCCATCGGGAATGAGGTGAAAGATCGGCCGCCCCGCTTACGCAGGATCGCGCGCCAGTGCCTGCCTCGCGCGCCGGATAATCCGCCAGGCGAGCGATTTCGCGCGGTTCTGGTGCGGGTAACGCCCAGGCATCGCGGGATTGAGGCCCGCCCTGCGCAGAAACTGGTTGAACCCGTGGGCATCCGCTTCGCGATAGCTCCATTCCGACCGCCAGGTGACCGAAAAAGAAATCGAGGTTTCGGGGCCGTTTCGCACCCAGTGCGGCGCCTTCACCGGGACATAGATCGCTTCCCCCGGATGGATCGTCAGTTCCGTGCCCTTGGCAGCGAATTCGGGAAGAAACGGCAGATTGCGGTGGCCGCCCTGGTGGAACGCTTCATGCAGCGTGCCATGCGCGATGGCAGGATCGCCCGCCGGGAACACCGTCATCGTCTTGCTGCCGCGCATTTGCAGCAGGATATTGTGCTCCGGATCGAAATGAAACGGCGTCACCGCGCCGGGCGACGAGATGAAGATGAACCCTTCGAGCTTGAGCATCGCGCCGGTGCACGGTTCGACAAGCGTGCGTAACTCGCCCAGCACGTCTTCCAGCAAGGCGCGATAGACCGGGTCCTGCTCCACGAACTTGAGCACCATCCACGATCCGTTCTCTTCGATGGAGCGGATCGTGTCGGCCACTGACAGGCCGTTCTGCGGAACGTCCTCCGGCGCTATCCCCACCGGCAGGCTGCCGGTATTTTTCTCCACATCGACAGGGCGCATCCGCTGCGAGAGCGCCAGCAGCGATTCCAGCGCGAACAGCGGATGCCCGGCGAGCCGGTGCGTCAGAATACCGGCCCGTTCGGGATAACAGGCGGCCAGCGCGGTGCGCGCGGCTTGCGGAAAAACGGGATCATTCATCTTTGATACCCTCAGTACCTTTCGCCTTTTTGCCCTGCCCGAGCGTGCGCCGCACGAACGCCGCCGCCCGTTCCGCCGCGCGGCAGAAGCGGAACATCCACGCGCTCCGGCCTCCACTGAAAGGCACCGTCACGCGCACGACCGCGCGCCGTTGCCCCCACATGGCGTTGATCATCGGGTGATCTTCCACCGCACAGCTATCCATCCATGCGATATCCGGGCGGGCGAGTATCTGATAATTCTCAATTTCGATCAGCACACCGGGCGAAAAACGTGCAAAGCCTTCATCGAACGCAATCTTGAACGAGAATGAGCCCGGCGGGGTGAGAAAGTTGACCAGCATGGCAATGGGCCGCCCGTCGAGATCGATCCGCAGCATCTCCAGCTTGCCAGCAGCATGCGCACCCCGCGCAATGTCGCGAAAAAACGCCTCGGTGGCCGGGGTGTTGGCGAGAGCCGCACCGCGATCCCCCTTCCACCCCGCCTGTTCGAGCAGGAGGAAGGCATCGACCCAAGGCTCCAGCGCATCATCCGGGCCGAGCCTGCGCGTTTCCACCGTTCCCTGTTCCGCCAGCCGCGCGGAAAGGCGGCCGATTTCCTTGCGCTTCTTCTTGCGCACCGTCTGCGCGTAATATTCGGCGGGGGAGAGCGGGCTTTGCAGAAAGGCCCGCTCGATCCGGTAAACGGTGTCACAATGGCGATCCGCCGCGGCGATCAGGCCGCAATGCACCGGCCCATGCTCCGCCAGTTCCGCGAAGTGCAGAAAGCCGCGCGCCCAGGGCGCAGCGGCAAGAGCATCGAGCGCGGCTTCCCAGGCTTGCCGTTCCCAGCCTGCCGCGATCAACGGCGCTCCCATAAAACACTGATAATGCAGCCAGTTGGTGACATGCTGCACCGGTAGGCGGCCATAACGCTGCGCCTGTGTCAGCAGCATCAGCGCCACCAGTTCGGCCCCCTGCTGCGTATCCTGCCACACTTCCAGCCGAAAGACGGCCTTCCCCGCCGAGAGGTGCCGCAGCGCGGGCATCGCGAACCAGCGTTCGCTGAAGGGGTTGGGTTCTGCGGCACGCGCGGCCAGAGCATCCCACGCAGCGGCCAGTTCAACCGAAGGCTCCGCAAACACCCCGATCTCGACACGCAAAGGGGCCGCAGGCGCATGGCCCTCGTTACCGGCACCGCCGGGCGGCGAGGAAACCGCCGTCACCACCAGGCACCCCCCGGCAACCCCGGACATGCCGGGACCGACAGCAATCCGGCCGATCCGTTCTGCCTATCCGTCATAGCGAGTAGCCATACCACGCTTCCCCACTACACCGCCAAATGTAGCGAATTCGTCAACGCCCTGTCTGCCGCATCCTTCGCGTGTCAGCAGGCGCGTTCGGCAAGGCACCGACGGTAGGCTTGCGCCACTTGCGCCAGCATCGCCGGCCATTCGTAGCGGGCGGCATCGGCCAGTCCGGCTTGTGCCAGAGCACGGCGGCGCTCGGGCGAACGAATCAACCGGTCGAGAGCACCGACATAGGCATCGGTATCGTCGGCGGGCACCAGCAGCGCGCTATGCCCGTGCCGGGCCAGTGCGCGCACGCTCGGCACATCGGCAGCGATTTGCGCCACGCCCGCGGCCATCGCTTCCAGAGTCACGTTGCCGAAAGCTTCCGTCTGGCTGGGATTGATGAAAATATCGGCGCTGGCGACGGCGCGGCCCAGTTCCGGCCCACTGAGATAGCCGAGGAACGCCGCATCGGGCATGCGCTTTTCCAACCGGGCGCGTTCCGGCCCATCGCCGACCACCAGCGGCCGCAGCACGTGCCCTTTCGCCCGCGCGCCTTCGATCACGCGGCAGAACGTATCCAGCCCTTTTTCCCGCACCAGACGCCCGAACAGCAGAACCGCGATCTCATCGTCACGATAGCCAAGCTGGCGCCGCCAAGCATTGTCGCGCAAATGGGGCGAGAAAATCGCGCGGTCGACCCCGCGCCCCCAGACTGATGTGCGCTTGCCCAGACCGGCGGCAGTGAATTCCTCCAGAATCGGGCGATTGGGCACGAGGATACGATCGCAGTCGCGATAGAAGCGGGCGAGATACCGCTCGATCCAATCGCGCACTCCCCCCAAGCCATAATAATCGAAATAGGTTTCGAACCGGGTGTGGAGGCTGGCGACGATGGGAATCCCCCGCTTCCGCGCATAGGCCTGCGCTTGCCGTCCCAGACGATCGGGGGCGGAAACATGGACGATATCGGGCGCGAAGCGGTCGAGATCGGCGGCAACGCCGCGCGTTACCCCCAGGGCGAAGCGATACTCACCGCGCCCCGGAATGGGGATGGACGGGACCGATACCACGTCGCCCGCAGGGGCGAAGGCGGGCCGCGCAACTGTCGGCGAATAGACGCGCACGGCAATGCCCGGCTGTTCGAGCAGAAATCCCACCAGCCGGTTCAGCGCCTGATTCGCGCCATCGCGCACGCAATTGTAATTGCCCGAAAACAGGGCGATCCTCAGAGGTGAGCAGATCGTGCCCCGCCCGCCTTGCGCGGTCATGGAAACGGCAGCGGCACGCGCGGGCATCGCAGCCTTCGTCTCTTTCCGAAGCAGATGAAGATGGTCGGTAGCGATGACAAAGCCTCAAATACTTCAGGATTCACGGGATCGGTCGATGGACGCCGCATACAGGCGGCGTTTGGCTTGTCCGCTACAAACGTCTCTCGAACGGCAAATAATCCCTTCTTGCGTGGGAAAATTTACAAATTCGGGAAGGAAGGCTCCGCATTCCTCATCCAGGCGGCGCACAGAAGCCAACCTGTCAGGCTGTCTCAACCGCAGAATTGCGCACTTTTTCAGGGAAGTCCGCCTTGTACGGAAGCCCTTCGCGGCCGGTCCGTCAGGCAAGAGGAAAGAAAACCGCGAAAGCGGGAAGCCACTCATTCAGGAAGCAGAAAAATGCAGCTTATGCAGCGCTGTTTCAGTCCGCCCCATTCATGGGCGGCGGAAAGGAAAGGATAGGGAAACCGGCTTCAGGTCAACATGTAGGCCAGCAGCGCAACGAACATGGCGCTGAGCCAGAGTATCAGCAGCATCCGCAGCGGACATTGCGAAACGTCGACTTGAACCTTGTCCATCCGTCTCCTCCAACGAATCCATGGCGCTTTTACGCCTTTTTCGTTGGGGAAACTGTACCACGATTTTGCCGAATCGCGAAATCGCGAATCATTCGACCGGCAATTGCCCTTTCAGCTTCTCCAGAATGGCTTTGAGCGTCACCCGGTCGGCATCGGTGAGCGTGCCGAAGACATCGTTCACCAGCGCCCGCCTGAGCGGTTCGGACGCGAGGACGACCTTATGCCCGGCTTCCGTCAGGCTGAGCCGCTTGACCCGCCGATCCGCCAGATCGGATTCCCGGGTAATCAGCCCATCCCGTTCCAGCGCATCGATCCCTTGCGTCACGGTACGCGGGGCCTGGCTGAGCATTTCCGCGATATCCGCCGCGCGTATCTTTCCATCCGCGCTGGCGATGCACATCAACAGGCGGGTGCGGGCCAGAGACCCGCCTTCCGCCATCATGACCTGATCGAACTTGCGGCGCATGAGCAGGTAAACCCCCGCCAGTTCGCGCGCCAGTTCTTCATTCCCCGGTTCCATGAGTAGCCTCATTAAATGGTATTGCATTATTTTGCAACTACCGTCATGCTGCAACGCAATAACGACTCAAACAGGACTACGCATGGTTCCGGACAGCACCGAACACCCACAAGAGGAAGAAACGGGAGACGGCACCAGATCCTCGCCACTCAAGAACCCGCGCGTGCGGCTGGTGCTGCTGATCGGGCTGGCGGCCGCGATCCTGCTCGGGATCGGCTGGTTCATCCGCTATCAGGTCTATGGGAAGTATCAGCAATCGACCAACGACGCCTACATTCAGGCGGATAGCGTGACCGTCGCCCCCAAGGTTTCGGGCTATGTCGATCAGGTCTTCGTCAAGGATAACCAGTTGGTGAAGGCCGGGCAGCCGCTGGCCGCCATCGACAATCGCGATTACCGCGCGCAGGCGGCGCAGAGCGTGGCCCAGATCGATGTCGCCAAAGCCAATGCGGCAGGCATCGAAGCGCAAATTCACGAACAGCAGGCGGCCATCGTCAAGGCGCAGGCCGATCTCAACGCGGCGCAGGCCGATGCCGATTTCGCGCAACGGGAAGTCGTGCGCTACAAGCCGCTCGCCGCCAGCGGCGCGGAACCGCGCGAGCGTCTGTCGCAGTTGCAGAATCAGGCCGCACAGGCACAAGCCAAGGTCAAGGCCGCGCTGGCTGCCGTGGACAGCGCGCAACGCCGGGTCGGCACCCTGCAGGCGCAAGTCCGCCAGGCCCAGGCGCAGGGCGAAGGCGCGCAGGCGCAACTGGCCGCCGCCAACACCAATGTGGGCGCGACGACGATCCGCGCGGCAATCGACGGCAAGATCGGCAACAAGACCGTGCGGCAGGGGCAGTTCGTGCAGGCGGGCACCCGGTTGATGAGCGTGGTCCCGGTCAAGGATCTCTATATCGAGGCCAATTTCAAGGAAACGCAGCTCGGCCTCATGCGGCTGGGCCAGCCGGTCGAAGTGGAAGCGGATGCCTTGCCCGGCGTCAAGATTCCGGGCCGCGTGGCCAGCATCGCACCCGGCACCGGGGCGCAGTTCTCGATCCTGCCGCCGCAGAACGCCACGGGCAACTTCACCAAGATCGTGCAGCGCGTGCCCGTGCGGATCGCGATCAACACCAGCCCGGAAACCCGCGCGCTGCTGGTGCCCGGCATGTCGGTCGAAGTGAGCGTCGACACCCGTTCGGCCAAGGGCATCACCAGCCGCATCCGCCGCGAACAGGAACAGCATAACGCACGAGCCGAAAAATGAGCGGGTCCAGCGCCGCGATGGCAGGCGCAATACCCGCACCGGCGCCGCAACGGGCGGACGCCGCCGCGTGGATGGCGGTGGCCGCAGGCAGCCTCGGCGCGATGATGGCCACGCTCGACACGTCCATCGTCAATTCCGCACTGCCCACCATCCAGGGCGAAATCGGCGCCACCGGCACCGAAGGGACGTGGATCGCCACATCCTATCTCGTCGCCGAAATCATCATCATCCCGCTCGCCGCGTGGTTCGAGCGGATGATGGGCCTGCGCACCTTTCTGCTGATCGCGGCAACGCTGTTCACCGCCTTTTCCATGCTGTGCGGCATTGCCACCAATCTCACCATGATGATCATCGGCCGCGCCGGGCAAGGCTTTGCGGGCGGGGCGCTGATCCCCACGGCGATGACGATCATCGCCACCCGCCTGCCGCGTTCGCAGCAACCGATCGGCACCGCCCTGTTCGGGGTGACGGCAGTCCTCGGCCCCGTGCTTGGCCCCCAGATCGGCGGGTGGCTGACCGAAACGCTAAGCTGGCACTATTCCTTCTTCCTCAATCTGCCGGTGGGGATCATCCTGGTGGTGTTCCTGACGGTGGGCCTGCCGCACCAGAAACCGAAGCTCGACGAACTGTTCAATGCGGACTGGCTCGGCATCGCCGGATTGGCGCTCGGCCTCGGCTGCCTGACGGTGGTGCTGGAAGAAGGCCAGCGCGAGCAATGGTTTGCCAGCGCGCTCATCATCAAGCTGTCGCTCGTATCGGCCATCGGCTTTACCATGCTGTTCACCGGGCAGGCCACGGCCAAGCGCCCGGTCATCAAGCTCAAGCTGCTGCTCGACCGGCAATTCGGCGCGGTGGCGGTGATGGCGCTGGTGCTGGGCATGGTGCTCTACGGCACGGCGTTCGTGATTCCCCAGTTCCTGGCGGCGATCTCCGGCTATGACGCCCTGCAATCGGGCCGGGTCGTGCTGCTGTCGGGGATTCCCAGCCTGTTGCTGATGCCGTTCACCCCGTTCATGCTGCGCTATCTCGATATCCGCGTGGCCGTCACCATGGGAATGCTCGTTATGGCGGGCAGTCGCTGGCTCGACACCGCCTTGACCGCGCAAGCCGCCGGGGGCGATTTCGTGGATTCCCAGCTTATGCGCGGGGTCGGCTCGATCCTGTCGTTCCTGTTCCTCAATCAGGCGGCCATCGCCTCCGTGCCCGCGCGCGATGCCGGGGATGCCGCCGGTCTGTTCAGCGCGATGCGCAATCTGGGGGGATCGCTCGCCCTTGCCGGGGTCGCCGCGATCCAGGATCAGCGGCTGTGGTTCCACAATCGCCGGATCGAGGAAACACTCAGCGCCAATTCGCCGGATGTGCAAAGCTATGTCGATGGGCTGGCCCATTCGATGGGCAGCATGGATGCCGCCATGCTCACCATCTCGTCCACCATCCAGCGCGATGCGCTGGTCATGACCTACAACGACATTTTCTGGCTTCTGGCCTGCGGGATCGCCCTGATCGCCCCGCTGGTCCTTCTTCTACGGCCGCTGCCCCACGGGCAAGCCGCCCCGATGCATTGAGGTTTCGCGCGATGACCCGCCTTTTCGCCCTTGCCACTGTGGCCCCGCTCGCGGTTCTGGCCGCCTGCACGGTCGGCCCGGACTATCACGGGCCGGACAGCGCCAGTTCGCCCACACCGCCCGCTGCATTCGTGCGCGGCGGCGGCACCGGCTCGCCCGAAGCACCGCAAAGCGCGCGGTGGTGGGCCGCGCTGAACGATCCGCTGCTGGATGAACTGGAACAACGCGCGCTGGCCGCCAGCCCCGACGTCCAGGTGGCGCAGGCGCGAATCAAGCAGGCCCGCGCCGGCTTGCGGCAGGAACGCGCCAATGCCCTGCCCAGCGCCAGCGCGCAGGCCATGTATCTGCATGCCGATATTCCCGGCACCAGCTTCGGCGAATCCCAGGCGGGCGACAGCGGCGGATCGACTGCGCTCAATCTCTACAACCTGGGCTTCGACGCCAGTTGGGAAATCGACCTGTTCGGCGGCAAGCGGCGCAGCGTCGAGGCCGCCCGCGCTTCGCTGGAGGGGGCGCAGGCCAATCTCGCCGACACGCAAGTGACGCTGACCGCCGACGTAGCGCAAGCCTATGTCAATTATCGCGACCGGCAGCAGCGGATCGCGCTGGCGCAGGACTCCATCGCCAAGCAGCGCCAGATGCTCGCGCTCACGCAGCAGCGGTTCGAGCGCGGCACCGCTTCCGCGCTCGATGTGGAACGGCTGCGTTCGCTGGTGGAACAGAGCGTGTCGCAGCTCATCCCGCTCAATGCCCAACGCGATGCCTATCTCAACGCGCTGGCCGTGCTGGCGGGCGATGTGCCGGGCGCGCTCGACGCGATCCTGGCGCCGCCGCGCGCCATTCCCCTGCCGCCAGCGAATGTCGCGGTCGGCGATCCCGCCGCCCTGCTGCAACGCCGCCCCGACATTCGCGCGGCAGAACGGCAACTGGCCGCGCAAACCGCGAAGATCGGCGTGGCGGAAGCGGCCAAATTCCCGAAGATCAGCCTGATGGGCATGCTCGGCATCGGCGGCAGCCATCCGGGCGATGTGTTCGATCTCGGCAATCTTTCCGTCCTTGCCGCCCCGCAGCTATCGTGGAACTTCCTCGACTTCGGGCGCAATGCCGCGCGCGTCCATCAGGCGGAAGGCGCACGGGATGAAGCCGCCGCGCAATATCGCGGCAAGGTGCTTTCGGCGCTCAAGGATGCGGAAGATTCGCTATCCCAATATGCCGCGCGGCGCGAAGCCGTGGCCAGCGCGGCGCGAAGCCAGACCTCCGCCGATCGCGCCTCCACCCTGATGCGGCAGCGTTTCGACGCGGGCACCGCATCGATGATCGATACGCTCGACGCGGAACGGCAACGCGTGGCGGCGCAGCAGGCGCTCGCCCAGGCGACCGCCGCCATGACTGCAGGCTATATCGCGTTGCAGAAATCGCTCGGGCTGGGCTGGCAGGGGCAGTAGCGGCCGCCCCCGAAACACGCCCGGAAATCAGGCTTGCTGTTCCCGCATGCGGGCCAGCGCCGCGCGATAGGATGGCAGGCCGCTCAACACGATGACGATGATGACGGGCAGCAGCAGGACACCCGATAGCGCAATCGAATAGCGGATGGCGTTTTCATCGCCGAACCCGAAATCGGTGATCGCGGCGATGAAGCTCGCCCCCACGCCCAACCCGACCAGATTGACGCAGAGCAGCGTCAGCGCCATCACTTGCCCGCGCAGGCGATTGGGCGTCACATCCTGAATGGCGGCGATCATCACGCCTTGCGCACCCTGCCCGATCAGGGTCCCGATCCCCATGCACAACAGCGCAAGCTGGGCGGTGGGCATCAGCGGGCCGATGATGAGCGGAACACCCTTGAGGATCGTGGTGGCGAGCACGATCCGCATATTGGCGTCGGCCCGCCCCCTGCGCATCAACACGCCGGAAAGCCAGCCTCCGCCAAGCGTTCCCAGCGTGCCGCACACCAGCATGACGAAACCGTAGTAGAACCCGGCATCCGCAATCGGCATCCGGTAGGTGCGGACCAGAAAGGTCGGATACCACAGCGTGACCCCGAGGGAGAGCATGCCGATCAGCGAAACCGAGCTGATCAGCATCCCGTAAATCCGCCAGTTGGCGGCCAGATAGGCAAGAGTCTGGCGGATCGGGAGCGTCTCATCCTGCGCGGTGCTGACGACTTCGCGGCGAACCGGCTCACGAATGGTCAGCAGCAGTCCGGCAACGATCACGCCCGGCAGCCCGACGCTGACGAACACCAGTTGCCACGGCTTGAGCGCGCCCAGCCATGGCAGCACCGCGCCGCCCATTTCGGTGAAATGCGCAAGCAAGGCCCCGCCCAGCACCAGCGCCAGCCCCCCGCCAATGGGATAGCCGATGGCATAGAAGCTGATCGCCAGCGCGCGGCGGCGCGCATCGAAATAGTCGGCGATCAGCGAATAGGCCGTGGGGCTGAGCGTCGCTTCCCCGATGCCGACACCGATCCGCGCGACGAACAATTGCACGACACTGCGGGCCGTGCCGCAGATGACGGTCATGGCCGACCACAGCAACACGCCCAGCACGATGATCCGGCTGCGCCGGTTGCTGCTGTCCACCAGCCGCCCGAGCGGAATCGCTGCCACACTGTAAAGCAGGGCGAACGCGAACCCTTGGAGCAGGCTGATCTCGAAATCGCTGAGGCCCAGATCCTGCTTGATCGGGATGACCAGCAGCGTCAGCACCCTCGCATCGATCGCGCTGAAGCAATAGGCGATGAACAGAACCGCCACCACATACCAGCGATAGACGGCCCCCGTATCGCTCCGCCCCGCGTCCGCCGGGCAGCCATCCATCGCCGTGCTTGCCATTCCGATCTCCCTTAACCGCGGCT
The DNA here is from genome assembly GCA_964466155.1 of uncultured Caenibius sp. GTDB lineage: Bacteria > Pseudomonadota > Alphaproteobacteria > Sphingomonadales > Sphingomonadaceae > Caenibius. The sequence goes on along the minus strand of CAYXMY010000007.1, from coordinate 36,753 downwards.
CTTACCAGGCCGAGACCGGATTGCTCCGTTCCAGGATGTTATCCATCCGTTCCCGCAGCTTGGTATCGTTTTCGGCACTTTCAGGCAGAAGCCAGAAGCGCCCTTCCCGCACGCCCTCGAGCGCGAAGGCGGCCACTTCTTCCGGTTCCGTCAGCGCCATCTTGAGGCCGGTGGTCCGCACCAGATCCTCCATCGTCTCGTAAGCGGGCTTGTTGTCGTCCGCCGCCCCATAACCGTCCGGGCGGTTGCGCTTGGAGGCAAGGATCGATGTGTTGACCACATGCGGCCCCGGGAACAGCACCGCCGCGCGCAGCTTGTCGCCTTCGCGCAGGAATTGCTGATGCAGGACTTCGCTCATGCTCGTCACCGCCGCCTTGGATGCGGCATAGATCGGCGTGTTCGGCAGCGAACGCAGGCCGCCGTTGCCGGATGAGGTGTTGATAATCACCCCTTCCTCGCCACCGGCCAGCATGCGCGGCACGAAGGACCGGATGCCATAGACCACGCCGAAGACGTTGACATCGAAACCCCAGTGCCAATCGTTCACCGGCAGATCCCAGAACGTGCGCTGCGCTTCGCCCAGGCCGACCCCGGCGTTGTTGAACACCAGATGCGCCGCGCCGAAACGGTCGTACACCGCATCGGCCAGGGCATCGACGGATTCGGCCTTGGTAACATCCACCTTGATACCGACGACTTGCGCCCCCGTATCGGCGGCGATCTCCGCCGCGGTGGCATCGAGGCGGGCCTGATCGATATCGGCCAGCACCACCCGCGCCCCTTCGGTGGCAAGCCGGACGCCCAGCGCCCGGCCCACCCCACTTGCACCGCCAGTAATGACGGCAACACGATCCCTGAAATCGCGCATCAGGCTGCCTTTGCCCCCGCCAGCGCAATATCGATACCGGGATTGAGCGGCGCGTCGTTGCGGCCCACCCAGAACGGCGCGATGTAATCGCCCGGCACCGTGCGCAGGATCTGCCCGCTGGTGTTGGTCGCCCCTTCGACATAATCCATGCTGACGATCCGGCGGATCGGCACATCGACCAGCGGATCGTAAGCCGATTCATGGAACCGGATCTGACCCTCGAACGCCCGCGAGAGGTTGTAATTGCGCTTCCAGTTGAGTCGGGTCAGATAGACATCGCCATCGAATTCACCCGGCGTGGTGATCGAAGGCAGACCCTTGTAGCAGTAGAAATATTCCTCGAACGGTTCGGGCACGCGGTTGTCCGCACCCAGGGTGCCTTCCACTTCGAAATAGGTGATCCCGTGGCGGCTGCAGGTTGCGCGAACATGATCGCCCTGCTTCTCGAACGTGGTTTCAGCCACTTTCTTGGGTTCGCCGAACCGTTCACGCCCGCCGGTGACGACGGTTTCGCCTTCCATCGCCATGTGGAAGACATAGCCGCCCGGCGTCCCTTCATAATCGCACATCACGCCCAGCGTCAGCGCGCCGATCTCTATCGTGGTTTCCGGCGTCACATGCATGGCGACATGCGCGAACTGGAGAAAGATTTCCGGCCGCGCCGCCGCGACCAGCGGTTTGGGCAGCATAGCCTCGATGATTTCCGGATCGGTTTCATAAAGCGCGCGCACCGTGCGCACCGTGTTGTTCAACCCAGCCGTCTGCGGGGCCGGCATCGGTCCCTGAACAAAACGCAGCCTTGCCATTGCATCACTCCTTCAGACAAAATTCTCCCGCCGCGCGGAGCCGCATGCCCCGCGCGCCATTCTTTCACCGATGTTCTTTTCAGACCGCGACCATTTGCCGCGGCGTGTCACCGTCAACGTAAAACTGTTCGAAATAGCGCCGGAAGCGCAGGATCGGCCCATCCCCATCGCAAAGCAACGGGCGGCGGCGGTGAATCTTATGCGCCCAGATCGGAATATCCCCTTCGACGCCGCTCTGCCCACACGTGTTGGCAATGGCCGCCAGCACCGCCTGATGTTCGGGCGAGCCGTCGGGCGTTTCGGGATAAGTGAAGCAGAACCGCAGTTCCACCTGATCGGCTTCCACCGGCGTCGCCAGCACCATCAGCGAGAGCGTGACCACGCCCGCGAGCTGGGTGAACTTCTGCCCCGCGCCGTTCTGGATCGTCTGCACGCTGGACGGGATGATTTTTTCCGTCCCATCGGGCAATTTCACCGTGCGCTGGCCCTGCGCTTCGCTCCGGCGGATATGCCCATCGTAGCTGCTGCTGCCTTCGGGCACGGCTTCCATCTTGTGGACATATTCGAAATGGGCGAAGTCGACACCGTTTTCAGCGATTTCCTGCGGATTGCTGGCGAATGTCCATTCGCGCCGCACCGGCTTGGCCCAGCCTGCTTCGGAGAAAGGCGCATGTTCGATCACTTCGAACGACGGCTCCACCCCTTCGGGATGATACCAGGCCCAGACGACGCCATTCTTTTCCGACACGGGATAAGGCCGCGCCACAGGTTCGCGCTTGGTAATCGGCGGAATCGCCTTGGCATAGGGGATATCGACGCAGAAACCATCGGGACGGAAGGCCCAGCTATGGAACGGGCAGCGCAATTTGTTGCCTTCCACCCGGCCGCCATGGCCCATGTGTGCGCCCAGATGCGGACAATAGGCATCGAGCATGCCCGCTTCGCCTTCTTCGGTGCGGAACAGAACCTGATCGCGCCCGAAATAATGCACCGGCTTCACATCGCCCGCAGCGAGTTCATCGCTGTAGGCAACAAAAAACCAGCCAAAGGGTATTCCCATCGGGAAGCGTTCCAACATCGCCCTTCTCTCTCCAATACGGGCCGATTTTATCGCCCGGTCCCGGTAATTTCCGGCATCTGTGGCGGCAGAATATACGTTAACCTCTGCTAAGGAAGCGCACGCGCAAAGACGCACCGTGCGCCCTCATGCACAATCACCTAATGCCCTCCGCGCAAATGCATTTCCAACGCCGACATCGCCGGTTCCATCCACGGGCGCAGCTTGCGGTGTTCGAACCGCATCGCCAGATGATCGATGAAGGCGCGCGTGGCGGCGGGCATCATACCTGGCGAAAACACCGCCCATACTTCCTTGTCGTAAAACGCCCAGTCGCGATCGAGCGCAACCAGCCGCCCTTCCACCAGCTCTTCGCGGATCACGCTGATCGGAATCTGCGCGATGCCCAGTCCCTGGCGCGCGGCGGAGGACAGCGCAATACCGCTGTTGCTTTTCCAATGGCTCGCCAGCTTGACGCGCCCACCGCCCGCTTCTTCATCGGGCAGGAGAAAGTGGCCGCCAAGATCGGTCAGGCAATGGTGGTCCGCCAGTTCCGCCGGGGTGTCGGGCCAGCCATGCTGCGCAACATAATCGGGAGCCGCGCACAGACAATAGGACAGATAGCCGAACAACCGCGCCTTGAGATTGGAATCGGTGAGCCGGCCATAGCGGATAATGACGTCGAACTGTTCCTGAACCAGTTCCGCCTCGCGCAGATAGGCCACGACTTCCATCGATATTTCCGGATGGCGCGTGCTGAATTCGGCCGCGATGGTGGACATATAGGCCACCCCGAAAATATCGCTCAACCCCACGCGCAGGCGGCCGACGGGGCGTTCCTGGAATTGCGCCAGTTGCCGTTCCACATCGACCAGCGAGGTGCGCATTTCAAGGCATCGCTGATGAAACAGATCGCCCGCCGCCGTCAGCGACAGGCGCCGCGTGGTGCGCAACAGCAACTGCGCCCCCACCCGCGCTTCCAACTCGCTGACCATCTTGCTGACAAAGGACTTGGACACGCCCAAGGCCTCAGCGCCGCCGGTAAAGCTACCGGTTTCGACAACCGCAAGAAACTCTTCGATTCCACGCCAGGTAACCAATCGCCCCTTCCCCAGAAAAGCCGCCTCGAATGCGGTATTGCGCGGAAGGGTATACGCCTGCTGTCCGAATTGGAACCCCGCTGCCTGCCCGGGGGACAAAGCAGCGGGTAACGGAGCGTTTGCCTTGCCCTTGTCAGGCGGCACGTTTCACGAACTCTCCCTTGAGCGGCCCGATACGGGCGGCGAGCGCCCAGAGCGCGTCCTCGTCCAGATCGTCGAACACTTGCAGGGCATTGCCCGCGAACATCTTCTGGATATCCGCTTCGGGCAGCCCGCTCAGGCTTGCCTGCATCTTGGTGAGCGTCGCCGGCCAGGTGCCTTCGGGGTGCGGATAATCGGTCCCCCACATGATCCGGTCGATACCGATCTTGTAATAGGATTCAGTGGTTTCCTCGTCCGGCAGAGCGGAACAGCCGACCCAGATGTTACGGGCGAAATAGTCGCTCGGCTTCATCGTCAGGTTGGAATTGTAATCGCCCAGCTTGCCGGAAGTATGCTTGACCGAAGCACGGATATCCATCAGCTCCAGCACCCACGGGAACCAGAATTCGCCGCCCGCCTCGGTGAAGCAGACCTTGAGCCGCGGATAGAGTTCGAACACCCCGCCGAAGATCATCGACCACATCGGCCGGGTCAACCAGAAGGCATATTCCGACAGATAGGTGCCGATCCAGCCCGGCTGCGTCGTGTCATAGGCCGGTGCGCCGCCCGAATGGAAATGCACCGACATGTTGAGTTCCTGCAGCAGTTCCCACATCGGATAGTATTTGGTGTGGTTATACATGGCATAGCCATCGGTGATGATCGGCATGAACACGCCTTTCAGACCGTTGGCATGCGCCTGGCGGATTTCCTTGAGGTTTTCTTCCACATCGTAAAGCGCGGGGATCACTGCCAGGCCGATGCGGCGCAGCGGATCGTCCTTGCAGAATTCAGCCAGCCAGCGGTTGTGCGCGCGGGCACCTGCCCATTGCAGTTCCGGGGCGATGCCGAAGGGGCGTAGCCCCACGTCCGCGCTGAACGGCGGGGCATTGCGTTCGGTGATACCATCGGGGAACAGCACCTCCGCCACCACGCCATCGCCATCCAGCACCTGGTTGCGAATGGTGGGGTCCCATGCCCCAGCCAGCCCTTCGCCCACGCGCGCGCGCCACTTGGTGTTGAAATCGTCCAGCAGGAAGCGCTTTTCATGTTCTTCGCGCGCGACGATTTCCTGCTGCACCCGCTCATCGAACTCTGCGTGATACTTGCTTTCGAGATAATCGCGATAACGTTCCGGCGGCAGACCAGCATGACCATCCGAAGAGATGACGAGATAGCGGTCCATGAGAATACTCCTGATCTGTTCCATGGGCGGCGCACCGGTCTATGGCGGCACACCCCCTTATTTCACGAAGAAAGAATACCGCGCCGCTGCCTTCCATCACAAGGCAATCAGCGCGCACATACAATCGCTGACAGGAAACGATCGTTCATGTCGTCGCCCGCCGTTGCGCCAGGTGGGGATCGATGGCGGTGCCGATCACCAGCCCGCCCATGACCGCACCGAAAACGAGGAATGGCGCCGCCGGCATCCATTCGTACAAACCCACCGCCAGCGTCGGCACGACGACGATGGACGCTCCGGCAATCGCCGAAACCGCACCTGCCACTGCCCCTTGCCCCCGTTCGCCGATGGCGAGCGAGGCACCCGCCGTATAGCCAGGCCGGGCCAGCCCATAACCGAAGCTGAGCAGCGCGAATGACGCGGCGAGCATGGTGAAACCGGGCAGGACAACGATCAGCACATTGCCCAGAAAGGCGAGAAAGCCGCCCCACCGCAGCAGCGCACGCGGCATCATCCCGCACAGGCCGACTAGGCCCCATTGCGCGATCAGGCCCGCAATCGCGCCCGCCACCATGACCGTGCCGATGGCGCCTTGCGCTTCTATCGGGGGCAGGCCCACCCGGTCGATCACCAGAAAGCCCAGCGTATAAGTATTGCCCGCCTGCGCACAGCTCATCGCCATGCCATAAATCAGGAAAGGCCGGACATCGGGATTGGCCCAAATTCCCCAGCCGCCGCTGGCCGCCACAGGCGCGGTACGCGCGGTGCGGCTATGATCGGAGGGTAAGCTGAAGGCCACCAGCAGGAAGATCGCGACCCCGGCCAGCCCGAAGACGAACATCGGGCCGGACAGCCCGAGATAGGGCAGGATAAGGAACGGGGCGATGGCGGGGCCGAAAATGGTCCCCAGGCTCAACGCACCGCCGAGCCCAGCAATCGCCCGCACTCGCTGCTGGCCCTCCGTCCGGTCAGCCACATAGGCTTGCGCGGCGGCGCCCGCGGCGGAACCGAACATGCCGTAAGTCGAACGGATCAGCAGAAATCCCAGAAAAGTGGCGAAGGCAGCCGTCAGCCCCTGCAATCCGGCAAGGATCACCGCTCCGCACCCCAACATCGAGAAAATAAAGCCGCCAAGGCCGATCAGGATATGCTGCTTGCGCCCCTTGCGGTCGGATCGCGCCGCCCATAGCGGGGAAGTGATCGCCCACATCAGCGCGGACAGCGAAAAGATGCTGGCGATCAGGAAATCCGAAATACCGAGCGCCCGCCCGGCGGCCGGCATGACCGAAATCAGCCCGAGATTGCCGGTCCCCGTCGCCAGCGTGGTGGCGAACAGGGCGGCAAACGCAAAGCGTGACAAGACACGCGGCGGAGAGGTGTCACTCATAAAATTCCATCCGCCGCGTGTACGATACCTTTGAAGAGAACCCGGAAAGGGGCCGGCTCAGAACTTGAGCTTGACGTCGGCCCCGAAGCTGCGCGGGTCGCCCCACTGGCGCACGGCAAAGGCCGTGAGATTGATGCCGCTGACCCAATACTTGGTATCCGACAGGTTTTTACCCCAAACCGAGAATTCCAGTTCAGCATCTCCGCCCAGCTTTATGCCTGTCAGCGTCAATCGTGCGTCAAGCAGGCCATAAGCCTTGCGGCGGCTCAGCACGTCCGGCGTAATGGTCCCCCATTGGGAAGCGCGCCATGACCAGTTCACACTGCTGATCAGCTGCGGCCCGCCCAGATCGAGACGATGTTCCGCCCCCAAGAGCAGGTTATGCTTCGGCGCCAGCGGAACCTTGTAGGTATTCGTGACATCCGTACCCACTGTTTGCCCCACGGCCGGCGGAAGTACAAAATCGGTGTAACGGGCATGGACGTACCCATAACCGAAATTGAAGGTGAGATTCTCTTGCGGGCGGATTTGCCCTTCGAGTTCGAACCCGGTGAACTTGGCCTTGCCCGCGTTGATAATGTTCGTCGTCACGAATTCAGGCACGAACACACCCGCCTGGAAATTCTTGTAGATGCTGTGATAGACGGACATGTTCAGGCTGAGCCGCCGGTCGAAGAACGTGCCTTTGCTGCCCAGTTCGAACGACAGCAGCTTTTCCGGGTCGTAGGGCGTGTTGAACGCCGCATTGTTCGCCGCCGTATCGTTGAAACCGCCGCTCTTGAAGCCGGTCGCCACACGGCCATAGATATTCCAGCTTGGATTGACCTTGAAGCTGACGTTCAGTTCGGGCGTGAATTGCGACCAGGATTTCTTGTTGCTCAGCGGAACAAGATCCGTCGGCCCGATGCCGCCGTTACCGGGGATGACGCCCGAAACCGGGCCGCCGCTGAGCGTCAGCGGGACACCGCCGGGGCCGCGCGCGAACACACCGGCATTCGCGCTGAGCGGATTGGCAACGAAGGTGCTGTAGGAGAAGAAACGTTCCCACGTGTCGCGCGTATCCTTGGTCCAGCGCAGGCCGACCGCGATATCCAGCCGGTCTCCCGCGACGGGCGGCGTCCAGGTCAACTGGCCGTAACCGGCGATGGAGTGGTTGTTCGCGCCGCGTTCGCTGAGATCGTACTTGTTGCCGCCGAACTGGAAGTTCCAGCGCGGGTTGTACACGCTGTACCGGTCACGCATGTAAAATGCGCCAAGGGTATATTTCACCCGCCCGGCATCGCCGAGCACCTGGAATTCCTGACTGAACTGGTTGTAATCGTTGTTCAGCCGGAAACGCACCAGGTCGAGCGGCGTACCGTCGAAATCGCTGTAGCTGCGGGTCTGCAGCTTGCGCCAGGCGGTGATCGATTTCAGCGTGACATCGCCCAACCCGCCCGAACCGGCATTGTATTGCAACGTTACCGAATGACCGGAAACCTTGTAGTTGTTCTCATGCACATTGTCGGCGCTGATCGATTTCGGCCGGGTTGTATGCATGTAGGCCGCGATGGCTTTGTACGTGGCGCTGTCGGGCGCGAATGTCGTCCCCATCGCACTGATCGCCAGCATGGCACCCGTGCCCTTGCTGTCGTTGATATCGTAGGAATAGCGCACGCTGAAACGGTCATTCAGTTCCCACAGCACATCGGCCCGCCCGGCAAGCAGCCGCTGGCGGCCGAAATCGCGCGACGGGCCGGTGTTCTTGTAGAAACCGTTGAACTGGCGCCCGGTGAACGAAAGCTTCGTCTTGATGACGCCGAAACCTTCGTTCTCCTTGCCGATAGCAGGCAAATCGACCGAAATCCGTTCCGAGAAGAGATTGTGCGTGCCGATCCCGCCTGAAATGAACCCACCGAACTCACCCGAAGGCTTGGCGGTGACGAGATTGACCGCGCCGCCGATGGTGTTCTTGCCGTAAAGCGTGCCTTGCGGGCCGCGCAGCACTTCGACCCGCTGCAGATCGACGATATCGAAGGCCGCCCCGGTCGATTTTGCGATCGGCACACCATCGATATAGAGCCCGACCGGCTGATCCCGCCCGAGACTGGTATCCCCCGAAGGAGCAAGACCGCGAATGGTGATAAGCGGCCCTGCGGTATTGCCCACCGTCTGGTTGATCTGGATGTTCGGAACATAAGTGCCGATATCGGAAACGTTCTTCGCCCCCGCGCGCTCCAGCGCTTCGCTGCCCATCGCGGATACGGAAATCGGCACGTCGATCAGGCGCTCTTCACGCCTTTGCGCGGTCACCACGATATCTTCGCCGGATAGGCTCGCGTTGCCACTGGCAGCCGTTTGCGCCGAGGCGCCTCCCGCCCATATGCCCGTTACGGCGACAGTAGTCAGCATCGTCAAACGCACGCAATTCATAATAACCCCTCCTCCCACCAGGCGGGGTTTCGCGGCGGCGCAGCCTACGCGATTGTCTCTCCCCGTCCCGACGCTGCCGTTTGTGCAGTCATGTAGATTTTCATCTTGCCGAATAACGCAATACGCTTCCGACCGATGGCGACGGCAATCCTTGCCGAATGATCCCACTTCATCAAGGCCGCACCAAAGATCAGACTGTTTCCACACAACGCTAAAAGCGAGTTGGCCGGTGGATTTCTCGGAGGGTTGGAATGAGGGGACAACTCTCTATGATTATTAAGGAAATCTCTTCTCAATGGGGAATGCCATTTCTTTTTACGCAGCCCATCGTGCACACACATAGTTAACACACGCGCGGCAAGGACGCTGCACGCGGCCCGCCTCTTCCCACGCCGCGCAATATCATTGGCCACCGTCAGGAACGTTCGGAAGCTTCCGAACGTTGCCACACAGCCCGCCGGAACAGTCTGGCGAAACAAGCGTGTTTGGGTCATTATCCGCGGAATTGCATAAAGGGGGAAATATGGCAGCAGGCCCGGACGATGCATCGCCTCCCCAATGGAACGACGATCGCACGCATCCCAATGGATATCTGCGCATAACTCCGCCGCAATCGCCCGGCACGGAGGGTCTGCTGCGCCTCGCCATCGGCGTGGTGGTGATCGCCGGGCTCTATTTCGGGCAGGAAGTGCTAATCCCGATCACGCTGGCGGTGCTGCTGTCCTTCGTCCTTTCCCCCATCGTCGAACTGCTGCGGCGCATCTATATACCGCGCGGGCTGGCCGTAATCATATCGGTACTGCTGGCATTGGGGCTGGTGGGCAGCATCGGCACGATCATGGGCACGCAGATGGCGTCGCTGTCGCAGAACATGCCCGACTATGTGCAGACGCTGCAAAACAAGATCGATACGGCACAGCACTTCGCCATTTCGCGCTTGTCGGTGCTGTCCGACAAGATTCAGCCGCCGCAGCCGCACACGGCGCGCGCGCCATCCAGCGGCTCTACCGCACAAACGGCGGGAACCGCTGCCCCCGCCGCGCAAGGCACAGCAGCCAGCGACAGCAATCCGCTCTCCACCGCGTTCGGCATATTGGGGCCGATCCTGGCGCCTTTCGAAACCTTCATCATCGTGCTGGTCGTCGCGATCTTCATCCTGCTGCAGAAGAATGAAGTGCGCGACAAGATGATCCGCCTGTGCGGATCGTCCGATCTATACCGCACAACCCTGGCCATCGACGAAGCCGGCGAACGCCTGTCGCGCTATCTGTTGACGCAATTGACCGTCAACACCGGCTTCGGCCTCATCATCGGTGTCGGCACATGGCTGATCGGCCTGCCGGTGCCGCTGGTCTGGGGTGTGCTGGCCGGGATCATGCGCTTCGTGCCCTATATCGGGGCGATGCTGGGCGCGGTCATCCCGATCATCGTCGCCGCCGCCATCGATCCGGGCTGGAATTCGGTACTCTATGTCGCGCTGCTGTTCGCCATCTGCGAACCGCTGACGGGCTATGTGGTGGAACCGCTGCTCTACGGCCATTCCACCGGCCTTTCGCCGCTGTCGGTGGTGGTGGCCGCGGTGTTCTGGACGTGGATTTGGGGATCGGTCGGGCTGGTGCTGTCGATGCCGCTAACCTTGTGCCTGGTGGTGCTGGGGCGGCACGTGCCGAGCATGGCATTTCTCGAAGTGCTGCTGGGCGACCGGCCGGCCCTGTCCCCGGCGGAAAGCCTCTATCAACGCCTGCTGGCAGGCAATCTCGACGATGTGATCGATCAGGCCGAAGCCGCCGTGCACGAAGGATCGCTGGTCGAATATTACGACGATGTGGCGCTGCCCGCGCTGCGGCTCGCGGCGGCGGACATACGGCGCGGCGCCATCGATCATGCCACCGCGCTCCACCTTGCCAGCGATTTCACCGGCTTCTCCGACGATCTCATTGCGGCGGAAGGCAGTGAAAAACCGGCCCCGGCCGCCATGCCTGCCGACAACCGGACGGGCGACATCCTGTGCATTCCCGGCAGGGGAGCGCTCGACGCCACTTTGGCGGCCATGTTCGCCCAGTTGCTGCAGCGATCCGGCATCGGGGTGAGCGTGCTGCCCCATACCGCCGCCTCCCGCCATCGTATCCGCGCCTTGCATCTGTCGGAAACGCGGCAGATCTGCCTGCTCGGCACCGATTACCGGCCCGGCGGATCGCGCCTCAAGGCCATGGTGCAGCGCATACGGGAAAAATCGGCGGCGCCCATCATGATCGGGATGCTGGCCGATACCCCCGCCGCCAATACCGCCACGATACAGGGCCACGACGTCGCACTCGTCCCCAGCTTTGCGAAGGCGCTCGAAATCTGCCGGACAGGCCATTGAATGCCGCACGGCGCGCGCCTATTTTCCGGCGCGAACGGTGGGATGGCGATCCATTAAATCAGGCGAAAGCTTGTAGGGGATAAGGCCTCTCGCGTAAGAGAATCAGCGTCAGCGGCGCCCGGCGAAGTTCCTGCTTTTCCGGCCATCAGGAAGGCGAGATTGCGGAATCTTTTCAGCCGGAAGCGCGAAACCGATATCCCGGATGCATTGCCCGGCACGGAACCGCCCATCGTTGCATCGCCGGATGCAACCGCCCCCGCCAAGCCGCCGCACAACTTGCGCAAGCGCGTGGTGCGCGTGTTCGCCATTCTGCTGTTCCTGTTCATCCTGCTGGTCGGCTGGCTGGCCTTCACCGCGCCTCTGTCCAAGTCGCTGAAGCCGATTTCGCCCCCGCAAATCACTCTGCTCGCATCCGACGGAACCCCCATCGCCCGCAACGGGGCCATTGTCGAACAACCCGTAAAAATCTCCCAATTGCCCGCGCGTGTCCCACAGGCCTTCATCGCAATCGAGGATCGCCGGTTCTATTCCCATTGGGGGATCGACCCGCGCGGCATGATCCGCGCCACCTGGAACAATATGACGCATGGCAGCACGCAGGGCGGCAGCACGATCACCCAGCAGCTTGCCAAGTTCACTTTCCTGACGCCGGAACGCAGCCTGACCCGCAAGGCGCGCGAAGTGCTGATCGCCTTCTGGCTCGAAGTCTGGCTGTCGAAGGACGAAATCCTCGAACGTTATCTTTCCAACGCCTATTTCGGCGACAACGCCTATGGCCTGCGGGCCGCATCGTTGCACTATTTCCATCGCCAGCCGGAAAAGCTGACCACCGGGCAGGCCGCGATGCTGGCAGGGCTGATGCAGGCCCCTTCGCGTTATGCCCCGTCGAAGCATTTCGACCGCGCGAGCAACCGCATGCGGGTGGTGCTGCAAGCGATGGTCGATAGCGGCTACCTGACTCCTGCCGAAGCCAGGGCAGTGCCGACCCCGCGCCTCGACCTGCGCACCGCCAGGGACCTGCCCACCGGCACTTATTTCGCCGACTGGGCATTGCCGCAAGCCCGCAAGCTGAGCGAAGGCGGCTATGCCAGCGAAACGCTGACCACCACGCTGGATGCCCGCCTCCAATCGATTGCCCGGCAAGTCACCCGCAATCCGGGCCTGCACGGCGCGCAAGTGGCGCTGGTGGCGATGCGCCCGAACGGCGAAGTCCTCGCCATGGTCGGTGGCAAGGACTACGCCGCATCGCCCTTCAACCGGGCGACGCAATCGCTGCGCCAGCCCGGTTCCACCTTCAAGCTGTTCACGTATCTTACCGCCCTCAAACAGGGTTGGAGCCCGAGCGATACCATCGCCAACACGCCGATTGAAAGTGGCCCTTATCGCCCGCAGAACGCCAGCGGCCATTACAGCGCCTCTATCACACTGGAAGACGCCTTCGCATCGTCCAGCAACGTCGCAGCGGTGCGTCTCTTCAATCAGGTGGGCAGCAAGGCGGTAATCAAGACGGCCCGCGATCTGGGCGTGACCACTCCCCTGCCGGAGCAGGATTCCAGCCTCGCGCTGGGCACGGCGAGCATGAACCTGCTGCAACTGACGGCGGCCTATGCGGGCATCGCGGGCAACCTCTATCCGGTGGTTCCTCGCGCCTTCAAGGCGGAAGAAGCAAGCTGGTACGACTGGCTGCTAAGCAGGCAAAGCAGCCTTTCAGGCAACGACCGCAAAGCCATCGAACAACTGCTGCGCCGCGTGGTCACCAACGGCACGGGACGGGCGGCGCGGCTCGATGTGCCGAGCTATGGCAAGACCGGAACGAGCCAGGACAACCGCGACGCGCTCTTCATCGGCTATACCCGGGATCTGGTCGTCGGCGTGTGGGTGGGCAACGATGACAACACGCCGCTGCGGGGCATTTCGGGTGGAGGCGTGCCCGCCCGCATCTGGCGCGACTTCATAACGCAAGCCATGGGCAGAAGTGCGCCCCCGAGGAAGAAAGCCGATCCGGAAGGCCCGGTCCAGCCGCTCGACCTGCCCGATACCGGCGATGTCCCGCTGGGCGACAACAGCACGATCCGCCTGCAGGATGGGCAGGCCGTCATCTCGACCGATATCAACGGTGTGCCCGTCGATCTGCATGTCGACCGCAATTCCATCCGCATCAACAGCGATGCGCTGCCGGGATTGGGCGATCCGGCCCGCGCGCCGCGGATCGAGATTCCTCTCCGCCCCGCCAATCCGCCTGCCGATCAGGCCGCGCGTGCCGGCGGGTCCGGCGCCGGGCCGTAACCCGCTTTCCGCTACCGCTCAGCGCCGCATGAAGCCCATGCAGCGCAGCACCAGATAGGTCGCCGCTGCGGTCCCGCCCGCCATGGCCGTTGCCAGCAATGTGCCGTGGGCGTCCGATGAAAAAGGCATGCCGCCGGTGTTCATGCCGAACAGCCCCGTCACCAGCGTGGCGGGCAGCATCAGCGCGGTGACGATGGAGAGGATATAGAGATTCTGGTTGGTGCGCTGCGTGGCCTGCATGTCGATCTCTTCGCGCAGTTGCCGCAACTGGCCGAGCACGCCCAGCGCATCCTGATCCAGCGCGTGAATCCGCTGCACCCATTTTTCCACGGTCTGCAACAGCGCCTCGGGCAGTTCGCCATCGCTTTCGAGACGTTGCAACACCCCGCGCATGCCCGACATGACCCGATGAATCTGGGCCAGACGGCGGCGAATGTGAATGAGATCGCGCGCGCCGGGCGGTGCATGCCCTTCGAGAAAGGCTTCTTCCAGTTGCAGCACTCTGGCGCCCAGCCTGCGGCCGATGGCCGAAAGGTTTTCGGCAATGGCGCCCGTCAGCAGATCGAGCGCCTGATCCGGCCCTGCAAGAACCGCCCCCCGTTCCAGCTTGCGGCGGGCGATATCCGCGCTGCGGAGCGAATGATGCCGCGCGGTGATGACCAGCGAAGGGGTCAACGCGATGCGTAGCGCACCGATCTGTTCCGTATCCGGCACGTCGAAATCCCGCTCGAAATCGTGCAGCACGCAGCCCACGCTTTCCCCTTCCACCACCGCACGCTGATGCGTTTCGGGGGACAGGAACATCTCGCGGATTTCGCGCGGCAGCTCGGCCGCATTCTTCAGCCAGCGCCGTGTGCCCGGCCCGGCCAGATTGAAATGCAGCCAGCGGAAATGCCCTTGGGGCGGAGCATCGCAATCGCCCACCTGAACCGCGCCGTCGCAGGTGAAATCCATTCCCCAGATCAGGCTCGGGCCAATATCGGGACCGCTCATGCTGGAAAGCGGCATGAAACCAGGGTCGTTATCCGTAGGCTCGAACGTATGCCGCTCCGCAAGCTGGGAGGAAGGCCCCAGCGGCGCTTCCAGCAATCGGGCAGGCGCTAGTCGGCATCCATGACTCTTTGATTACAACCGGCTTGCAAAACGGTTGCAGACACCCTGCTATCGGTTCGCGCCGCCGCTGCGGGGCGATACCGCTATCCCGGATGGCGCAGCAGCCCGCCTTCCACCCGCAAGGCCGCGCCATTGGTGGCCGATGCCTGCGCAGAACAGACATAGACGATCATGTTCGCCACTTCTTCCACGGTCGCGAAACGGCGCAGAAGCTGGGTGGGGCGGATGGATTGCAGCAAATGGGCTTCCGCTTCCTCGGCAGGGATCCCGTTTTGCACCGCATAGTCGGCAAAGAAGGTTTCCGCCCCGCTCGATGCCGTCGGCCCCGGCAGGACGCTGTTCACCGTCACGCCAGTGCCCGCAGTCAGTTCGGCGAGCCCGCGGGCCAGCGCGATCTGCGCAGCCTTGCTCACGCCGTAGTGGATCATGTCAGCCGGAATATTGAAACCCGATTCCGAAGCCACCAGCACGATCCGCCCCCAGTTCCGGTCCAGCATGCCGCGCATGAAATGCCGTGCAAGACGCACGCCGGACATCACGTTGATCTCAAAATGGCGTTGCCAGTCCGCATCCACGGTATCGAAGAACGCGGTCCAATCGAAAGTCGCCGCATTGCAGACGAGGATATCGAGCGCGGTTTCTTGCCGTGCGGCGAAATCGGCCCCTTGCGCCGTGGCAATATCGGCCACCAGCCCGCGAAAGGCGCCTTGCGGCACTTCCTTCCGCAAGGAGGCGAGCGCTTCATCCACCGCTTCCGCCGTGCGTCCGTTGACGATCACTTCCGCGCCCGCTTCGCCCAGCAGCCGCGCCACCGCATAACCGATCCCCCGCGTGGAACCCGTCACCAGCGCCGTACGCCCGTCAAACCTGATCTGCATCCCGATTGTCCCGCCGTGCTTGTCTGTCTTGCGATACCCGCCACGCTGGCACACCTTGCGGGATGCGGCAATCGTGCAACCTGCGTTATCGCTAAAACCGCCCTAGCGCACGTTCAGCCCCAATTCGCCGAGCAACTGGCCTGCCTGTTCGCGGGAGATGGTGGCCCCGCGAAACAAGGTCGCATCCGCGAGTTGAAAACCGCCCAGATCGGCCCCGCGCAGATCCGCGGCTTCGAACCGCGCGCCTGCCACGAGCGCATCGCGCAGACTGCAATCCTCGAAAGTCGTCTCCCGAAAATCGCATTTCCTGAGATCGGCCTGGGAAAAGTCCACTTTCACCAGCCGTTGCTTGCGAAATGCCATGGTTGCAAGCTTGGCGTTGATCAGCAAGGTTTCCTCGAACCGCGTGCCGAAGCTCTTCGCATCGCTGAAATCCGCACCGGTCAGCTTGGACTGTACGAACAGCGCTGACGAAAGGATCGCGTGGCGAAATGTCCCGTTGTTGAAATCGCAGGCCGTCACGCGCGCATCGGCAAGGTCCGCCCGGCTGAAATTGGCGAACGGGGCGCGGCACGATTGCCAGCGGCTGCCTTCCAGCCGCGCGGCGGTGAAATTGGTACGCCGGAAATTGCAGCGCTCGAACGTCCACCCGTCGAGCGCCAGATGGCTGAGATCGGCCTCTTCCAGATCGCAATCGGCAAGGTGCAACGGGCGCGCCTGCGCGGCCAACGCTTCCACATCCCCGCGCGCAAGCGTTTGCCCTTCGACCGTATTGTCCGGGTTCGTCTCTGTCATGCCCCAAGCCCTAGCGTGCGTGCTGGCGGAGACAAGCCCGGTTCTGGCCCTATCCTCAGGCTGTCATGATTACGCGCCCGAAAGGATGCGCTTCTTCGGCGTAGCGGTGCGCCGCGGCCGCTTCGGACAGGGGGAACATCCAGTCGATGGGCATCGTGATCGTGCCCGCCGCCATCTGCCGCACCAGATCCGCGACGACCGCCTGCCCGCGCGGTGTCCCCATTTCACGGCCGAACAGCACGCCTTGGCAGGTGAGGCTCTTGGTCACCACATCGGTGAAATCGAACGATGTGGCTTCCCCGCTGGCGACGCCGATCACCTGATAGCGCCCGCGATAGCGAACCGCGCGCATCAGTTCGGCAACGGCGCGCCCACCGGCGATATCCAGCACCATGTCCACCCCTTCGCCCGCCGTCAGATCGAGACAGCGGTCGGCAATGCTTTCAGCGGCATGATCGATCGTCACCGCCGCGCCGAAATCCGCAAGGCGGCGGCTGCGCTCTGCGCCCGAGGCGGTGGCGATCACGCGCGCACCGGCCTGCGCCGCCAATTGCACCGCCGCCAAGCCGACACCGCCCGCCGCGCCCTGCACCAGCACGGTTTCACCGGCCTGCAAACGGCCGAATTCGAACAGCGCATCATGGGCCGTGCCGAACGTGGCGGGAATGGTTGCGGCCATCGCCATGTCGATCCCATCGGGCAGCGGGAAGGCGTGGCGTTCTTCCACCGCGAACAGTTCCGCATGGCTGCCCGACCAGTGGAAGGCGGCCACTTTCTGCCCCACCGCCACCCGGGTGACATCGGCACCCACGGCCACCACCGTGCCCGATGCCTGATATCCCACCACATGCGGGCCGTGTGCTGCCGGGGTCATGCGGCGGCTGATCAGATCGCCGCCTTCGAGCGACACATGCGATACCCGGACCAGCACCCCGTCGGGGCCGATTTCCGGATCGGGCAGGTCCCCCCAGGTCAGGACTTCAGGCCCACCGTTCTGCGTATAGTACGCCGCTTTCATGCCTCTTTCCCCCTATATGCCCGGCTGCCGGATGAAAATTCCGTCCTCTCGATCCGGCCATCTATTGAACTGATGCCTGCGGTGTCCCCGGCTCCCCACCCAGAGCCCGGACCAGCGCAATGCTGGCGCGCAGGCGCTGCGTTTCCACCGACAGCAAAGCCCGCTGGGCCTGCAAGGCATCGGTCTGCGCGGTGACGACTTCAAGATAATCCGACGCCCCATCCTTGTAACGGGTGAGCGCGAGATCGTTCGTCCGCTCCGCCGCTTGCGCCGCGTCGCGCTGATCGACCGCTTCGGCGGCAAAGTGCTTCATCGCCGCGATCCCGTCTTCCACCTGCTGGAACGCCGTCAGCACCGTATCGCGATATTGCGCGCTGATCTCGTCATATTCGGCGCGCGACAGTTTGACCTGCGCTTGCTTGCGCCCGCCGTCGAACAGCGAAAGCACCGCCGAAAGCGGCCCCAGCCCCCAGAAACTGTTCGGCGTCGACAACAGGCCACCATGCGTCGTTTCCCATCCGGCCCCGCCGCCCAGCGTGATGCTGGGAAACAGCGCCGCGCGCGCCACGCCGATACGCGCGTTGGCCGCGAACATCCGCCGTTCCGCCGCGGCGATATCCGGTCGGCGCTGCAACAGGGCCGAAGGTGTGCCAGTGGGGACCTGCGGCAAGCTCAAGGTCTGCACAGCCGGGGCGATACCGAAATTCGAAGCGACTTCGCCCGTCAGCGCGGCCAGTTCATGCTCGGTCGCGGCGCGTTCGTTGGCAATGGCGGAAATCTGCGCCCGGGCATTGGCCAACGTGGTCCGTGCACGATTGACGTCGATTCCCGAAGCGATACCGCCGCGATGGCGCGTGGCGGTGAGCGCATAGGCCCGCTCATAAGCGGCCACCGACCGGCGCAGCAATTCCGCCTGCGCATCGAGCCCGCGCAACCGGACGTAGGCATCCGCCACCGCCGCCTGCAGGCTCAACCGGGCGGACACCAGACCGGCCGCCGAAGCATCGGCATCAGCGCGCGCCGATTTCACCTGATTGCGGATACGGCCCCACAGATCGATCTCGTAGTTGAGCGTCGCCCCCACCGAATAGTCGTTGTAAGTCACCGGTGCACCCGCACCGTTCAACCGCCCGCCCGAAAGGCGCTGGCGGCTGGCATCGCCCGCCACGCCGATTTCGGGAAACAATGGCGCGGCATCGATCCGCGCGGCGGCACGCGCCTGATCGTAGCGCGCCAGCGCCGCCGCCAGCGTGGGGCTGGCCTGCTGCGCGCGCGTTTCCAGATCGTTGAGCACCGGATCGCCGAACGCTTCCCACCATTGCCCGCGCGCCGCATCGTCCTGCGGGTTGGCAGCGGTCCAGCCCGCGATCTCCTTGAATTCGGCGGGGAGCGGCGCGGTTTCTGGCGGATGGTACGCAGGCGCCATCGAACAGGCGGCGAGCAGCCCCGGCGCCAGCAGGGCCAGCCCCGCCTTAATGCGCACGGGCATTTCCCGCTGCCGGGGCCTGCTGCGGCTGGGCCGGCTTCTGGGAATCCTTCTGAATCTGCACTCTGTCCCCGGTCCGGATCGAATCCGGCGGCGTATCCACCACCCGGTCGGCTGCCGAAAGTCCGCTGGAGACGATCACCGTCTTGCCTTCGTCACGCGCAATCGTCACCGGCTTCACCGTCACCCGGCCATTGGCACCGACCACCGCCACGCTCGGGCTGTCGTTGCCATAGAGGATGGCGCTGCCCGGCAAGCTGAAGCCACCCTGATGATCGCCCAGATCGAGGCTGACGCGGGCGAAAGCGCCCGGCTTCAGCGCACCGTCGGGATTGTCCGCCTGCAATTCGATCAGCACCGAGCCGGATTGCGCATCGACCGCCTGCGCACTGCGCGCAACGGTAGCGGTGAAGCTGCGGTCGGGATATTCGGGCAATACGATCTTCGCCGTCATCCCCGGATGAACCCCGGAGGAATAACCTTGCGGCACTTTCACATAGATCCGCATGCGCCGCACGTCCGACACGGTGAACAGCGGCTGCGAAGCCGCGTTACCGGCCACGACCAGCGCCCCGATCTGCGCGGAACGGCTTGTGACGACACCGTCGAACGGGGCCGCCAGGCGCGTGAAGCCCTGCATCGCCTTCAATTGGCGGACATTCGCCAGCGCTGCGTTGGCCAAGGCGTTCTTGGCAGCGAGATCGCCCGCCTTCTCGTCCGCTTCCTGCTTCGACACCGCATCTTCGCGCAGCATGGATTGCCAACGGCGCGATGTCGTCCCCGCCAGCCGCAGATTGGCGAGCGCGGTCTGATAATCGGCCTGCGCCTGGGCCAGTTGCTGATCGACTTCGGGCGCATCGAGCGTAGCCAGCGTCTGCCCCGCTTTCACACGATCGCCGATATCCACCAGCCAGCGGCGGACATAGCCATTGGTGCGGGCATAGATCGGCGCGCTGTTGAACGCCTGCACATTGCCGGGCAGCACCAGCGCCCCGGCACCGGCGCCGGATGTCGGCGCGACGACCGCCACCGTCGGTATCGCGGCTTCGGCCGAAACCTCCTTGAGATCGTGCACCGCGTAAGTGCGCGAGGCGACGCCGAACACGACAATCGCCAGCGCCACAACCGCGACACCGATGCCGAACCGCTTCAGCTTGCGGCGGTCGATATCGGCGGGAAGAGTTTCGTCGGTGGGAGAGTTTTCATGCATGGCTGGGCTGCACTTCCATGTTCGGGGCGTCGCCTGCGTGATGACGCCGGTGAACGAGGCTGAAAATGGTGGGGACAACGAAAAGGGTGGCGACCGTGGCAAACATCAGCCCGCCGACCACGGCCCGGCCGAGCGGCGCGTTCTGTTCGCCGCCTTCGCCCAGGCCGAGCGCCATCGGGGCCATGCCGATAATCATCGCCAGCGCCGTCATCAAAACGGGGCGGAACCGCACCCGGCCCGCTTCCAACGCGGCCCGCGCGGCATCGCCGTGGAGCGCGAGCTGTTCCCGCGCGAAACTGACCACCAGAATGGAGTTGGCCGTTGCCACGCCCATACACATGATCGCACCGGTGAGCGCGGGCACGGACAGCGTCGTGCCGGTGGTGAACAGCATCCATACGATCCCGGCGAGCGCGGCCGGAAGCGCGGTGATGATGACGAAGGGATCGAGCCAGCTCTGGAAATTGACCACGATCAGCAGGTAAATGAACACAATCGCCACGGCGAGACCGAACCCGAGGCCGAAAAAGGCGGTGTTCATCGTCTCATACTGGCCGCGAATGGTGATCGTCGCGCCTTTCGGCTGCTTCTGCTCCATCGACTTGATCACGCGCTGGATATCGCCCGCCACCGCGCCAAGATCGCGCCCTTGCGTGGTGCCGTAGACATTGATGACCGGGGCCAGATTGTAGTGGGAAACGACCGGCACGGTCGAGGTCTGCTTGATCTCGGCCAGACCGCCCAAAGGTTGCGGGGATGCGCTGGCAGCGCCCGAAACCGGAATATTGGCGAGTTCGTTTATCGAACTGACGAGATATTCAGGCGTCTGCGCCACGACGGGGTAGGAAATCCCGGTTGTCGGATCGACGAAATAGACCGGCGCCGTCTGCCCCGATCCGGCGAGCGAGCCGGACAGGCTGCTGGTCACATCGCGTTCCGTCAGCCCGTATTGGCCGATCCGCGAACGGTCGACATCGACGCTGATCTGCGGGGAACGGGCGGGCTGCTGGATGCGCGCATCGGCCAGTCCCGGAATCTTGCGGATGCGGGCGAGCAATTCCTGCGCATAGGCGCGATTGGCATCGCCATCCTTGCCCGCGATCTGCACATCGATGGGGGCCGGAGCGCCGAAGTTCAGGATCTGGCTGGTGATATCGGCCGGCAGGAAGGAGAATGTCGTGCCGGGGAAGCGCTGCGCCAGCTTGCGGCGCAGTTCGGCCACGATCTTCTCGGTCGGGCGATGCCCTTCCTTGAGTGTGATCATCACGTCGCCATCCTGCGGGCCGATGGTCCCGCTGTTGTTGTAGGCGGTGTTGATGGAGCTGGCGGGCAAGCCGATGTTGTCCGTAATCAAGCCAAGCTCATCCGCCGGGATGATATCGCGGACAGCATGGCCGATCCGGTCGAGCCGGGCGGCGGTATCCTCGATCCGGGAGCCGGAGGGCACACGCACATGCATGGCGATCTGCCCCGAATCCACGCTGGGGAAGAAGTTACTGCCAAGGAACGGCATCAGTCCGAAGGACAGCACGACAATCGCAAGGAAGCCCAGGATAAACGTCCGCCGCGTGTCGAGCGCCAGATGCAACAGGCCGAGATAGCCGTTGCGCACCCGTTCGAAGCGATGTTCGAACCACCGCTGGAAGCGGATGAAGGGATTGCGCGAATCCGCCGTGCCAGCAAGATGCTGATCCGCATCCGAAGCCCCGTGCGGCTTCAGCAGATACATCGCCATCGTCGGCACCAGCGTGCGCGAGAGGACGAACGAGGCGATCATCGCGAAAACCACCGACAGCGCCATCGGCACGAACAGGAAACCGGCAACCCCCGGCAGGAAGAACATCGGCACGAACACAATGCAGATGCACAGCAATGAGACGAACGCCGGGGTGACGATCTGCATCGCCCCGTCGAGAATCGCCTCGATGACGCCCTTGCCCTGTTCCAGATGCCAGTTGATGTTCTCGATCGTCACCGTCGCATCGTCGACGAGAATCCCGACGGCCAGCGCCAATCCGCCCAAGGTCATCACGTTCAACGTCTGCCCGAACGCCGCAAGCGCCGCAATGGCCGACAGGATCGCAAGCGGAATCGACAGGGCGATAATCACGGTGGAGCGCCACGAACCGAGGAACAGCAGGATCATCAGCGATGTGAGCGCGGCGGCCAGCGCGCCTTCCTTCACCACCCCGGCCACCGCCGCCTTCACGAACAGCGACTGGTCGCCCACCGGCAGCACCTTCAGCGTTTTAGGCAGGGTTTCGGCCAGTTTCGGCAGCGTTTCCTTCACGCCGTTGACGATGGCGAGCGTGGAAGTCGCCCCGCTCTTGAGCACGGTCAGCAGCACGGAGCGATGGCCATCGACATGCACGACATTGGTCTGCGGGCTGTTACCATCGCGCACGAAAGCGACATCGCGCATATAAATCGTCGCGCCGTTCACCACTTTGACGGGCAGATCGTTGAGCCCGTCGATGGTCATCGGCGAATTGTTCAGGCGGACATTGTATTGCATCGGCCCGATCTTGACGAAGCCCGCGGGATTGATCTGGTTCTGCGCGGCGATGGCATTGGCCACATCTTGCGCGGAAAGCCCCTTGGCCTGCAATGCAACGGGGTTGAGATCGACCTGCACCTGCCGCTGCTTGCCGCCCGAGGGATAGGGCATGGCCGCGCCCGGAATGGTTATCATCGCGGGGCGCACCTGATTCACCCCAAGGTCGAACAACTGCTGTTCCGACAAACCCTTGCCCGAAAGGGCGAGCTGGATGATCGGCACGGTGGATGCACTGTAGTTGATGATCAGCGGCGGCGTGGTGCCCGGCGGCAACTGCTTGAGGATCGTCTGCGAAACGGAGG
The DNA here is from genome assembly GCA_964466155.1 of uncultured Caenibius sp. Lineage (GTDB taxonomy): Bacteria > Pseudomonadota > Alphaproteobacteria > Sphingomonadales > Sphingomonadaceae > Caenibius. The sequence goes on along the minus strand of CAYXMY010000007.1, from coordinate 13,786 downwards.
TGACCTGCGCCGTCGCCGTGCGGATATCAGCATCGGGCTGGAAATAGATCTTGGTGATGCCGATCCCCGGCATCGACTGGCTTTCGATATGTTCAATATCGTTGACCGTGGTGGTCAGCACGCGTTCGTAGGGGCCAACGATGCGGTTGGACACATCTTCGGGCGGCAGGCCCGCATATTGCCAGGCCACCGCGATCACCGGAATGCGGATGTTGGGGAAGATGTCCACCGGCGTGCGCAGCGCCGCCATCGTGCCGATAATCCCGATAAGGATCGCCATCACAATGAAGGTCAGCGGCCTGTGCAGCGCTACCTTGACGATTCCGATCATCTCAGTCTTCCCACCGCTTCGCCATCGGCGGAGGAACGGGCAGATGGCCCATCGCTCGCGCCAGAGCAGCGTCTGTTCACGAAATGCGCTGGCCGGGCAGGCGTTCCGCCCCGTCCTATACGCTTGAGAGAGGCGCTCGCATGCGGCGCATTACCGCCTGGCGAACACCGCCTTTGCTGCGCCTATGCGAGTATCGTTGATTTGCGTCCAATATCTAATATGGTTCGATTGATATATTTTAGGTCTCAATCATGGATCTCAGGCATCTTCGCTATTTTCTGTCCGTCGCAGAGGAAATGCATTTCGGCCGTGCGGCGCAGCGGCTCGGCATTTCGCAGCCGCCGCTCAGCCATCAAATCCGCATGCTGGAGGAAGAGCTGGGCGTGCGTCTGTTCGAACGCACCAGCCGCCGGGTCCGGCTGACCGAAGCCGGGCGGTTGTTCCTGCCCGAAGCGCAGCGGACGCTGGCACAAGCAGAGCGCGCGGCGCAGATCGCGCGGCTGGCCCATCGCGGCGAGCTGGGGCGGCTCAGCATGGGATTTACCGCATCCGCCCCATTCGTGCCCCGGATCGCCAGCGCGCTGTACGATTTCCGCCAATCGCACCCGCAAGTCGAACTTTCCCTGCAGGAACTCGGCCGCGATGCGCAAATCGCCCTGGTCGAGCAGGGGCAGCTCGATATCGGCATCGTCCGCGCGCTCGACCGGCCCCCGCTGCCTGCAGGGCTCAATTCGGAATGCCTGCTCGAAGAAGCCATGGTGCTGGCGATGCGCGAAGATCACCCGCTGGCCTGCCGCGAGGAGAACCCGTCGATTGCGGATCTCGCCGGGGTGCCGTTGATCCTTTACGGCGCAACCAACGGCGCGGGATTCAACGAACACCTCTTCGCGCTGTGCGAGGAAGCCGGATTTCAGCCGACCATCGCGCTGGAAGTCAGCAGCTTCGCCACGCTTCTGGGCCTTGCGGCAGCCGGTTTCGGAGCCACCATCCTGTCGCAATCGCTGGCCCGGCTGCATGTCGACAATCTGGTGTTCCGGCGGCTGGCCACGGCCATCAACAGCCGGTTATGGATCGTATACAAGGATGAACTTTCGCCCACGGCGCGCTCGTTCAAGGACATGGTCATCGCCCCGCACGATGCGCCATCGCGCATCGAAAGCCCGCCAATAACCGCCTGATCCGCTATTGCGCCTTGCGCACGAACGGATAGCGCATCTGCGCCAGATAGCCGTTGGGCACCTTCTCCGGCACACCGTAACCGCTGGGCCAGGCGCCATCGGGCAGATAGTGCGTGCCGAACAGCCGGTCGTAGAACGGGAAATGGATGGCGAAATTCTTGTCCACCCCTTCCGGATCGATGGCATGGTGCCAATGGTGGAAACGCGGCAGCGCCAGTATCTGCCCCAGCCCGTTGAAATCGCCGCGCAGGTTGGCATGCAGCAGCGACGACCAGACATAGACCAGCGCGACATAGGCCTGCATCACCGAAGGCAGGAAACCGAGCGTCAACAGCGGCAGCGAAGTCACCCCGCGCAGCAGCACGATCTCCACGAAATGCATTCGCGCACCGGCCAGCCAATCCATCGACCTGGCGCTGTGATGCACCGCATGGAAGCCCCAGAGGAACGGCACCCGGTGGAACAGGCGGTGGAACCAGTATTGCGCCAGATCGGTCAGCAGCATCGCAAGGCCGAACTGCACCAGCCACGGCAGGCTGGAGATCGCCTCCCGCGTGCCGGACAGCCAGCCGAAATGCCCATTGATGTAGCTTGAAGGCGCAAGAGTGAGGAACGTGATCACCTGCACCATCATCGAACTGACGAGATAGTAGAACAGATCTTCGCGCCATTCGGGCCGGAACAGGCGCTGGCTTGCCCGATGCGGGGCCATGCGTTCCAGCGGCGCGAACATCAGGCCGGTGGCGATCATGTTGACGGCGAAGAAATCGATCCCGAAGAAAATGCCCCAATCGTGCGTTTCCTGGGGCTGCACCGCGGCCCCGCCCAGGATCGTCGCCCCTAGGGCGATAACCAGCGCCGTGGTGCCCAGCGCCTTGCGCGGGCGCAGAAGCAGGCTGAGCAGAGCCAGCGCATAGGCCGCCAGCAAAGTCGCATGCACCACCACCCGGAACGCCGCCGCATCCCGCAGGACGGAGAGTTCCGGCATTGCGAAATAGGCAGGGAACCGAAGCGCCGCGACAAAGCACAGCCCCGCCACGGCCAGCACAATCGCGAAAAAGCCCGAGAACCAGCCCGTGCCGAACCCCCGCGCCTCAATCGGCGCTTCCAGATCGTGAGCCAGCTTTTCCAGGAAATTGCCGCGCATCGTTCCCTCACCCTCAACTGCACTTCGCGAAAAGCGTCTAGCAGCGGGTTCATAATTAAACAATGCTCAATTTGAAGATGTGCTCTGCAGAATAAGCGCATATGCCGGAACGCGGCGTGAGCGGGCGGGCCGTTCCCGCGCCGCCGATCCGCCTGCGGGACAAGGGCGATTGCCGCGATAACGGCGAGATGCAATAACCCCGCACCGCAACCGGACTGGGAGAGAAAACACCGTGCAAGGCATCAAGGACAAGGTCGTTATCGTTACCGGCGGCGGATCGGGGATTGGCGCGGCCATCGCCGAACGTTTCCACGCCGAAGGGGCGAAAGTCGTGATCGCGGGGCGCGACATGGCCAAGCTGGAAGCGCAGAGCGCCAAAATCGCCGATCCCGCGCGGCTGCGCCATACGCAGACCGATGTCGGCAAGATCGAGGATATGGAAGCGCTGATCGCCTTTTGCGTGGCGGAATTCGGGCAACTGGATGTGCTGGTCAACAATGCCGGTTCCGGCTGGCTTTCCCCGATTGCCGATACCGACCCCGCCATGTGGCGCCATGTCATCGCCACCGATCTCGATTCGGTGTTTTATGGCGCCAAGTTCGCCATTCCCCACCTCCTCAAGACCGGGGGATCGATCGTCAACATCGCTTCCATCTGCGGGGTGGCGGGGGACGTCGGCTTTGCCGCCTACAATTCGGCCAAGGCGGGCGTGATCAATTTCACCCGTTCGCTCGCGCTGGAAATGGCGGACAAGGGCGTGCGCGCCAATGTCATCAGCCCCGGCCTGATCCGCACCCCCTCCACCGAACAGGTTCCGCCGCCGGCCTTCGCCCAGTGGGAAGCGCTGATCCCCATGGGCCGCGCCGGAACGGTCGATGAAATCGCCGGGATGACGGTGTTTCTCGCCAGTGCGGAAGCCAGCTACATCACCGGGCAGAATTTCGTGATCGATGGCGGAATCACCGCCCACACCGGGCAGCCCCATTTCCTGACCCATCACGGCAACGCCTGATCGGGGGGATCGGCCCGCTCCAGGCAGGCGCGGCCCCACGGACCGCGCCTGCTTGCTAAAGCTTCAGATCGGCGAGAAGGCGCACCAGCCTCTCAAGCTCGTCATAATGCGCGGTCGCGGGAACGAGGATGCATTCGTCCGCACCCGATGCCCGCACATTTTCAATCGCCTCGACGATGGCCTGGGGATTGTGCCGGGTCATGGCCGACGCCATGCCGCGCGCCACATCTTCCCCGGCATAACGCATGTAGTTGTAGGCATAATCGTACAGCTCACGCTCCGCCTCGGGGGCGAGCGAATACCAGAAGCCGCCGATGAGATAGGGCCGCTCTGCCCGTCCCGCTTCCGGCCAGGCAGCCCGCGCCAGATCGAATACGCGCTGATGCCCTTCACGGTCCCCCGGCATCGACGGGGCATAGACTCCGTGCGCCCAGCGGGCCGCGCGGGCGATTGCTTTCGGCCCCATGGCACCGGCAAATACGGGCAAACCATTCCCCTGCGGCGGGCGCGGACCGATATCGCCCGATCCTTCGAACAGAGGTTCACCCCGCCAGACCTGCTTCATCACCGCCACTTGTTCGTCGAGCGTCTGATGCCGCCGTTCGAACGGCGCGCCCAGCGCCCGATAATCGAGCGGCCGCCCGCCCACGCCCACGGTTACCGACAAGCGCCCGCCCGCAATCACATCCAGCGTCGCGATTTCCTTCGCCGTCAGCACCGCGGAACGCATTGGCAGGACATAAAGCGCGGGATTGAGCCGCACCCGTTCCGTCACTGCTGCCGCGGCGGCCATCAGCGTGTGCATTTCGTACGTGTAATCGGTCACCCGTTCGCCGCAGGACATCGTGTCGAACGGACCGGCGTCGATTTCCCGCGCCCAGGTAAGAATGCGCGTCCGGTCGTAATCGCGCGCCATGTAAGGCAGACACAAACCGATCTTCATACGCACATTCCCATCCCGCAGCCGATTATCCAAATGCGGCCATAGCATTGCCCCAACGTGGAACCAATCGACGAAGGCACGGAAACCTGCAATGCGGCCAACGGAATGCTGCCCATAGGCAACCGCGATGGATGGTGGCACAATTACCGATGACACAAAGGGCAAAACGCGGCTGGCACAGCCGCTCAACCATCCCGAACCATAAAGAGAGACAAGATGACTAACCGATTTGGCGCGCAATCGACCACCGACGAGGTGCTGGAAGGCATCGACCTGAAGGGCAAACGCATATTGGTCACGGGCGTTTCAGCAGGATTGGGGGTGGAAACCGCGCGAGCGCTGGTTGCCCATGGCGCCGATGTGGTGGGCGCGGCCCGCAATCTCGCCAAAGCGGAGGAAGCAACCGCCGGAGTGCGCGAAGCGGCAACGGCTGGCGGGGGCAGCTTCGGCCTGATCGAGCTGGACCTCGCCTCGCTCGCCAGCGTGCGCGCCTGCGCGGACAAGCTGCTGGCCGATGGCCGCCCGTTCGATATCGTCATCGCCAACGCCGGGGTGATGGCCACACCTTTCGGGCGCACGGCGGACGGTTTCGAAACCCAGTTCGGCACCAATCATCTCGGCCATTTCGTGCTGATCAACCGCATCGCCCCGCTGATCGCCGATGGCGGGCGGGTCGTGATCCTGTCATCGGGCGGGCACCAGATCAGCGATATCGATCTGGCCGATCCCAACTTCGACAGCACGCCTTACGATCCGTGGATCGCCTATGGCCGGGCGAAGACGGCCAATGTCCTGTTTGCAGTGGAACTGGACCGGCGGCTGAGCGAGCGCGGCATCCGTGCCTGCGCACTGATGCCCGGCGCCATCCATACCGAACTCGGCCGCTACATGACGCCAGAGACGATTGCCGCCTTGCAGGAAAGCATCAAGGCGACCAGCACCGGGACCATGCGGTACAAGACCGTCCCGCAAGGCGCGGCGACATCCGTCTGGGCGGCGGCAGTGGCCGATGCGGATGCCATCGGCGGGCGCTATTGCGAAGATTGCCAGGTTGCGGAAACGACCGCGGCAACCGATCTCGGCGGCGGGGTGCGCCCTTATGCGCTCGATCCGGAAAATGCCCGGAAACTTTGGGCGAAAAGCGAGGAACTCGTCAGCGAACGCTTTTGACCGAACGAGGCGGGGCAGGGCATCGGCGCCCACACCCCGCCCGGATCGTCAGATGCAGGTCTGGCCACCATCGATGGTCAGGATCGTGCCCGTGGCATTGACCGCCGCATCGGACGCGAGATAGGCAATCGCCGCTGCCATTTCCGAAGGATCGGACCCCTTCTGGGTAAGCGGCGACAGGCGGCTCATCAGTTCGAGATCGACATCGGGGCCGAAATTGCCGCCATTCTTGGTCATCGGCGTGAGCACGTGGCCGGGGCAGATCGCATTCACCCGCACGCCGCGGCGCGAATATTCCGCCGCCATCGCCTTGGTGAGCCCGATCACGCCCGATTTGGACGCGCTGTAAGCCGCACCGTAGGGGATGCCGACCAGCCCCGCCGTGGAAGCAACGTTGACGATACACCCATTGGTTTTGAGCAAATGCGGCACCGCACGCTTGCTGATGAAGAACGGGCCATTGAGGTTGACCGACAGCACCTTAAGCCATTGTTCATCGGGGAACTGCTCGGTCGGGCCGTTGCCCAGAACGCCCGCGATGTTGCAGACCACATCCAGCTTGCCCAACGCCTTCACGCTTTCTTCGATCAGCTTCGTACAGCTATCCGGGTTGGATGTGTCGCACGGCACGGCGAAAACCTTGCCTTTGCCTTCCGCCTTCAACGTGTCGGCCGCGGCATTGAGCCCCTGCTCGTTCAAGTCGGCGATCACCACATCGGCACCGGACCGCAGGAAAAGCTGCGCCGTGGCATAACCGATGCCCGATGCCCCACCCGTGACCAGAACGGCCTTACCAGTAAAATCCATCCACAATTCCCATCATGTTGTTGCCGGAACAGGCCGCGATGGCCCGGTGGCCCATTCTGGCAGATTCGCTCAGCCGGGCATATAAAGTTGTGCGGCCTTTCCACCATCGACGGGCAGCGCCGCGCCGGTGATGTAACTGGCCGCGCCGCTCAGCATGAAGACGATCGCTTCCGCCAGTTCTTCCGGCTGCCCGCCGCGCCCCATCGGAATGGCATCCGCCGTGCGCGCGGCGTTTTCCGGCGCCATGGCCGAAAACGCCTCTGTCGCGGGGGTCTGCACCTGCCCCGGAATGATCGCGTTGACACGGATCGCATCGCGCGCGCCTTCCATCGCGGCCACTGCGGTGAACTGGATCAACGCCGCCTTGGAAGCGGAATAGCTGGCCATGTTCGGCGCCGCGCGGATGCCGCAAGTGGACGAGATATTGACGATGGCACCGCGTTGACGGTCGACCATATCCTGCTTCGCCATGGCTTTCATCGCGGCCTTCGTGCCGATGAACACGGCGTCGGCATTCACCGCGAAATCCTTGCGCCATTGATCGAGCGTGAGGGCGCCGATGGGCGCATAGTGCACGGACATGGCATTGTTCACCATCATGTCGAGACGGCCGTATTTCTCGGCCACCTCTTCCACCAGGGCAGTGAACGCTTCCGCATCGGAAACATCGAGCTGCCGCGCTTCGACTTCGCCCAGCGCGGCGATTTCCGCTCTGGCGCTTTCCAGCTTTTCCGGGCGGCGCGCACAGATCACGACTTTCGCCCCCCGGCTGGCGAGCAATTTGGCCGTCGCCAAGCCGATGCCGTCGCTGCCGCCCGTTACAATCGCAATTTGCCCAACAAGATCCTTAGCCACACCCATTCCCTTTCCTCGCCATGCCCTTTCTAAAGCAGGGGCAGACCATTCAAAACCAATATGAGACCCGTGGTACCGGAATCGTTTCATCCGCACCGGCGCCGAAAAGATGGCGTGCCCATACTGCAACGAAGGTGCAACATGTTTGATGGAAACAGACCGCCTTTTCACGGGCGGGATCGATATGCCATGCTGACCGTTACGTCACGCATGCACGAAAGGAGGGCCGACATGCCCATCAGCCATATTATCGACGACCGGTCCCGCGATCTCGGCGGCGGGTTCATCGTCGGGCGCGTATTGCCGTTTCACGCGCGGCGCATGGTCGGCCCGTTCATCTTCTTCGATCATATGGGGCCGCTCGATCTCGCGCCCGGTGTTCCGCGCGAACTGGACGTGCGCCCGCATCCCCATATCGGCCTTTCTACGGTGACCTATCTCTATTCCGGCGCAGTCACCCATCGCGACAGTCTGGGTTTCCATCAGGACATCCGCCCCGGCGAAGTGAACTGGATGACGGCGGGCAGCGGCATCACCCATAGCGAACGGCTGGAGTATGCCCGGGCGCACGGGGCACATATGCACGGCATTCAGGCCTGGGTGGCGCTTCCGGAAGCCGATGAGGAAACTGCCCCCGCCTTCGCCCATCATGCCGGCGCGGATCTGCCCGAATGGGATGAAGGCGGCATCAAGGGCCGCCTGATCGCGGGGGAAGCGGATGGGATGAAAGCCGGCGTGCGGACCCATTCCCCCCTGTTCTACCAGCATTGGGAAATGGCCGGCGGCGGCCGCCGCAGTATCGCGGACAATTACCCTGAACGCGCCGTCTATTGCGCGGCGGGTGAGATCGAGGTTGCCGGAAACGTGCTGCATGCGGGGCAAATGGCCGTGATCGACGGGCATGAGGCAGTCGATGTCATGGCCCGCCAGCCCTCAACGGTGATGGTGCTGGGCGGCGAACCGCTGGGCGAACGTTTCCTGCTGTGGAACTTCGTCTCCTCGTCCAAGGAGCGGCTGGAACAGGCCGCCGAAGATTGGCGGCAACAGCGCATGAAGCTGCCAGTGGGGGACGATCAGGAATTCATCCCCTTCCCCGAACAGAAAGCCTGATCCGATGAAAGCAGCCCTTGCCGAAACGCTTGGCCAATCCCCGCGTTACGGCGATTTTCCCGAACCGGCCCTGCAGGACGGCGAAACCCTCGTCCATGTGACGGCAGCCGCGCTCAAGCAGCTCGAACGCGCCATCGTGGCCGGAACGCATTACAGCAGCCCCAAAGCGCTGCCGATCGTGCCGGGTCTCGACGGGGTTGGGCGGACCGACCAGGGTCAACGGGTCTATTTCATGGTCCAGCGCCGCCCCTTCGGCGCGATGGCGGAGCAGGCGCCCGCCAGCCTCACCGTACCCGTGCCCGATGGGCTGGACGACCGGACGGCTGCCGCCGTGGTGAACCCCGCGCTCGCCGCGTGGCTGCCGCTGACGGAGCGTGGCCATCTGGCACGGGGCGAAAACGTCATGGTGCTGGGCGCGACCGGCGCGGCGGGCAAAATGGCCGTCACCATGGCCCGCCATCTCGGCGCGGGGCGCGTGGTCGCCTGCGGCCGCCGGGCGGACATTCTGGCCTCGCTCGACGCCGACGCCATCATCGACCTCACTCAGCCGGAAGACGCTCTGGCCGCCGCTTTCGCGCAAGAAGCGGAACGCGGCCTTGGCGTGATTGTCGATTATATCTGGGGGAAACCGGCTGAATTGCTGATCGGGCAACTCGCCCGCCCCGATCTGCACAGCAGCAATCCCGACGCCCGCATCCGCTTTGTCGCCGTCGGCGCCATGGCCGGGCCGAACATAACCCTGCCGTCCAGTGTGCTGCGCGGTTCGCGGCTGGAACTGCTGGGCAGCGGCACGGGCAATTTCCCCCCGCCCGCTGCAATGGCCAAGGCCATCGGCGATGTCTTTGCGCTGGCCGAACGCGGCATGTTGCCGCTGGACATCGCAACCTATGGGCTGGATGCGATCACCGAAGCATGGGACGCCAAATTGCCCACCGAAGTCCGCACGGTCATCGCGGTCGGAAAGGCATGAACATGGCTGACATTGCGATCCACAAGGAAGATGGGGAACGGCACGGCCGCTATGTGGCGAAAGTCGCCGGGATCGATGCCGAAGCGGAACTGACTTACACCCATCGCGGACCCGCGCTGATCAGCGCGGACCATACCGGTGCGCCCGATGAATTGAGGGGAACCGGCGCGGCGGCGGCCTTGGTCGATTATCTGATTGCCGACGCGCGGGCCGGTGGGTTCAAGATCATCCCGCTCTGCCCCTATGTCCGCGCACGCTATGAAAAGCATCCCGAATGGCAGGACGTGATGACTGTAGGCCCCGGCGAAATGCCGCCTATCCCCGCCCGGCACTGACTCGAGCTGGAGAACCCGCGATGGTCCAAAAAACGATTGCCACGATCACGGATAGCGAAGGCAGCCCGTTCGCGGTGACGATCGATGTTTCCGGCCACCGTCTGGTGGGCGACGAGCCGAGCGAACGGGGTGGCGCCAATCTCGGCCCGGCCCCGTTCGATCTCCTCGCCGCGGCATTGGGCGAATGCACCGCGATGACGATCCGCTGGTACGCCGCCAAAAACGCATGGCCGCTAGAACATGTCCGGGTGGAAGTGCAGCACAACAAGAAAATCCAGGCGGGATCGGGCGCTATCGTCGACGCTTTCAGCCTCGCCATGTCCCTTACCGGCGAGCGGCTGAGTGCGGAACAACGGCAGAAACTGTTTGCGATTGCGGAGGAATGCCCGGTTCACAAAGCGCTGACCGGGAACGTCACCATCGCGATGCACCCGCAGGATTGACCCGTTACGAATCCGCCGGAGCCAGTTCAAACGCCGCCGCCAAACGGGTGTAGGACCGGTTCCGGTCGGCAGGGTTTGCGATCATGCTCTGGACGATCAGTTCGTCCGCCCCGCTTTCGGCCATCATCCGTTCGCAAGTCATGCGGACTTCTGCCCCGCTCCCGGCCACGAAGCGCGGCCAGCGGCCACCTTCGATCCAGGTCGGCTCATCCCGCGCGGCCGTGCCCAGTTCGCGTTCCGCTTCCTTGATGGTCGGCACGAAAGCCTTGAAATTACCCTGCCGCAGCCGATTGTAATAGCCTTTGACCGAAAGGACGAGCCGCGCCGCTTCCTCGCTCGTTTCCCCCACGCTGGCGTTGATCCCCAGCATGGCGCGCGGTTCCCCCGTGCCGAACGGCGTGGGAACGAAATGGGCGCGATAGGCGCGCAAGGCCGCGGCGGCAGCCTGCGGATTGATGAAGCCGGCGAAAGTGTAGCCGATGCCCAGCCGTGCGGCGAGATAGGCGCTGCTTTCGCTCGATCCCAGCAGCCAGATTTCCGGCACGCCCGGCACTGTCGGGATCAGGGGATTACCTGCAAAGGGATGATCTTCGGGAAAGGCGTTGTAGAGCCAGGCCACCGTTTCGGGCACTTGCGCCGCATGATCGTCCACCGGACGGGCGGAGCGATCGCGCCGCAAGGCCATGTCGACCACGGGGCCGCCACCGGCCCGGCCCAACCCCAGATCGATCCGCCCCGGAAACATGGCTTCGAGCTGCTTGAACATCTCGGCCACCTTGAACGGGCTGTAGTGGTTGAGCAGCACCGCACCGGAACCGAGCCTGATGCGCCGTGTCGCCATACCGGCGGCCGCGATCAGCAGTTCGGGATGATGCGACGCTTGCGCCGGGGCCAGATGATGTTCGGCGAACCATATCCGGTGATAGCCCAGCCGATCCGCCAGCCGCGCCGTCTCCAGCGATTGCGCCAGAGCATCGGCGGCCGTTTCACCGGGCTGGATCGTCGCCAGATCGACGATGGAAAGCTTGACGGACATCGCGGCCCCTTCCGTGCGATTGGCAGCATTCGCAGGGGGCGGGAACCCGCGTCTACCGCACGTTCCCGCCCCCATTATGCGATGCTTCGAAAAATCAGGCCACCTTGGTTACGTGTACCGTCAGCGCATCGAGCAGGCCGCCATAAAGTCCTTCGAAAAGCGCTTGCGCTTCGGCCCCGGTCAGGCCGGGGAGAGTCTTGGCCGATGCGTTCCACGAGATATGGGTGCGCGCATCCCCAATCGGTTCAAGCTGAACCCAGGCATGAAAATCGCTTACCGGCATCGGCATGGCGCCCGGAATGCGGTAGCTGAAGCTGCGCGTGGCGGCATCGCAGGTTTCCAGCACTTCCTCCACCGCACCGCCCGGCGTGTGCATCCGGCGGACCATCCCGACGCCTTCGCCGATCACATCCACTTGCGTCTCCGGCGCCGCCCAACTGACATTGCCGAAATCGCTGACCACAGCCCACACCGTATCGACCGGGGCATCGAGTTCCCGGATAACCTGTACGCGAACGTCTTCCATTGCATTCCTCTTTTTATGTTTGCCGATTTGCCGGTCTCGATACACGGCCAGGCCAGCGACGGCCACCTGCAAATGCATGGGGGCCTTTCCCTCTCAGCCCACCAGGCCGCGCCGCGAACGCCAGAGATAGAGACCGCCGTAAATCAGCGCCAGCGCGCCCAGCACCAGCATCGGCCGCGCGGCCTCCGCCAGCGTCGCGCCCATCTGATTGAAGCGGATGAAGCTGTGCATCGCAGGCGTTGCGGGGGAAAGCCAGGACAGCGCCGCCAGCCATTGCGGCATCCGTTCCAGCGGCCAGGCGAAGCCGGCAAGAAAGACCAGCGGCAACGACGCGGGGAGGATCAGCTTCAGCGCATCGTCACCATTGCGGCAATAGCTCCCCAGCCACAGGCCCAGCGCGGACACAGCCCCCGCAAAGACCGGCACGGCCAGCAAGAGAGCCGGCAGATTGCCCCCGCGCGGGATATCCTGCACCCAGTAAACGAACCCGAAATAGAAGAACGCCGCCAACACGCCCACGATCGTGCACGCGCACCAGATGCCCAGCGCTTCGGACAGGCGGGCAGGCCACAGCCCCTTGCGCCGCCGTTCCGCACTCAACCGGGCCGTGGCCAGCAGCAGCGTCTGCTGGAGAATGATATTGGCCACCGCCGGAAAAATGTAATCGCGATAACCGCCAGTGGTGTTGAACAACGGCTGCGCCACCACCTTGGGCATATCTCCCTGGCCATGATTGGGCGTGGCCCGCGCGCCCAATTCCGCCACACTGTCGCTGACCACATCGGCGATAGCCGTGCCGATGCTTTCCGCGCGCAGCAGGTAAGTGCCGTTGATCCACAGGCCGATGCCCGCCGCCGAACGGCCGGTCAGCACATCGCCGGAAAGATTGTCGGACAGCAGCAGTATCCCTTCCGCATGGCGATTGCGGACCGCCTCCCGCGCGGCAGCCATATCGGGCAACACCCCGACAACCGTCACCCCGCGCGCTTCGCCCAGTTGCTGAACGATTTCGCGCGACAAGGCGCTGCGATCGCCATCGACGACAACCATCGGCAAGCTCTGCGCCTGCTGATGTTCGTAAGGGGCGGGATAGTAGAAACCGTAGAGCAGCACCGAAAGGATCGAGAGCGAGAGAATATCGCGCTGCGTCACGATAGCGAGCAAGGTCGCCTCCAAAGCGCGGCGGAAGGTCATGCCGCCCGTCTCCCGCTCAGAACGATCAGCGCAAATCCCAGCCCCCCGGCAATCAACGGATAGAGCAGCAGGACGCCAGCCGTGCGCAGGGCAATCCAGCCATTGGCGCCCAGAACCTGATCCATCTGCAATGTCAGATAATGCGTGAGCGGGAGGATCGCGCTCCAGATCCGGGCGAAATGCCCCGCTCCGGTAATTGGCAGCGATGCCCCCGAATAGGCGAGCGCCGACCCAGCCAGGATCACCGCACCGGAAAGGGCGGTGGACACTTCGCGCGTTGCCGCCATCAGCAGCAGCGCAATCGCCGCTGTGGCGGCAAACAGCAGGGCCATTCCGCCGATCACGATCAACAAGCTGCCATCCGCGCGATAACCGCGTGCGAGCGTGAGCCACAGCAGCCAGCAAATGCCCCACAACGTGCCCGCCAGAACATGCGGCGCAAGCCGGCCGGTCAACGCGCTAAGCGGCCTGTCGGCGGACCGCGCGAACCCCGCGAACGACTTGTCCCGCAACAGCGGCGCCAGCGATGCGATGCAGGTCACCGCAATCAGCAAGTGCAGAATGCCCGGCCCCAGCAGAAGCCCGAGATACCATTCGAGGCTGACTGTCGGATTGCCAAGGATCGTCACCTGCACGCCGGGCAACGGCGGATGCAAGGCGGCAAGCCCCGCGGCATTGGCCATGCCAAGCGAGTGGTTCGCCAGTGTCATTTCCACAGCCGTGCGTACC
>CAYXMY010000006.1:0-47714 GCA_964466155.1 uncultured Caenibius sp. | reverse complement strand
CGACCCCAACCTTGGCAAGGTTGTGCTCTACCCCTGAGCTACGCCCGCTCTGGCGTTTTCAGCGTTCTGCCGCAGGGCAGCGTCGCTGGGGTGGCGGGCAACTAGCAGCGCCCATGGGGCCCGACAAGAGGAAAATGACAAAAAATATCCGCCCTTCACAATTCGCCCGAAAAGCCCACATTATGCGCCACGTCAAAACGCCACACGGGAGCACACACCTTGGCCAGCATGGGTCTCAATCTCGACGAACAGAAGGCGGTCGATCGGTTCCGCAAGGATATCGCCGAACCGTCGATGACAAAGCTCGTCATTCTCGACTTCTGGGCCGAATGGTGCGGCCCGTGCAAGGCGCTGGCCCCGGTGCTGGAAAAGGTCGCCGCCGAATACACCGACAAGGGTGTGATACTGGCCAAGATCAACGTCGATGAAGAGCAGTTCATCGCCGCGCAGTTCCAGGTCCGCTCCATCCCTACCGTTTACGCCATGTTTCAGGGGCAGCCGGTGGCCGATCTCACCAATGCGCGCAGCGAATCGCAACTGCGCCAGGTTCTGGATCAGTTGCTCGAGAAGCTGCCGGTACAGGCCGGGGATACCCAGGCGCCCGATATTTCGCAATTCATCGCCATGGGCGAACAGGTTCTGGCCGAAGGCGATGGCGAGCGCGCCGCATCGATCTTCGGGCAAGTGATCGAAATGGCCCCCGACAGCGCCGTCGCCCATGCCGGGCTGATTCGGGCGCTGGTGGCGGCCGGGCAGATCGAACAGGCGCAGGGCGTCGTGGCGGCCCTGCCCGTGGAAATCGCTGACGACCCTGCGCTGGCGCAGGCGAAATCCGCGCTTGCCCTGGCCGAAAACGCGCCTGACGATAGCGAGCTTACCGCGCTGCGCGATGCCGCCCGGGCCGATCCCGCCGATATGGACGCGCAGTTCGCGCTCGCCAATGCGGCCTTTGCGGCGGGGCAGCGCGACGAAGCGGCCGATGTCCTGCTCGCCATGATCCGTGCAGAGCCCGAATGGCAGGAGGGCGCGGCCAAGGCCAAGCTGCTGCAGATCTTCGAAGCTGTCGGGCTGGAAGATCCATGGGTCGCCGCCACACGCCGCAAACTGTCGCTAATCCTGTTCGGATAAGCCTGTGAGCAGCCAGCGCCTCTCGATCTTTCCGCTGCCGGGGGCGATCCTCTATCCGGGATTGCGCCTGCCGTTGCACATTTTCGAACCGCGTTACCGCGCGATGGTGAGTGACGCGCTGGTGCGCGACCGGCGCATCGCCATGATTCAACCGGAACACCCGGCGGAAGGCGCGGCGTTGTTTTCCATTGGCTGCGTCGGCAAGATCAGCGATGTCGAGGCGCTGGAGGATGGGCGTTTCAATATCGTGCTGGAAGGTGAACACCGTTTCCGCATCCTGCGCGAGCTGGATGTGGCGACACCGTTCCGGCAGGTCGAGGCCCAGTTGATCGAAGAACCGCCGTTTGAAACGCTGAGTGCGGTGGAGCGCGCCGGTTTCGAACAGACGGCACGCGAATTCGCCGATCATCAGGGCTATAGCGTGGATTGGGATTCGGTATCCCGGCTGGACGATGTTTCGCTGATCAACGGCGTGTCGCAAATCGCCCCGTTCGATTCAGCCGCGAAGCAGGCACTGCTGGAAGCCCCCGATCTTACCAGCCGGTGCGACCTGCTGATCCAGTTGATGCAGTTTTTCGGCCGCCGTTCGGGCGACGATGACCGGGTGACGCTGCAGTAGCCCTTACCCGGTCAGGCTGCCGCGCACCCCATCGATCACGAATTGCACCGCAAGCGCGGCCAGAACCACACCCAGAAGGCGCGTCACCACGGATTCGACCTGACTGCCGAACATCCGCATCAGCGGCCCGGCAGCCATGAGGACGCCCAGCGTTACCGCCATCACCGCCGTCAGCGCGGCCAGCACCGCGAACGAGGCCATGACGCCCTGCGCCTGCGCCATCAGCAGCATGATCGAGGCGATCGCTCCCGGCCCCGCCAGCATCGGCATCGCCATCGGAAAAATCGCCACATCGTCCACCGGGTGATCCACTTCGTGCGCGGCGCGCACTTTTTCCGCCCGTTCCTCCCGCCGGCGGGTGCGCTGTTCGAACACCATTTCGAGCGCGATCATGAACAGCATGATCCCGCCCGCGATGCGGAAGGCATCCAGCCCGATATGGAGCGCACCCAGCAACGATTCGCCGAACAGCGCGAACAGGACGAGAATGGAGAACGCCACCGCCACCGCGCGTATGGCCATGCGATGCTGGCGATGCGGGCTGGCGTCGCTGGCCAGCCCGGCAAAGATCGGTGCACACCCCGGCGGATCGATCACGACGAACAGCATGACGAAAGCCGAGGCGAACACTTCGAACATATCAGCAGGCCCCTCCACCCCGTGGCCGGGCGGCGCAGAATGCGCATGAAGGGCGCTGCATCGTCATATGGCGTCTTGTGCCAGTTCCAGCCCTTCATGGCGATAGGCGGCGACGAGCGCATTGCGCAGCAGCACGGCAATCGTCATCGGGCCGACACCGCCCGGCACCGGCGTGATCGCGCCCGCCACTTCGCTGGCGCCCACGAAATCGACATCGCCGACGAGCCGCCCCTTGTCCTTGCCCGGTTCGGGCGGCAGGCGGTTGATGCCGACATCGATCACGGTCGCGCCCGGCTTGATCCAGTCCGCCTTGACCATTTCCGGGCGGCCCACGGCGGCCACCACGATATCGGCCCGGCGCACCACGCCCGGCAGATCCTTCGTCCGGCTGTGGGCAACGGTCACCGTGCAGCTTTCCTGCAGCAACAGTTGCGCCATCGGCTTGCCGACAATGTTGGAGCGGCCGATCACCACCGCATCGAGGCCCGAAAGATCGCTCAGCCTGTCCTTCAGCAGCATCAGGCAGCCGAGCGGCGTACAGGGCACGAAACCGTCCTGCCCCACGGCCAGACGCCCGGCGTTGATGACATGGAAGCCGTCCACGTCCTTGTCAGGCGCGATGGTGGCGATCACTTTCTGCTCGTCCATGTGCGGCGGCAACGGCAATTGCACCAGTATGCCGTCCACTTGCGGATCGGCGTTGAGCCGCTCGACCACGCGGAGCAATTCCTCCTCCGTGGCGGTGGCGGGCAGCTTGTGTTCGAAGCTGGCCATGCCGCAGGCGACTGTCTGTTTGCCCTTGGACTTCACATAGACCTGGCTGGCCGGGTCTTCCCCCACCAGCACCACGGCCAGGCCCGCCTTGCGGCCTGCCCGGGTTTCGAATGCGGCGGCGAGCACGCCGACCTTTTCCCGCAGGCCTTCGGCGAAGACCTTCCCATCGATCAATTGCGCGCTCACGCTGCCCTCGCAAGGTTACCGACGATAATCTGGAGAATCTGCAGCCCGATAATCAGCACCATGGGTGAAAAATCGATGGCGCCGGTGTTGGGCATGATCCGGCGAATGGGGGCCAGAAGCGGCTGCAACAGCGCATTGAGCGCCGTCCACACAGCCGCCACGAACTGGTTGCTCATATTCACCACATTGAAGGCGATGAGCAGCCCCAGAACGAACTGGACGATCACCAGCGTACTGACGACCGATATCAAGAGGCTGATAATTTGGGCAATAGTGAGGAGTAACACGCGCAGGTCTTTCCTTGATGGCGAGCCTCGCCCGCCCTTGGCCGCCTGTTAGCGCATCGGGCGCAAAAGTGGGAACCGGTTTTGCGCAAAAACGGGCCAGCAGCGAAAATAAGGGTAATCCCACACGGTGAAGCCGCATCAGGCCCCGGCTATCCGCCTGCGCCCATGCTTTCCACATGCCAATGGAGCGAAGCCTGCGACGCGCCCGGCACATCGTTGACCCGGCGCAGCACCACGGTGCCTTTTTCCTGCGCCCCATCGGCCCGGCGCAAGGTATAAGGCACGGAATAGTATAGCGATCCGGCTGCCCCTTCACTTTCCCCATCGCCGAAGCTTAGCGTCACCGCGCCATGGGCACCGAACCGCTGTTGCAGCATCGACGCCGTGCCGCGTTCGCCCCAGACCCGCGCCGCATCGGCCCAGCGCCCATCGTGTAAGGCCGCTGCAAGGAAAGTGAGCACGCGTGCGGGGTCCTTTACCTGCTGCAACGCAGCATAATCGGGCACGGATTGCGGCGGCGCTGTTTCCGGTGCGGCAGAAGGCGGCACGGGACTGGAAGATTCCCTCGCTTCGGAGGCCGCAGCACGCGACGCGGCCCCACCCGAAGCCGCCGATACGCTGACTCCCGGTTGACGGTGCCCTTCATCGGCCTTGGGCATGAACGGATTGCCATCACACCCGGCGAGCGCGAACAGGAGGACCGGCGCGGCCCCGGCAACACAGAGGCGAACCACGATCATGTCCCGCCAACGGACGAGCCCGCGCATGGGTTCCCTTGCAGCCGCCCCGCCAGGCAGCCCGCCATGATCGCGGCAAACCGTTCAGGGTTTACGGATCAGCGTGCCCGCACCCTTGGAGGTGAAGATTTCCAGCAACATCGCATGCGGCACCCGGCCATCGAGGATAACCGCCGCTTCGCACCCGGCCTCCACTGCATGGACGCAGGTTTCCAGCTTGGGGATCATCCCGCCGGTGATCGTGCCATCAGCCTTCAACCGCTCGACATCGCCGGGGCGCAGATCGGTGAGCAGGTTCTTGTCCTTGTCCAGCACGCCCGGCACATCGGTCAACAGGAACAGCCGCGCCGCGCCCAGCGCTGCGGCAATCGCGCCCGCCATCGTATCGGCATTGATGTTGTAGGTGTGCCCGTCCTCACCCGCGCCGATCGGGGCGACCACCGGAATCATGCCTGCGCTGCCCGCCGTTTCGAGAATCGTGGTGTCCACGCGCGACGGTTCGCCGACGAAGCCGAGATCGATCGCCTGTTCGATATTGCTGCCCGGGTCCTTGGTCGTGCGGGTGACCTTGGATGCGGTGACGAGTCCGGCATCCTTGCCCGAAATGCCCAGCGCCTTGCCCCCGGCATTGGCGATCCAGCTCACCAGTTCCTTGTTGATCGCGCCCGAAAGGACCATTTCGGCGACTTCCGCCGTCGCCTTGTCCGTCACGCGCAGCCCATCGATGAAAGTCGATTCGACGCCCAGCTTCTTCAGCATCGCGCCGATCTGCGGGCCGCCGCCATGGACGACCACCGGATTGATCCCCACGGCCTTGAGCAGCACAATATCTTCCGCGAAATCGCGCGCGGCTTCGGGATCGCCCATGGCATGGCCGCCGTATTTCACCACGAAAGTGCGCCCGGCATAGCGCTGCATATAGGGCAGGGCGTCGATCAGCACTTCGGCCTTCGCCAGCATCGCCTTGTTATCCAATGCGTTGTCCACCGCACTCATGCCGTCACCCTTCCTTCGCAGCCCGACAGCTTCCCCCGGTCGCGAGAGAATCGAAATGCGCCCTAGAACATCGCGGCGAAAAGTGGGAACCGCTTTTGCGCAAAAAGCGATGCTGGGCATGAACCCAGCGCGATGGAGCGGCCGGACTTGCGCGCACCGGCCACCTACCGGACCCCGCCATGGACGCTTCCACTCTTCCCGATTCCACCCTGCCCGACTCGATTCTGATCGTCGATTTCGGCAGCCAGGTGACCCAGCTCATCGCCCGCCGCGTGCGCGAAGCGGGCGTCTATTCCGAAATCGCCCCGTTCGGCAGCGCCGAAGCGGCCTTCCAGCGGATGAAGCCCAAGGGCGTGATCCTGTCGGGCGGCCCGGCCTCCGTCACCGATGCAAACGGCCCGCGCATCCCGCAGGCGATTCTCGACAGCGGCTTGCCGATGCTCGGCATCTGTTATGGCCAGCAGGCGCTGATGCAGCAGTTCGGCGGCGAAGTGGTGCAAGGGGATGAAGGCGAATTCGGCCGCGCCTTCATCGCCATCGAAGACACCTGCGTGCTGTTCGACGGGCTGTGGCACAAGGAAGAAAGCCATCAGGTGTGGATGAGCCATGGCGACAAGGTGACCCGCCTCGCCCCCGGCTTCCGCCCCGTGGCCTCCAGCCCCGGCGCACCCTATGCCGTAGTGGCGGATGACGAACGCCGCATCTACGCGATGCAGTTCCACCCCGAAGTGGTCCACACGCCCGATGGCGGCAAGCTGCTGAAGAATTTCGTGCGCCATGTCTGCGGCCTTGCCGGGGATTGGACGATGGCCGAATTCCGCAAGACCAAGATCGAGGAAATCCGCGCCCAGGTGGGTGCCGGGAAAGTGATTTGCGGCCTTTCGGGCGGGGTCGATTCCGCCGTTGCCGCGTTGCTGATCCACGAAGCGATCGGCGATCAGCTCACCTGCGTGTTCGTGGATGGCGGCATCCTGCGCATGGGCGAGGCCGAACAGGTCGTCAGCCTGTTCCGCGGCCATTACAATATCCCGCTGGTGCACGTCGATGCCTCGACCCTGTTCCTCAACGGACTGGCGGGCGTGACCGACCCGGAAGCCAAGCGCAAATTCATCGGCAAGACTTTCATCGATGTGTTCGAGCAAGAGGCGAAGAACATCGGCGGTGCCGATTTCCTCGCGCAGGGCACGCTCTACCCCGATGTGATCGAAAGCGTCAGCTTCACCGGCGGCCCTTCGGTCACGATCAAGAGCCACCACAATGTCGGCGGCCTGCCCGAACGCATGAACATGAAGCTGGTCGAGCCGCTGCGCGAACTGTTCAAGGACGAAGTGCGCGAACTGGGCCGCGAACTTGGCCTGCCGGAGATTTTCGTCGGCCGCCACCCCTTCCCCGGTCCGGGCCTCGCCATCCGTATTCCCGGCGAAGTGACCAAGGAACGCTGCGACATTCTGCGCAAGGCGGACGCAATCTATCTGGAAGAAATCCGCAACGCGGGCCTTTACGATGCGATCTGGCAGGCGTTCGCCGTGCTGCTGCCGGTCAAGACCGTGGGCGTGATGGGCGACGGGCGTACTTACGACAGCGTCTGCGCCCTGCGCGCCGTCACCAGCACCGACGGGATGACGGCAGATATCTATCCCTTCGACGCCGCATTCCTCAGCCGCGTCGCCACCCGCATCATCAACGAGGTGAAGGGTATCAACCGCGTGGTTTACGACTACACGTCGAAGCCGCCCGGCACGATCGAATGGGAATGATCCCCGCGCCCGGGCCTTGTTCGGGGCCGGGGCGCATCCCATAGTAGCGGCATGCAACTGGCCCTTGGCGACGATCCGCGCACGGCGCAGCTCCGCGATATCCAGCGGCGGCTGATCGCCTGTTTCGGGCGGATCGTGCGCCCGCCGGGAAAGCGCCGCGATCCCGTGTGGGCACTGGTGCAGGGGGTGATCGGCGCGCGGACCAAGACCGCTGCTTCAAACGCTTCGACCGACCGCCTGCTCGCGCATTACGGATCGTGGGACGCGGTGACCGATGCCCCGCTCGACGCGCTGACCGCGGAACTCGCCACCGCGACATTCCCCGAATTGATGGCGCAGCGGCTGAAAGCCTGCCTCCTCGCCATACGGCAGCAGCGCGGGCGGATCGATCTGTCGCATCTTTCCGCGATGGACACCGCGCAGGCGATGGCCTGGCTCGAAACGCTGCCCGGCGTCGCGCGCAAGGTTTCGGCGGGCGTGGTCAACACCAGCACGCTCGACCGCAAGGCAATGGTGATCGACACCAACCACCGCCGCGTGCTTCAGCGCATGGGGCTCGTCCCGGCCAAGGCGGACACCGCCCGCGCTTACGAAGCGCTCGATCCGGCGTGGCCGCCCGAATGGACGGCGGGCGATTTCGACGAGCACCACCTGCTGATGAAACGCGTCGGCCAGACGTTCTGCCGCCCATCGCACCACGATTGCGCCCGCTGCCCCATACGGCCACATTGCCGCACGGGGCAGGCCGGAACAGCCGGGAAGCGGCCATGATCCCGGCCGATGGAGATATGCGATGACCGAGCTGATTCTCACCACGTTCGATTGGGTGCCGGACATGCCGCGCGGTTTCGTCCGAGACTTGCGGGTGCGCTGGGCGCTGGAAGAGGCGGGCCTGCCTTACCGCGTCGAAAGCGTGCCCTTCCGGGGCCGGGATAGCGAACATCTGGCCCACCAGCCGTTCGGGCAAGTGCCGTGGCTAACCGATGGCGACATGTCGCTGTTCGAAAGCGGGGCGATCCTTCTCCATCTGGGCGAACGCAGCGAGGCGCTGATGCCCCGCGATCCGCGCGCCCGGACCGAAGTCATGGAATGGGTCTTCGCCGCGCTCAACTCCGTCGAAATGGCGAGCCTGCCATGGTCGCTCCTCGCGTTTTCCGGCCTGACCGGCAATACGCCCGAATGGAAAGTGCTGGACGACTTCGTTTCCATCCGGCTGCGCCGTCTCGAACCGGTGCTGGCGGAACGCGAATGGCTGGTGGGGACATTCTCCATCGCCGATATCCTGATGGCGGACGTGCTGCGCCTCCTCGAACGGTTCGACAGATTGACGGACCATCCCGCCTGCTGCGCCTATATCGCCCGCGCCACCGGGCGCCCGGCATTCCAAAAAGCGCACGCGGACCAGATGGCCCATTTCGCGGCGGCGGACCGTTAGCGCGGGATAGTACGCCCGCGCCCTGATCTCAGCCCAGCGCGGCCACTTCCGTGCGGCGGAAGCATTCGGGGGCGTGATCGTTGACGATACCCACCGCCTGCATCCAGGCATAAACGATCGTCGGGCCGGTGAACTTGAACCCGCGCCGCTTCAGTTCCTTGGAAATCGCCTGCGAAAGGGGCGTCTGCGCGTGAACGCCTTCACCCTGCAACGGTTGGCCGTCGGTGAAGGACCAGCAGAAGGCGGCGAAATCCTCCCCCGTGTCGGCCATCGCGTTGTAGATCTG
Organism: uncultured Caenibius sp.; assembly: GCA_964466155.1. GTDB lineage: Bacteria > Pseudomonadota > Alphaproteobacteria > Sphingomonadales > Sphingomonadaceae > Caenibius. The sequence goes on along the minus strand of CAYXMY010000006.1, from coordinate 38,870 downwards.
CGCGCCGCGAATGGTCGCCTCGATCTTGGCGCGCGAACGCACGATCCCGGCATCGCCCAGCAGCCGTTCGATATCCCGCTCTCCGAACGCCGCCACCGCGCGCGAATCGAACCCGGCAAAGGCGGCACGGAAATTGTCCCGCTTGGCGAGGATCACCGACCATGCCAGCCCGGCCTGGAACCCTTCCAGCATCAAGGTTTCCCACAGCAGGCGGGAATCGCGCACGGGCACGCCCCATTCCGCATCGTGATAAGCGCATTCCTGCGCCGTCTTGGTGGACCAGCTACAGCGCGGCCTGCCGTCATCCCTGTTCATACCGTGTGCCCCATAACCGCGTCTGTCACCAACTGTTGCCCGCTGCCACCGCACGGATTTCCGCAGACGTGCTCTTGCGCCCCAGCACCGCGTTGCGGTGCGGAAAACGGCCGAAGCGCGCGATCATCCGGTAATGATCGCGCGCGAAAGGCCAGCCATGGCGCGGCCCCAGTTCACTGAAATAAGCGAGCGAGTTCAACTGATCGGCGATATCTTCGCTATGCATCAACGGCATGGCGATGAATTGCCGGGCCGCGCCGGAAAACGGCAAATCCCATTCGCGCGCCAGAACGCCATAAGCAATCGCGCGCGCCAGCGGATCGTAGGCAAAAGCCTCCGCCGAACCGCGAAACAGATTGCGCGGCACCTGATCGAACAGCAGGATCGCCGCGCGCGCGGTCAACGGATCGGTGAGCAGTCTCTGCGCCGAACAGGCCGACAAGGTTGCCAGATCGCGGGCGAACCGGCGGCGCAGCGCCTCGTCCACCGCATCCCCGCCGACGAACCAATCGCGCGGTTTCAGTTTGTGAAACCAGAAATGGAGCAATTCCGCCGCCCAGCGGCGCGGGGCGACGGCCATCGCTTACCTCTTGTTGGCGACCTTGGTGTAAGGCACGAAATCCTGCAGCATGATCGCCCCGCCGCGCATATGCGTGGTGCGGTCCATCGTGGTGACGCTATCGAGCTTGCACAACTGGCTGGCATTGGTCGGCTTGGTGACCAGAATGTTGTTCTGATCGATCCAGCGCGGGTCTTGCGTCCGGTTGACGTAGATCGTGCGGCCAGACCCATAGACCAGCGCGGTCCGGTCGATCACCGTGACGTTGAGGCTCGGCATGTTGGGAATGCACGAAACCGGCGTTCCCGCTTCGCGGCCGGCCAGCAGCTTGGCAAGGCGCGCTTCCCCCCGCTCGCGCGTCGTCTGCTTGGCATGGGCAACGCCGCCCGTCAGGACGAGCGAAGAAAGAGCGAGTGCAGTCAGTAATTTACGCATGGGGCATACTCCCGATTGTGGCCGGAAAACTGCGCCTTTCCGTCTGAATGGACGATGAAAGGTGCAGCGTTCCAGACGGATAACGGAGTCACGCCGTCCCACCCACAGTGAGTCCTTCGATCAGCAGCGTCGGCTGGCCCACGCCCGCGGGCACGCTTTGCCCGCCCTTGCCGCACACGCCCACGCCTTCGTCCAGCGCCATGTCGTTGCCGATGCCGGTGACGCGGGTCAGCACACTGGGGCCATCGCCGATCAGCGTCGCGCCCTTGATCGGCGCGCCCAGCTTGCCGTTCTCGACCTTGTACGCCTCGGTGCAGGAAAACACGAACTTGCCCGAAACGATATCGACCTGCCCGCCGCCGAAGCTCTTGGCGAAAATGCCGTTCTTGACGCGGGCCAGCAGTTCCGCCGGATCGTCGTTCCCGGCACGCATGAACGTGTTGGTCATACGCGGCATCGGCGCATGGGCATAGTCTTGCCGGCGGCCGTTGCCGGTGGCCTCCACCCCCATCAGCCGGGCGTTCAGGCGATCCTGCATATAACCCTTGAGGATGCCGTCCTCGATCAGCACGGTTTCGCCCGTGGGGGTGCCTTCATCATCGATGGACAGCGAACCGCGCCGCCCGCCGATGGAGCCATCGTCCACCACCGTCACGCCCGGCGCGCCGACACGTTCGCCGATGCGGCCGGAAAAGGCGCTGGTGCCCTTGCGGTTGAAGTCGCCTTCGAGGCCATGCCCGACCGCCTCGTGCAGCAACACGCCGGGCCAGCCGGGGCCGAGCAGCACGGTCATTTCGCCTGCAGGCGCGGGCACGCTGTCGAGATTGGTCAGCGCCTGCGCCAGCGCGGTATCGATCGCGCGGTTCCAGTTTTCCGGCTGGAACAGATCGTCATAGAGCCAGCGCCCGCCCATGCCGAAGCTGCCGGTTTCGCGGCGGCCGTCGCGTTCCGCCACGATCCCGACATTGAGCCGCACCAGCGGGCGGATATCCTGCGCGACGAAGCCATCGGCGCGGACGATTTCCACCACGCTCCAGCTTCCCGAAAGCGAAGCGGTGACTTGCGCCACGCGCGGATCGCGGGCGCGGGCCGCGGCGTCGATGGTTTCCAGCAGCCTGACCTTCTCGGCGAAGGGGATCGCGTCCAGGGGGCTGGCATCGGTGTAGAGGTGGCGGTTGTTGCGGCGCGGCGGCGGGGCAGGCTGGCCCTTCGCCGGATCGAGCAGTTGCAGCGTTTCGCCCGCGCGCAGGATCGCCTGGGCGCTGATATCGTTGGCATGGGCGAACCCGGTCATCTCGCCCGAGATGCCGCGCAGGCCGAAACCGGAATCGCGCGAATAATCGGCCGCTTTCAGCCGCCCGTCGTCAAACGTGAAACTCTCGCTGGCGATGAACTGGAGATACAGCTCCCCATCGTCGCATTTGGCCAGGGTCTGCGCGGCGATAGCCTGCGCTTCTTCGGGGGTCAGCTTGCCCTCTGCATAGAGGAATTGGCGCGGATCGTGTGTGGTCATGCCCACGATATAGGGCCATCGTCGCCCGCGCAAAAGGGAAACCGGACTTCCCACGCGCACAAGGCGCGCAATCGCCGCCGGTCAGGCTTCGGGCGAAGCGCCAGCGGCAATATCGGGCAGCAGCGCCTGATCGACGCCATCGGCCGGACCGCCCTTCAGCACGAAGCGCCGGTCGCAATAGCCGCAATCGACATAACCGTGCTCATCGATTTCGAGCCAGACGCGCGGATGGCCCAGCGCGGCCGGGCGATATCCCTTGCCCCCGCGAATGCCGGAAGCGCCGTCGCAGCTAACGCGGGAGGTTTCGACCAAGATGGTTTCAGGCGGTTCGATCATGCGCCGCCTCTATCGCTTCGGCAGGGGATTCGCAACGGTTTGGAAGGGGAAGGCAGACACCGGCGTGGCCAGCGCGGCGCGCGCCTCCTTCTTTCTCCCCCCTTTACCTTGGCTGGCATGTGGCCCATGGACCAGCAAATCATGAGCACATCCGCCGCCATTTCCATCCGCGATCTCACCAAGACCTATGCCGGGGAAGGCAATTCCCCGCCCAAGCAGGCACTGCGCGGCGTCAGTTTCGATGTGCCGGAAGGCGAAGTGTTCGGCCTTCTCGGCCCCAACGGCGCGGGCAAATCGACGCTGATCAACATCCTTGCCGGGCTGGTCACCAAGACATCGGGCCACGTGGATATCTGGGGCCACGATATCGACCGCGACCGCCGCAACGCCAAGGCGAGCATCGGCATCGTGCCGCAGGAAATCGTTTTCGACCCGTTCTTCACCCCGTTCGAAGTGCTGGAAATCCAGGGGGGAATGTACGGCATCCCCCAGGCGCTGCGCCGTTCGGACGAACTGCTGCGCGCCGTCCATCTGGCGGACAAGCGCGATGCCTATGCCCGCAGCCTGTCGGGCGGGATGAAGCGCCGCCTGCTGATCGCCAAGGCGATGGTCCATTCGCCGCCGATCCTGGTGCTGGACGAGCCGACCGCCGGGGTGGACGTGGAACTGCGGCGGCAGTTGTGGGAACTGGTGGGCGAGCTTAACCGCGAAGGGGTGACGGTGGTGCTGACCACGCATTACCTCGAAGAAGCGGAGGAGTTGTGCGACCGGATCGCCATCATCAACCACGGGGAGCTTATCACCAACAAGCCGACGCGCGAACTGGTGGGCATGATGCGCGAAAAGGTGATCGTGCTAACGCTGGACCGCGCAATCGACCAGGCGCCCAACAATCCCGCCTTCATCAAATCCACCTTGCGCGACAATCACACGGTGGAAATCACTTTCGACCGCGACAAGGCTAAGGCGGGGCAAGTGCTCGCGCTGGTGCAGGAGCAAGGCTACACGATCCAGGACGTCACCACCCGCGAAGCGGATCTGGAAGATGTCTTCGTCAAGCTGACGAGCGCCCAGGCGGAAGGCACGGGCCTTGCGTGATCGGGCGTGAACCGGGGGCATCCGTTCCCCGGCTGACCCGATGCCGGACCTTTTGCCAGCTTGCGGGCGCGCGGCAGGCCCGGCATAGCGGCCCGAACGAGAGGCAAGAACACGATGGGCCATATCCCGCATACGTTGCATGACGTTCTGGTGATCGGTTCCGGCGCGGCCGGACTGACCGCGGCGCTGAGCCTGGCGGAACACGTCAAGGTGCTGGTGCTGGCGAAAGGCGAGCTGACGTCCGGCTCCACCGCCTGGGCGCAGGGCGGGATCGCCGCCGTGCTCGATACGGGCGACACTTTCGAAGAACATATCCGCGACACCATGATCGCGGGCGCGGGGCTCAACCGGCGCGAAACCGTCGAATTCGTGATCGAACGCGCGCCTCATGCCATCGAACGGCTGGTCGATCTCGGCGTGCCGTTCAACACCGATGGCGCCAATCTCCACCTCACCCGCGAAGGCGGCCATTCGCACCGCCGCATCGTGCATGTGAACGACGCCACCGGCTGGGCGGTGCAGGCCGCGCTGCTCAAGGCGGCGGAAGAGCATCCCAACATCACGCTGCTGCCGGGCCGCAGTTGCATCGATCTCATCACCGGGCGGCACGAGGAACGCTATTCCGGCTCGGGCCGGGTATGGGGCGCCTATGCGCTCGACACCGAAAGCGGCCGGGTGGAAGCGCACACCGCCCGCGCCACGGTGATGGCCAGCGGCGGGGCCGGGCGCTGCTATCTCTTCTCCACCGCCCCGCGCGGCGCGACGGGTGACGGGATCGCGATGGCATGGCGCGCGGGCGCGCGCGTCTCCAACATGGAGATGATGCAGTTCCACCCGACCTGCCTCTACAATCTGGAGGTCAAGAACTTCCTCATCACCGAAGCGGTGCGGGGCGAAGGCGGGCGGCTGATCAATCCACGCACCGGCAGCCGCTTCATGGAATTCTACGATGCGCAGCGGCTGGAGCTGGCCCCGCGCGATGTGGTCGCCCGCGCCATCGACGCGGAGATCAAGCGTTTCGGGCTCGATTACGTCCATCTCGACATCAGCCACATGCCCGCCGAATTCGTGCGGGAGCATTTCCCCAATATCCATGAAAAGCTGCTGGGGCTCGGCATCGACATGACGTGGGAGCCGATCCCGGTGGTGCCCGCGCAGCATTACACTTGCGGCGGCGTGCTGATCGATCTCAACGGCCGCACCGATCTGCCCGGCCTCTACGCCGCGGGCGAATGTACCGAAAGCGGGCTGCACGGGGCCAATCGCCTCGCTTCCAATTCGCTGCTCGAATGCTTCGTCTTCGGCGAAGCCGCCGCGCGCGACATCATCGCCCGCTGGGACAGTTTCGACGCCCCGCCGCCCGTGCGCCCATGGGATGAAAGCCGCGTCACCGATTCCGACGAGGAAGTGATCATCAAGCAGAACTGGACCGAAATCCGCCGGTTCATGTGGAACTATGTCGGCATCGTGCGCACCACCAAGCGGCTGGAACGCGCGGCCCACCGGATCAAAATGCTGCAGGAGGAAGTGGGCGACTATTACGGCCACTTCCGCGTCAGCACCGATCTGATCGAACTGCGCAATCTGCTGCAATGCGCCGAACTGATCGTGCGCAGCGCCTTGAAACGGCATGAAAGCCGGGGGCTGCACTATACGCTCGATTACCCCACCACGCATCAGGTGCCGGTGGATACGGTGCTGGTGCCCTAAAGCGGGCGGACGCTTCGCCTATCCCTGCGCCGCCAGCCAGCGGGCGAGGAATATCAGCACCATCGCGCCCACGATCGACAGCAGGCATCCGCCGCGCCCGAACCATTCGCCCCTGCGCGCGCTCGCCAGCGCGGCGAGCAGCGAACCGCCGATGCCGAGCAGGATCGTCTGCACCCAGTCCAGCCCGACATCGGCCGGATAGAGCCACAGTGCGAGCGTGCCGACGATCAGACCCGAGACAATGGCCGCCAGTATATTGAGCACCTTAGATCCTTCTCGTGGATGACAGGCCGCCGCCTGTGGACGAATGGCCGTGGACAAAAAAATAATTTCGACTCTTGCGCAGCCCGCAAGTGGAGCTTGGTCCACGCGTCGCGGAGTCTGCGCTGCATTGCACCCTTGTTATAACGCAGCCGCACACCAATTTATCCTCTTGCACCAGATTCGCTTTGCGGCACTATGGATAGTGGTCCGAATGACAGGGGGACCTACCAGACCTAGATTCAGCAGCAAGCGACGGAGAACGGCGCGAAGCTGCGATTTCGGCGCTGGTGGCACCCTCGGGCAAACGGAGCGGCGGGACAAGTGGGGGATAAGTTTTTCCCTCGTGCGGGCCGGAAGTTGTTAGGCTGGGCACTTGCCCGCTGATTCGAACGGATCGAGACAAAAATGGCCTGGCCATTGTTTGTCTTCGCGCGTTGCGGATGGGGGTTGCGATGGATTTCAGGACTGGGGACGATGCGGCGATGAGCCTGGATACGGATATGGCAAACGATCTGCTCACCAGTATGACCAACGGCAATCCGGCGAATACCGGCCCAGCGGAAACGCAGGCCGATCAGCTTGCCGCGCAGGCTGGCGCCGCCATGGCGGGCGCGATGGCCGAAGCCATGAAGGCCACCGGCGAGCCGGTGGACAGCAAGGGCATCAATCCGCGCCGCTTCGCGATCGCAACCGATCCCGAGCGCGATGCGCTGCTGACCGCGTTCGGCAAGGAAACGCTGACCGACCGCTATCTCCTGCCCGGTGAAAGCTATCAGGATCTCTTCGCCCGCGTGGCCGATGCCTACGCCGACGATCAGGATCATGCGCAGCGCCTCTACGATTACATCTCGCGCCTGTGGTTCATGCCCGCCACCCCCGTGCTGTCGAACGGCGGCACCGGGCGCGGGTTGCCGATTTCCTGCTACCTGAACTCGGTCGACGACAGCCTCGAAGGCATCGTCAACACCTGGAACGAAAACGTCTGGCTCGCTTCGCGCGGCGGCGGCATCGGCACCTACTGGGGCCAGGTGCGCGGCATCGGCGAACCGGTCGGCCTCAACGGCAAGACCAGCGGCATCATTCCCTTCGTGCGGGTGATGGACAGCCTCACGCTCGCCATTTCACAAGGCTCGCTGCGGCGCGGTTCCGCCGCGTGCTATCTCGACGTGTCGCACCCGGAAATCGAGGAGTTCCTCGAAATCCGCAAGCCTTCGGGTGATTTCAACCGCAAGGCGCTCAATCTCCATCACGGCGTGCTGCTGACCGACGACTTCATGGAAGCCGTGCGCAACGGCGCCGAATTCGAATTGAAAAGCCCCAAGGACGGTTCGGTGCGCGGCAAGGTCGATGCCCGTTCGCTGTTCCAGAAGCTGGTGGAAACCCGCCTCGCCACGGGCGAACCCTACATCGTCTTCTCCGACACCGTGAACCGCACGATGCCTAAGCATCACCGCGATCTGGGCCTCAAGGTTTCCACGTCCAACCTGTGTTCGGAAATCACCCTGCCCACCGGCCGCGATCACCTCGGCAACGATCGCACGGCGGTGTGCTGCCTGTCCTCGCTCAATCTCGAAAACTGGGATCAGTGGCAGGGCGACAAGCAGTTCATCGAGGATGTCATGCGCTTCCTCGACAATGTGCTGCAGGACTATATCGACCGCGCGCCCGATGAAATGGCTCGCGCCAAGTATTCCGCCAGCCGCGAACGCTCCGTCGGGCTGGGCGTGATGGGCTTCCACTCGTTCCTCCAGCTCAAGGGCATCGCTCTCGAAAGCGCGATGGCCAAGGCCTGGAACATGAAGATGTTCAAGCACATCCATGCCAAGGTCGGCGAAGCCTCGATGCTGCTCGCCAACGAGCGCGGCCCCTGCCCCGATGCCGAGGAAATGGGCGTGATGGAACGCTTCTCGTGCAAGATGGCAATCGCCCCCACCGCGTCGATCAGCATCATCTGCGGCGGCACCAGCGCCTGCATCGAACCGATCCCGGCGAACATCTACACCCACAAGACGCTCTCGGGCAGCTTCGTGGTGAAGAACCCCTATCTGGAAAAGCTGCTGGCCGAAAAATCGAAGGATTCCACCAATGTGTGGAACTCGATCCTCGAACGCGGCGGCTCGGTCCAGCATCTCGATTTCCTCAGCCCCGAAGAAAAGGCGGTTTACAAGACCAGCTTCGAGATCGATCAGCGCTGGCTGCTCGAATTCGCGGCCGACCGCGCGCCGTTCATCGATCAGGCGCAGAGCCTCAACCTGTTCATCCCGGCCGATGTCGACAAGTGGGACCTGATGATGCTGCACTTCCAGGCGTGGGAACGGGGCATCAAGTCGCTCTATTACCTGCGCAGCAAATCGGTGCAGCGCGCCGGGTTCGCCGGTGGGGTGGAAGCCGACAACACCGCCGAAGCCGCGAAGTTCGAATTGAGCGCGGGCGAACAGACCGATTACGAGGAATGCCTCTCCTGCCAGTAAGCGCGCGGCGCGGTGCCCCCCTTACTGCACATTTCTTGAAAAGGGCCGGTGACGAACCGGCCCTTTTTCGTTTATGCCCTCCGGAAATTCACAACAGCCATTCACACCAACAGAGGAATGCCGATGTCCATCGAAATGGTCGATCCCGAACTGCGCGACGCGCTGGCCCAGTTCCCCGATATCGATTTCACCCAGATTCCGCTCGATCTGGTCCGCTCGCAGCCGATGATGCCGCCGCTCGAAGCACCGTTCCCGCAACCGGTGGAACGGACGATTCCCGGCGTCGATGGCAATCCCGATGTGAAAGTGTTCGTCGTCGATCCCACCCCCGGCACGACCGGCCGCCCCGCCGTGCTGCACATTCACGGCGGCGGCTATGTCTTCGGTTCGGCCGAAGGGATGATCGCGGGCGTGCAGGCGGCGGCCATGGCCGCGGGCATCATGTTCGTTTCGGTCGAATACCGTCTGGCCCCGGAAACCACTTTCGCGGGCAGTGTGGCCGACAACTACGCCGCGCTGGTGTGGCTGGCCGGTGAAGGCGGCAAGGAACTGGGCGTCGATCCGGCACGCATCGCCGTAGCCGGTGAAAGCGCGGGCGGCGGGCACAGCGCGATGCTGGCGATCACCGCGCGCGACCGCGGCGGCCCGGCCATCGCGTTCCAGTCGCTGACTTACCCGATGCTCGACGACCGCACCAGTTCGAGCCGCACCGTCCCCGCGCATCTCGGCGAATTCGTCTGGAAAGCGGAGCACAACAAGTTCGGCTGGACCGCGCTGCTCGGTACGGAACCGGGCGGCGACACGGTTCCGGCGGGCGCCGTCGTTCCCGCGCGCGTGGAAGATCTCACCGGCCTGCCGCCCGCATGGATCGGCTGCGGCGGGCTCGACCTCTTCATCGAGGAAGACCTCGCTTACGCCAGCCGCCTGATCGCCGCCGGCGTGCCGACCGAAGTCTATGTCGTGCCCGGCGCCTATCACGGGTTCGAAGCCTTTGCCGCCGGTAGCGGCGCGGGCCAGCGTTTCCACGCCTCCCGCACCGGCGCGTTGAAGCGCGGTCTCGGCATCGCGGATTGAAATAACCGCTGAAATCGCTTTAGCCGCAAAAGTTAAGGCCCCGGTCCTCGCCAGGAGGACCGGGGCCTTCCCATGTCCGGCCGACGGACATTGGGACCGCACCGGCACCGGGAAGAGGAGTGGAGTCCTCCGCCCGGGCGGACGCGGTTTAAGGAAAAACGTTTGCCGCATCCGGTGCGATGGAAACGCCATCGGAAACCGGCCTTCCATCGTCACCCTTCCGAACGCATCGCCCGCGCAGCGGTTCCCATCATTTTGCATATGCGCCCCATCCCAATGGGCGCTTGCATCCGGGGGGCAATCCAGCCATCAAGCATGGACCTTTTCCAGCGAGGAAGGGGTGGGGGAGCGATCGCTTTTCCGCCCCTTTTCGGTAACTGCGCCCGCGCTTGCCGCACGCCCCGCGCGGATGGACAGGCCGCCCTCTTCCCCAGGCCCGGTTCGCACATATATTTTTCCCCGGCGAAGACCTTTTGCGGATTCACAGCAGGGGGCATTTTCGGCTATATTGGCGGTTCGGCCCACACCCACGGAGGCACAACATGTCGTTGCTCGAAGCCCGCAAGACCTACAAACCCTTCGAATACCCGTGGGCTTACGAATTCTGGAAGCGCCAGCAGCAAGTGCACTGGATGCCGGAAGAAGTGCCGTTGGGCGAAGACTGCCGCGACTGGGCGCAGAAGCTTTCCGATCACGAACGCAATCTGCTGACGCAGATCTTCCGCTTCTTCACGCAGGCCGACGTGGAAGTGCAGGATTGCTATCACGACAAATATGGCCGCGTCTTCAAGCCGACCGAGGTCAAGATGATGCTGGCCGCGTTCTCCAATATGGAGACGATCCACATCGCCGCCTATTCGCACCTGCTCGACACCATCGGCATGCCCGAAAGCGAATACGGCATGTTCCTGGAATACCAGGAAATGCGCGACAAGCACGATTACATGCAGACTTTCGGCGTGGACAGCGACGAGGATATCGCCCGCACGCTCGCCATGTTCGGCGGCTTCACCGAAGGGCTGCAGCTTTTCGCCAGCTTCGCCATGCTGATGAACTTCCCCCGCTTCAACAAGATGAAGGGCATGGGCCAGATCGTCAGCTGGTCGGTGCGTGATGAATCGCTGCATTGCGAAGGGATCACCCGCCTGTTCCACGCTTTCGTGCAGGAACGCGACTGCCTGACCAAGGCGGTGAAGGAAGACATCATCGACTGCTGCCAGAAGACGGTGCGGCTGGAAGACGCCTTCATCGATCTCGCCTTCGAAGCAGGCCCGGTGCCGGGGATGACGGCGAAGGAAATCAAGAAGTACATCCGCTTCATCGCCGACTGGCGGCTGGGCCAGCTCGGGTTCCAGCCCATCTACATGATCGAGGAACACCCGCTGCCGTGGCTGACCCCGCTGCTCAACGGGGTGGAGCACGCCAATTTCTTCGAAACGCGCGCCACCGAATATTCCAAGGCCGCGACGCGCGGCAACTGGAACGACGTCTGGGCCAACTTCGACCAGCGCCGCCGAGCCAGCGCCGCCAACGAACAGGACCTGCCCGAAGAAGGCGGCGAACCGGATATGTTCGGCGATATGAGCAAGACCGTGGCGGCGGAGTGAAATAGCGCCCGGCCCAAAACCCGTAAAACCGGCTGAGAACATGTTCGGCGGGGCGCTCTCCAGTGTTTGTTAAGAATATTGTTTCACAGCCGCCATTGTCATGGATACGCTGCTGAGCCCGCTCAACATTTGCTATTATGCCATTGCCATCAATCTGGCGGCATTCATGGCATTCGGGATCGACAAGATGCTGGCCGAAGCGCAACGGTGGCGGATTGCCGAATCCACTCTGCTGACCTGGGCGCTGCTGGGAGGCACGCCCGGAGCCTACGCCGCGCGGCATCTGTTTCGCCACAAGACGCGAAAGCAACCTTTTTCAAGCAATCTGCACACGATTGCCGGGCTTCAGATTGTCGCTCTCGGTGCGTTGTGCGGGTGGATATATTTTGCGCATTGAGGCAGCCGCGCAAGCCCCTGACTACTCCGCCTTCAACACCACCCGCCGCGATAGCCGCCGAGATAACTGCGCGCACCGCCTTCGGCCTGCATGAAGCCCGCCAGGCGATCCTCGCTGCCATCGGGGCCGATGCGCTTCACGATGCGCAAGTCGCGGCCATAGCGGTCGGTCGGCTCGTCCAGGCGGGCGGTCATCTGGAACGGGCCGCGATTGAGCCAGCCTTGCAGCGCGGCGGTGGAGCGTTCAGCCAGCACCGCTTCGGCGGGGCAGCGGGCATGGACTTCAGCAGTGTCGATCCCGACCACGCGCACCTTGCGCTCACCCAGCTTGAAGGTGTCGCCGTCGATCACGCAATATGTCCCGCGCCCCGGCCCGCAGCGGGTGAACTGCCCGGCAACCGGTTCCGGCTCGGTCTGGAGGAATGCGGGCGGTTCGAACGCGCCGCCATCGCCCAGGACAGTGCCCAGCATCAGCATCACGATCAGCAGGACAATCGGACGGGCATGGGCCAAAGCCTGCCGCCAGGGCCGCTTGCGCGGCGGATAGACGCGGCGCGCGGCGCGGGGGCGATAGTCCACGGCCCGCGTCCATTTGCGCCGCCGCCGTGGATCGAAGCGTGTCGGTCTGCCCATCGGCCCCCACTACCAAAGCAATGCAGCGCCCGACACAGCGGAAGGCAGGGGCGGCGCCATTCATCCACATTCTCTTAACCCGTGCCGTGCGATCATCGCACCATGTTCGGGCCGCGCCTCAACACTGTTTTTGCCAGCCGCTGGAATGCGCTGTTGTGGGCGGCCGGTATCCTGCTCACCGCTTATTGCTCGGTGCCGAAAGCCGATCAGGATGCACCGAAGGCCAAGCCCACCGCCCAACCGGCGGAAAAGCACAAGCAAACCGATCCATGGGCGCTTTCCACCGCCCATCCCGCACAGCGTTAAATAGCAAGCGCGGCCCCGGAGAGTAGGGGCCTCCGGCACCGCGCTCACTCTCACCGCGGAGCGGTTTATTCCGTGCCGCTTCCCGAATCGGGGGTATGGCTGCCCGCATGGTGCTTGCCATGGCCGCCCTTGCGGCTCTTGCTCATGGGTGCCTGCGCGGCGTCGCTGCTTGCGCTGCTCTGCGGGGCGGGATCGGCGGCAGGGGCGCCAGCCGTGGTATCCGTCTCCGCAGGGGGCGAGGACAGCGGACCGGCCTCCTGCGCCGCGAGCGGGGCAGCGCCCAGCACCAACAAAGCCGCTGCACCCAGAACAGGGGCAAACGCCCGGCCCACGATCGGCATTGCAATCTTTCGCATAGGGTCATCCTTCTCCATACTTTGCGAAGGGGACCCTAACCTGCCCATATCGCGATGGCGTGCCCGCTGCGACCGGGCGGGCACGCGGCAGGACCGGCACCAGCCGCCGCCTTTCCCATGCGACGAACCGAGCGCCGGGCGGGAAATAGCCCCGGTGCGCGGAACCAGGAGTCAGAGCAGCCAGGTCGTCGGATCGGGCATCGGCTCGTGCTTTTGCGCCTTGAGCAGGCTCAGCACGCTGCGCACCAGCACCCAGATACCCACGGCGATAATCAGGAAAATGCCGATCAGAACAATCGACAGCACCGCGCCGACCGCAAAGCCGAGCAAGCCGATCCAGAACGTGCGGATCAGATAAGTGTAGTGGCTGTCTTCCCACCCTTCATGCGGCTCGCCCCTCCAGACATAGGCCAGCACCAGCCCGATAATGCCGGTAACGCCCAGCACGCAGGAGGCGAGATAGAGCAGGCTGACAATCGTCGGCTGGTTGAAATCGAAGCTGCTTGCCGCAACGGGCGGCCGTGGCTGCCCCTGGCTCACGGGTTCGCTCTGCGGCGGGACCGGGCGCCCCTGATCGTCGAACTCTGCCATACGCTTTGCCTTTCTGTTCCCCCAGGAAGAACAGCAGCCTAACCGATGCGGGGAAACAACGAAACCCCTACTCCGGAACGGCCGTCCGGCGCGCGCAGAGAGGTGGCGAAGGCCGCATTTCGCGTTATTCCTCGCCGCCTTCCGGCACGGGATAGGGGGCAATCGGCGACAACAGGCCGAAGGCTTCGGTCAATGGCTTTCCCTTGAGCGGAGGCCATGCGACAGGCTCTTCAGCCACTTTCGTGTCCGGCAGGCGATTGAGCAGATCGCGGATCAGCGTCAGCCGCCCGCGCTTCTGATCGTCGAAATCGACCACCGTCCATGGCGCCCAGGCGGTGTGCGTGGCGGCGAACATCTCTTCCCGCGCGGCGGTATAATCGGCGTATTTCGTGCGCGCGGCGGCATCGATGGGGGAGAGTTTCCAGCGCTTGAGCGGATCGTTCAGCCGCTCGGCGAAGCGTTCCTCCTGCTTTTCCTGCGAACAGCTCAGCCAGTATTTGAACAGGCGGACGCCATCGTCGACCAGCATCTTCTCGAAGATCGGCACCGCGCGCAGGAATGCCGCCACTTGCGCATCGCTGGCAAAGCCCATGACCTTTTCCACGCCCGCGCGGTTGTACCAGCTACGGTCGAACAGGACGATCTCGCCCGCCGTGGGCAAATGGGAGACGTAGCGCTGGAAATACCATTGCCCCTGTTCCTGCTCGCTCGGTTTGGACAGCGCGGCAACGTGGCATTGGCGGGGATTGAGCGGGTGGGAAACCGCCTGGATCGCCCCGCCCTTGCCCGCCGTATCGCGCCCTTCGAACAGGATGCAGATTCGTTCGCCCCCGGCGCTCGCCCAGCGGGCCATGGCGACCAGTTCTTCCTCCAGCGGCTCCAGCAGGTCTTGATAGAGTTTGCGCTTCATCGACACCTCTCGCAGCTACGGGAACGAAGCTGCCACGAAGTACCGCAGCGGCACAAGCTTCCTGCGCCGCTGGCAGGACGAGGAAGCAAGCAAACCTCATGGCGCAGTGCAAAATTCGCTGCATCGCAACATGCAAGAGGGATGACTTCAGCCCGCCCACTCACAAATAAAATCCATTTTTAATAGGCAGTTGTAAGTACACTTGCAAAATACGCAACGCGAGGCGAGTTTTTTGCGATTGCGAAACAACCCCCTCACGCCCAGATGCCGTTCAGCGCTTCGGGCATTCCGCACCGAAGCTTTATGAATGCCGAAATGGAGAATACCATGCGCCAACTCGCTTCGTTCGTTCTGCCCATCCTGGTGGCAGCGTCGACCAGCGGTGTGCTGTTCACCGCGACCCTGATCTGAACGGACCCTCTTATCCAGGCAGAGACCATGCCAGATCCCAAAGGCTGACGGCCGTTCTCCCCACCGGAGAGCGGCCGTTTTTCCTAGCGGATCACCGATCCGGCCCGTTTCCCTCCGCTCCGGCCCTTTTTCCGCCCGCTTGCACGCATTTAGGCTGTGGATCGCTGGTCACAACGCTTTCTAAAAAGCGGCGAAGTGCCTATATCATCGGCATGGCAGATACACCCGATCACGCCGGTCAGAACACCGGCAAGAACACCAACGGTTATGGCGCGGAATCGATCAAGGTCCTCAAAGGCCTCGATGCCGTGCGCAAGCGCCCCGGCATGTACATCGGCGACACCGACGATGGCTCCGGCCTGCACCATATGGTGTTCGAAGTGTCCGACAACGCCATCGACGAAGCGCTGGCCGGGCATTGCGATCTGGTTCTGATCGAACTCAATCCCGATGGCTCCGTCTCGGTCGAGGATAACGGGCGCGGCATCCCCACCGGCATCCACCCGGAAGAAGGCGTTTCCGCCGCCGAAGTGATCATGACCCAGCTCCACGCGGGCGGGAAGTTCGAGAACACATCCGACGACAACGCCTACAAGGTTTCGGGCGGTCTCCACGGTGTGGGCGTCTCGGTGGTGAACGCACTGTCCGAATGGCTGGAACTGACCATCTGGCGCGATGGGGAAGAGCACTGGATGCGCTTCCGTCACGGCGATGCGGAAGCCCCGCTCAAAGTGGTGGGCGATGCGCCGAAGGATACGAATGGGGCAGACAAGAAAGGCACCCGCGTCACCTTCCTCGCCAGCACCGACACCTTCAAGAACGTCACCGAATTCGATTTCGAAAAGCTGGAACACCGCTACCGCGAACTGGCGTTCCTCAATTCGGGCGTACACATCCTCCTGCGTGACAAGCGCGGGGAGGAAGCGAAGGAACACAACCTGTTCTACGAAGGCGGGATCGCCGCATTCGTCCAGTATCTCGACCGCAACAAGCAACCGCTGCTGCCCGAACCGATTGCGATCAGTTCGGAGCGCGACGGGATCGGCATCGAAGTGGCACTGGAATGGAACGATTCCTACTACGAAAACGTGCTGTGCTTCACCAACAACATCCCGCAGCGCGATGGCGGCACGCATCTGGCCGCGTTCCGCGCCGCGCTGACCCGCACGCTGAACGGCTATGCCGAAAAATCGGGCCTGCTCAAGAAAGAGAAAGTCAGCCTCACCGGCGATGACATGCGCGAAGGGCTGACCGCGATCGTTTCGGTCAAGCTGCCCGATCCCAAATTCTCCAGCCAGACGAAGGACAAGCTGGTTTCCTCCGAAGTGCGCCAGCCGCTGGAAAGCCTGATGGCCGACCGGCTGAGCGAATGGCTGGAAGAAAACCCCGCCAACGCCAAAGCGGTGGTGGGCAAGATCATCGATGCCGCCGCCGCGCGCGAAGCGGCCCGCCGCGCCCGCGAACTGACCCGCCGCAAGGGGGTGATGGATATTGCCTCGCTCCCCGGCAAGCTGGCGGACTGCCAGGAGCGCGATCCGGCCAAGTCCGAACTGTTCCTGGTCGAAGGCGAGTCCGCGGGCGGCTCCGCCAAGCAGGGCCGCGACCGGCATTTCCAGGCGATCCTGCCACTCAAGGGCAAGATTCTCAACGTCGAGCGCGCGCGGTTCGACCGGATCATCGGCTCCAAGGAAGTCGGCACCCTGATTCAGGCGATGGGCACCGGCATCCGCGACGAGTTCACGCTCGACAAGCTGCGTTATCACAAGATCGTCATCATGACCGACGCCGACGTGGACGGCGCGCATATCCGCACGCTGCTGCTGACGTTCTTCCACCGGCAGATGCCCGATATCATCCGGGCCGGACACCTGTTCATCGCCCAGCCGCCGCTTTACAAGGTGGCCAAGGGCCGCAGCGAAGTCTATTTGAAAGACAACGCCGCGCTTGACCGCTATCTCGTGGAAGCGGGCCTCAACGGGCGGGTGCTGGAAAGCGCCGGTGGCGCCCGGGCGGGGGCCGAACTGAACGGGCTGGTGGAGCATGCGATGCGCGTGCGCAGCCTGATGGGCTTCATCCCACGCCGCTACAATCCCGAAATCATCGAAGTGCTGGCGCTCACCGGGGCGCTCAATCCCGACCTTGCCGCCAATGCGCGGCAGGCTGCGCTGACCCGTACGGCTGCGCATCTGGAAATGAGCGACCGCGAAGCCCGGTGGACGGCGGCGCTGGGTGAAGACGGCGCGATCCGGATCGAACGGTTGTGGCGCGGCGTGACCGATCATCACGTGATCGAAGCCAGCTTCCTCACCAGCGCGGAAGCGCGCAAGCTGGCCCGGCTCGCCGGTGAACAGGCCGATGTCTATGCCACGCCTGCCTATCTCGTGCGCGGTAGCGGGGCAGTAGAAGATGCCGTGGAAGCCGAAGCCCCCGCTGCGGCGGACGACGGCGAAAGCGAAACCCCCACCGCCCGCCCGGTAGCCAGCGGCGGCGCGATCACCCGGCCCAGCGCCCTGCTCGATGCCGTGCTCGCCAATGGGCGCAAGGGCCTGTCGATTTCCCGCTACAAGGGCCTTGGCGAAATGAATTCCGAGCAATTGTGGGAAACCACGCTCGACCCGGACAACCGCGTGCTGTTGCAGGTCAAGGTGGAAGACGCCGATGTGACGGACGAAATCTTCACCCGCCTGATGGGCGACGTGGTCGAACCGCGCCGCGACTTCATTCAGGAAAACGCGCTCAACGTCGCCAATCTCGACGTATAGCGGGGCCGCTGGCGAAAAGGGTCAGGCGAACCCCGCGCCATCGGGCCAGCCGGGCGCGGCAAGGCCCATGACCTTGAACAGCGTGCCCATCTGCGCCGGGGCCACGAGCCGTTCGCGCGCGGAGCGGATCAGTGCGGCATGTTCGGGCGCGGAACGGCACAGCGCTTCCGTGCGCGCATCGATCCCCATCGCCTGCAGCCACGCCCCTTGCCCCACCGCGCCCAGCACGCGCGCGCCCTGCATGGCGGCAATTCCGGCCATGGTTTCGAAATCGACCAGCGCGGTCAGGTCCGCCGTGCCGGGATCAGCAAAGGGATCGACCCGGGCATGCGCGCGCACCGCTTGCAGGGTGGAGCCGTATTGCACCCGGTCATACCCGTAATCGATGAACAGCGCCGCGCCGCCCTGCGCCGCCAGCCGCCGCGCGGCCTCATCTACGACCGCGGCCGCGCCGGGGCAGGTTTCGATGATCGTGCCTTCGGGCGCATCGCGGCGTTCTTCCGGCACGGCGGCATCCATCGGTCGCCCACCGGCCACGGGGACGAAGGCATCGCCATCCACACCCACCATCCGTTCGCGCCAGCCGTCCGCCGTCCGCACCATTTGCCGCACGGGCAGGGCATCGAGAAATTCGTTGGCGACGAGGAGGATCGCACCCTTGTCCGGCACGGTGGAAAGATCGTCATGCCAGATGGCGCCCGGCACCGCCGCGGCCTGCACCGCGCGCAAGGCGGGGGACGCTTCCACCAGATGAACCTGCGGCGCGAAGCCGAACCGCCCCGCCGCGCGCAAGGCATCGCGCGCCAGCGTGCCGCGCCCCGGCCCCAGTTCGACAAAGTGCACGGGCTGCACCTGCCCCGCACGCAGCCAGATATCCGCCAGCCACAGCCCGATCAGTTCGCCGAACATCTGGCTGATTTCCGGCGCGGTGACGAAATCGCCCGCCGCCCCCAGCGGATCGCGCGCGGCATAATAGTGGGCGTTCGCTTCACCCATGTAATGCATCACGCTGATCGGACCGGTATGGGCGATCAGGCGGCGGAAAGCCGCCGCCAGCGTGGGCCTTTCGGCTTTCCCGTTCATGCCTGCCCGGCGGTGTCCTTGAACTCCGGAGTCGCGCCGAGCGGCGGACGGGTCAGCGCCCAGGCCAGCAGGACCAGCCCGAGAAGGATCAGCGGAACGGACAGCCATTGCCCCATCGACAGGCCGGTGCGCAGCGCGAATTCTTCAAGCTGGGCATCGGGTTCGCGGAAGAATTCGACGAAGAAACGGCACACCCCGATCCCGGCGGTGAAGACGCCGACCAGCAGCGCAGGCCGCCAGCGCGCCCGCGTCTTCCAGAACAGGGTCAGCATGATGACCATCATCAACGCGCCTTCCAGCCCCGCTTCGTAAAGCTGGGAAGGATGGCGCGGCAGTGGGCCTGCGCCGGGGAACACCATGGCCCAGGGCACATCCCCCGGACGGCCCCACAATTCGCCGTTGATGAAGTTGGCGATCCGCCCGAACATCATCCCGAACGGCACGTTGACCGAAATATAATCCGCCACGCGCAGGAAGTTCAGTCCGCCGCGCCAACTGACCCAGATCATCGCCAGGAGGACACCAATCAGCCCGCCGTGAAAGCTCATCCCGCCCTGCCACAGCTTCACCAGTTCCGAAGGGTGAGCCCACAAGGCAGGCTGGTAGAACGTGGCATAGCCCAGACGCCCCCCAATGATGATCCCCATCGTGCAGTAGAAGAACAGATCGTCGACATGGCGCTGCGCCATGGGCGCGCCGGGGGCCTTGATCATGCGGCTGAGGTGCCAATACCCCAGCAGAATGCCCGCGAGATAGGCCAGCGAATAGTAGCGCAGCGTGAAGAAACCGAGATCGATGCCCGGGCGCAGGCCCAGATCTTCCCACATCAACGGCGCATGATTTGCGGCTTCGGCCAATAGTGACAGCAAGCGGGGAACCCCCTAGAGCGTGAATCCTGTGATGCAGCTATTGGCATAGGCTGGCAGCGGGAGAAAGCCCATTCCCTGCGCGTTGCGACGACCGGCAGCCGGCCCTATCTTGGCGGACAGAGCCCGGCCGGCGCTGTGCCGCCGCATATTGTGCAAGGAACAGGTGTGAGCATCCTGCGGATTCCCAATCAGCGTGCAGTGATCGACCGGCGCGCGCTGGGCGATACGATCGCCGAGATGGTGGCTGCGGACGATGGCTCGGTGCGCCCCCGCGTGCTGGCGATCCTGCGCGAAGCGCTGGCCCAGGGCCGCGAGGAAATCGCCCGGCGGCTCGCCGAAAAGCCTACCAACGGCCACGATTGCGCCGAAGCGCAGGCGTTCCTGATCGACCAGTTGGTGCGGGTGATCCACGATCATGTGGTGGCCGATGTCTATCCCACGGCCAACCGCTCCACCGGCGAACGGCTCGCGATCATGGCAGTGGGCGGATATGGGCGCGGGGAAATGGCCCCCCATTCCGACGTCGATATCGCCTTCCTGACGCCGGGCAAGCAAACCGCGTGGTGCGAACAGGTGATCGAGGCGATCCTCTATTTCCTGTGGGACCTGGGCCTGACCGTGGGCCATTCCAGCCGTTCGCTGGACGATATGGTGCGCATGGCGAAAGCCGATCTCACCATCCGCACTGCGATGCTCGAAGGGCGCTATGTCTGGGGCGATCAGCCGCTTTACGAAGAGGCGAGCCGCCGCTTCTTCGCCGAAGTCGTGGCGGGGACGGAGCGGCAATTCGTCAGCGAAAAGCTGGCCGAGCGCGATGCCCGGCACAAGCGGCTGGGCGACAGCCGCTATGTCGTCGAACCCAATGTGAAGGAAGGCAAGGGCGGCCTGCGCGATCTGCACACGCTCTACTGGATCGGCAAATATATCTACAAGGTGCGCACCCCCGCCGAACTGGTGGATGTCGGCCTGCTGACACGGCATGAATACCGCGCCTTCCGCCGGGCGGAAAACTTCTTCTGGGCGGTGCGGTGCCATCTCCACACCATTACCGGGCGTGAAGAGGACCGGCTGACGTTCGACCTCCAGCGCGAAGTCGCCCGCCGGATGAATTTCGCCGACCGTCCGGGCAAGAGCGCGGTGGAACGCTTCATGCAGTTCTTCTTCCTGCAGGCGAAGCGCGTCGGCAATCTCACCGCGATGTTCCTCGCCCAGCTCGACGAACAGTTCGCCGCCAAGACCCCGCGCGGCATTCTGGCCGGTTTCCGCGCCCGCCCGCGCAAGCTGAAAGGCTACACCGTCTTCGGTGGCAAACTGCGCGCGCCCGCGGACGACTGGTTCGAAGCCGATCCGGTGCGGCTGATCGAGATTTTCGCCATAGCGGAGGCGGAAGGACTCGAAATCCATGCCGAAACGATGCGCATGGCCACGCGCGACGTGAAGCTGATTGACGCCAGAGTGCGGCGCGATCCGCGCGCCAACGCCTTCTTCCTCGACGTGCTGACCGGGCACAACAATCCGGAAACGGTGCTGCGCTGGATGAACGAGGCGGAAGTGCTGGGCCGCTTCGTTCCCGATTTCGGCCGCGTCAACGCGCAGATGCAGTTCGACATGTACCACCACTACACGGTGGACGAACATACGATCCACGCCATCGGCCTCCTCTCGCGCATCGAACGGGGCGAACTGCGCGAGGATCACCCGCTGGCCTGCGAGGCGATCCATCAGGTCGCATCGCGCAGGGTGACATATGTCGCCGTGCTGCTGCACGATATCGCCAAGGGGCGCGGCGGGGATCATTCGGTGCTGGGCGCGGAAATCGCCCGCAAGCTGGGGCCGCGTTTCGGCCTCAGCGAGCACGAGACCGAACTGGTCAGTTGGCTGGTCCTCCAGCATCTGCTGATGAGCGCGACCGCTTTCAAGCGCGATCTCGCCGATCCCAAGACGATTGCCGATTTCGTGACCCAGGTGCAGGGGCTGGACCGCCTGCGCCAATTGATGATGCTGACCGTGGTCGATATCCGCGCGGTCGGCCCCGGCACCTGGAATAGCTGGAAACGCCAGTTGATCGGCGATCTCTATCAAGCGGCGGAGGAGCAATTGCGCCTCGGCCACAAGCAATTCGGCCGCAAGGAACGGATCAACGGCAAGAAAGCCGCCGTCGCCGCGCTGCTCGCCGATCGGGCCGAACTGGTCGACAGCGTCGGCGCGCTGCTTTCGGATGCCTATTGGGTCGCGGAACCGGAAGACATCATCGCGCTCAACCTGCGGCAATTCCACACCGCGCAGGAAGTGGACGATCCACTGTCGATCCACTGCGAATACTACCCGGCGCGCGGGGCGACGCTGGTCAGCGTCATTTCACCCGATCATGCCGGGCTGTTCTACCGTATCGCGGGGGGCATCCATCTGGCCGGGGGCAACATCATCGATGCCCACATCCACACCGCGCGCAATGGCAAGGCGGTGGACAATTTCCTGATTCAGGACCCGCTGGGGCGCCCGTTCATGGAAGACGACCAGCTTGCGCGGCTGAAGAAATCCATCGCCGACGCGCTGGCCAACCGCGTGGAACTGGTGCCGCAGCTTGCCCGCCGCCCATCGCCCCGCATCCGTTCGGAAGCGTTCAGCGTCAGCCCGCAGGTCCTGTTCGATAACCGGGCATCGAACCGCTTCACCGTGATCGAAGTCAACGCGCGGGACCGGCCCGCGCTGCTCAACCGCCTCGCCCGCGCGCTGTTCGAAGCGCAACTGGTGGTCCATTCGGCGCATATCGCCACTTACGGCGAACGCGCGGCCGATACGTTCTACGTGACCGACCTGTTCGGCCACAAGGTTGACCGGACGGACCGTCTGGGCGCGATCGAGGAAAAGCTGCTGGTGGCGGCCAATGCGGTCGAACAGCCCGGCGATGCCAAGCCCGCCGCCGTGCAGGAATATACGATCTAGCGGAACCCGGGCCTGCCCTGCGGCCCGGCCCGCTCTCTCATGGCTTCACGGCCTTACCGCGCGCCGAACAAGGCGCTGCCGACGCGGATATGGGTCGCCCCCAGCATGATCGCGGTTTCGAAATCGCCGCTCATCCCCATGCTGCGCCCGGCAAGGCCGTTGTCGGCCGCCAGCTTGTCGAGGAAGGCGAAGAACGGCGCCGGTTCGATATCGGCGGGCGGCACGCACATCAGGCCGATCAGCGGAATCTCCGCGCCGCGCGCTTCGGCCAGCAAGGCAGGCAGATCGGCAATCGCGCAGCCGCCTTTCTGGTCTTCGGCGCCGATGTTGACCTGCACGAAACACGGCACCTGCCGCCCCGCCTTGTCCATCGCCCGGGCCAGCGCGGTGACGAGCGAGGGACGGTCCAGCGAATGGATGCAATCGAACAATGCCACCGCGTCGTCCGCCTTGTTCGATTGGAGCTGGCCCACCAGATGCAGCGCGATATCGCCATGCCGTTCGCGCAGGGCAGGCCATTTGGCCTCCGCTTCCTGCACCCGGTTTTCACCGAATATCTTCTGCCCCTGCGCGATCAGCGGGGCGATCATATCCGCCGGATGCGTCTTGCTGATGGCGACAAGTGCGATGTCCTCGGGCTTGCGCCCGGCAATCTGCGCGGCCTGTGCGATACGGGCGCGAATATCGGTAAGCGGGGTGGCTGCGTTTTCCATGGGAGGCCGCTATAACGTCGCCATGCGCAAGCGCCAGACCCTGAAACGGCGACACCGGAAACGCTCATGCCTGCAACCGCGGGCATTGCCGCACCTGTGGCTGATCAGCGACGCGCGCAACGATGCCATGCTAACCCATGCCCTGCGCCGCCTGCCACGCGGTTCAGGCTTCGTCTTCCGCCATTACCACCTGCCGCCGGACGAGCGGTATGCACGCTGGCGAAGCCTGGCGCGCGTGGCCCGCAAGCATGGCCATACGGTCATTCTGGCGGGCAGCGCACGCGAAGCCGCCATCGTCGGAGCCGATGGCACATACGGCACCGATCCGGGGCCGTGCCGGATCGGCGGCCTGCTGCGGATCGCCACCGCACACGATCTCGCCGAACTGGGGGCCGCCCGCCTTGCCCGGGCCGATGCGGTGATGCTTTCGCCCGCGTTTCCCACGCGTTCCCACCCGGGCGTGCCCGCGCTCGGGCCGCTGCGCTTCCGCTTGCTCGCCCGGCAGGCCCGCATGCCGGTGATTGCCCTCGGCGGAATGAACCGGCTCACCGCAAAGCGTCTGGCATGGCCGCGCTGGGCCGCTATAGACGGGCTTTCGTAAACCAATCGACGGCCGGGAATCCCAAGGATTCTTGACGAGGAGTCACCCCTCGGCGCATGATACGCAGCCAAGGACTTAGGGGAAGATCATGGCATCACGCGCACTGAGCATCGTGCCTGCGCTCGATTGGCGCGCGGCCTTTCGCCGCTCGCTGCGCCGCGCGTGCCAGATGGGCGGCGCGCTCCTGCTGTTTGCCGGGATGATTTTCCTCGCGCTGGCTCTGGCGAGCTATCGGCAGACGGACCCTTCCGCCTCCACCGCGGCGGGAGAGCAAGTGGCCAACTGGATGGGCTATTCCGGGGCCTGGGCGGCGGAACGGGCGCTGTTCCTGTTCGGGCTGGTTTCGGTGCTGTTGCTGCCGCTGCTCTATGCCTTTGCGCGCAAGCTGTGGCGCGATGCCGATGACGAGGAAACGCCTCACGGCATGCGTTGGTGGCGTACGGTCGTCATGCTGCTGGCGGCGATGGCGCTGCTGTCCACCGTTCTGGCGCTCGCCTTCAACGGGCCGGGCGGTTCGCTGCCGGCTTCCACAGGCGGGGTCACCGGCCTGCTGGGCGCCGCCGCAATCCATGCCCTGGCCGCGCGCCTGCCCGATGCAGCGCAAGGCTGGGCCATTCTGGTGCTGGCGCTGGGTTGCCTTGGCGGCGGGCTGGTGCTGGCGGGCCGCGTCTTCGCGTTCGACTGGGCACAACTGCTGACCTTGCCGCACCTGCTGCGCTATCTCCCGCGCCGCGCGCCCACCGATCACGAAGCGGACCCGGAAGCGGAAAATGTCCCCTTCCGGCCCAAGCGCAAGGACAAGCCGCAATCCGAACGCCCCGCGCCCATGGTGGAGAATGCCCCGCCGCGCCCCGCGCCGGAAATCACCGACCCCAGCAGCCCGCCCAAACCCGCCCGGATCGCCAGCGCCACCGCCCAGCAGAAAGACCTGTTCGACGGTCACGAACTGCCCAGTCTCGACCTGCTGGACGATGCCCCCGAAACCACCGCGCCCAAGATCGACAAAATGGCGCTGGAACGCAACGCGCGCCTGCTCGAAACCGTGCTTGACGATTTCAACGTCAAGGGGGAGATCACGGCGGTGCGCACCGGCCCCGTCGTCACCATGTACGAACTGGAACCGGCCCCCGGCATCAAGGCCAGCCGCGTGATCGGCCTGGCCGAAGATATTGCCCGGAATATGAGCGCGATTTCCGCCCGCGTGTCCTCCATCCCCGGCAAGACGGTGATGGGCATCGAATTGCCCAATGCCGACCGGCAGATGGTGTCGCTCAAGGAACTGGCCGCCTGCGAAGCCTTCGCCCATCACAAGGGCATGCTGCCGATCATTCTGGGCAAGGATATCGCGGGCGAACCGGTGGTGGCCGATCTGGCCGCGATGCCGCACCTGCTCGTCGCGGGCACCACCGGTTCGGGCAAGTCGGTCGGGCTCAACGCCATTCTGCTGTCGCTGCTCTACCGCCTGACGCCAGCCGAATGCCGCATGATCCTGATCGATCCCAAAGTGCTGGAACTCAAAAGCTACGACGACATCCCGCACCTCCTCTCCCCCGTGGTGACGGAGCCCGCCAAGGCGATCCGCGCCCTGAAATGGGCGGTAGAGGAGATGGAGCGGCGCTATCGCATGATGTCCAGCGTCGGCGCGCGCAATCTGTCGGGCTTCAACGAACGCGTCCGCAGCGCCGCCGCCAAGGGCAAGCCGCTGGGCCGCCGGGTGCAGATCGGGTTCGATCCCGATACGGGCGAGGAACTGTTCGAGGAAGAACAGCTCGATTACGAAGTGCTGCCCCAGATCGTCCTGATCGTGGACGAACTGGCCGACCTGATGGTGACGGTGGGCAAGGAAATCGAAGTCCTGATCCAGCGCCTGTCGCAGAAAAGCCGCGCGGCGGGCATCCACCTCATCATGGCGACGCAGCGCCCCTCGGTCGACGTCATCACCGGCGTCATCAAGGCCAACCTGCCCACCCGCATCAGCTTCAAGGTCACCAGCCGCATCGACAGCCGCACCATTCTGGGCGAACAGGGCGCAGAGCAACTGCTGGGCAAGGGCGACATGCTCTACAAGCCCAACACCGGCGCGCTGGTGCGCGTGCACGGCCCGTTCGTGGCGGACGAGGAAGTGGAACGCGTGGCCGATCACTGGCGCGCGCAGGGCAGCCCGGTCTATATCGATTCGGTCACCGAGGAACCGGAAGACGGCGGCTTCGGCTTCGACGACGAACTGACCGCGAGCGACGATCCGGCCGAACGCAAATACCGCCAAGCCTGCCAGATCGTGTTCGAAAGCCAGAAGGCATCGGCAAGCTGGCTGCAACGGCAATTGGGCGTCGGTTACAACACCGCCGCCAAATGGGTGGAACGGATGGAAGGCGATGGCTTCGTCGGCCCGGCCAACCACGTCGGCCGGCGCGATATCTACCGCGACAAGGACGGCAATCCGCTCTGATTCCGCAGCGGCGGCGGGCGGGAACGCTTTACCGCATGGAGCGCTTCCTTACCGTCTCACCCCTCCTCCGATTGGGAGACTATGAATGCGCGTCGGTTGCCCCAAGGAAATCAAGAACCACGAATACCGCGTCGGGCTGACGCCGGAAAGCGCGCATGAACTGGTCGCGCATGGGCACGATGTGTGGATCGAAAGCGGCGCGGGCCTCGGCATCGGCGCCAGCGATGACGATTACAATGCCGCGGGCTGCACGATCCATGCCACGCCGGAGATTTTCGCCAAGTGCGAGATGATCGTGAAAGTCAAGGAACCGCAAGCGGCGGAGCGCGCCATGCTCCGCCCCGGGCAGATTCTCTACACATATCTCCACCTCGCTCCCGATCCCGAGCAAACCGCCGATCTCGTCAAATCGGGTGTCGTCGCCATTGCCTATGAAACCGTCACCGGGCCGGGCCATTCGCTGCCGCTGCTGAAACCCATGAGCCAGGTCGCCGGGCGCATGGCGATCCAGGCAGGCGCAACGGCGCTGGAAAAGGTCCATGGCGGGCGCGGCGTTCTTCTGGGCGGAGTGCCGGGGGTGATGCCGGGCAAGGTCGCGGTGATCGGCGGCGGCACCGTGGGCTTCAACGCGGCGCAGATGGCGGTGGGGCTGGGAGCGGATGTCACCGTTCTCGACCGCGATCCCGAAGTGTTGGAACGCCTGGGCATCCATTTCGAAAGCCGCGCCAAGACCCGGTTTTCCAACAAGGCCAATCTGGCCGAAAGCGTGTGCGAGGCGGATCTCGTGATCGGCGCGGTGCTGGTGCCGGGCGCCGCCGCGCCCAAGCTCGTCACCCGCGATATGCTGGCGTGCATGAAGCGCGGCGCGGTGCTGGTCGATGTCGCCATCGATCAGGGCGGCTGCTTCGAAACCAGTCATCCGACCACGCATCAGGACCCGACGTTCGTAGTCGATGGCATCGTCCACTACTGCGTCGCCAATATGCCCGGCGCGGTGGCCCGCACCTCCACCTATGCGCTGAACAACGTCACGCTGCCCCATGCCCTGCGCATCGCCGATCTGGGCTGGAAAGACGCCCTGCGCCGCGATCCCCACCTTGCCGCCGGGCTCAACGTCTGCGCAGGCCGGGTGACTTATCCCGCGGTGGCGGAAGAACTGGGTTATGACCTGCTACCGGTGGAGCAGGCGCTGGCCGGGTAGCCCAGGGCCATCCCAACCGTTCAGGCCAGAAACGGCCCTGCCACTTCGGGCGGAATCCGGGTGGGGCGGCCACTTGCCTTGTCGATCATCGCCCAGACAGAGCGCGCGGCGACGATTGTCTTGCCCGCCGGACTGACGAATTCCACTTCGCGCACGAAACGCGCACCCTGCGGCGGGCCGGGAATCCAGGTCCGCGCGGTGACGGTTTCGCCCGCGCCGATATTGCCGCGATAATCGATTTCATGCCGGGTGACGAACCACAGATAAGCGGCCTTGTCCTCCGGCCGGGCGCGCGCTTCCCAGTGGGCGGTGCCGGTATCCTGCACCCATTGCACCCACACCGCGTTGTTCACATGCCCGTTACCATCGATATGCTCCGGCCCGGCGGTGAAGGTGCGGGTGTAGATTTCGCTCACTCCGCGATTCCCAGTTGCCACAGGATGAAGGCGAATTCTTCCGCCGTTTCCTTCAGGCTTTCGAACCGGCCCGACTTGCCGCCGTGGCCCGCGCCCATATTGGTCTTGAGCAGCAGTTCGTTCCCGTCGGTCTTCATCTCGCGCAGCCGGGCGACCCATTTGGCCGGTTCCCAATAGGTCACGCGCGGATCGTTGAGGCCCGCCGTGACCAGCAGCGGCGGATAAGCCTGCACCCGCACGTTGTCATACGGGCTGTAGGAACGGATCAGTTCGAACGCCGCCTTATCCTCGATCGGGTTGCCCCATTCGGGCCATTCGCCCGGCGTCAGGGGGAGCGAGGCATCGAGCATGGTGTTGAGCACATCGACGAACGGCACATGCGCCACCACCGCGCCCCATAGCTGCGGATCGGAATTGATGACCGCACCCATCAGCTCGCCGCCCGCCGAACCGCCCGAAATGGCGATCCTGCCCGCCTGGGTATAGCCGCGCTCCACCAGTCCCTTCGCCACATCGACGAAATCGTGGAACGTGTTGGTTCGCCGGTCCAGCTTGCCCGCCTTGTACCAGGCGCGGCCCAGATCGTCCCCGCCCCGGATATGCGCGATGGCGAAAGCGAAGCCCCGGTCCACCAGCGACAGGCGCGTGGTCGAAAAGCCCGGATCGATAGCGATGCCATAAGCGCCGTAGCCATAGAGATAGAGCGGTCCGCCGGGCTGGCGATCCTTGCGGTACATCACGCTGACGGGCACTTTCGTGCCGTCGCGCGCGGGGATTTCCAGCCGCTCGGTGGCATAGAGCGACGCGTCGTAGCCCGAAGGGATTTCCTGGACTTTCAGCACTTCCAGCCGCTTGTCCGCCAGATGGTAATCGTACATCGTGTTCGGGCTGATCATGCTGGCATAGGAGAGGCGCAGCGTGTCGACCGCCCATTCGGGATTGTCGTCCAGCCCCGCGGTATAGCTCGCTTCGGGGAATACGATCGGCTCCACTCTGGCCGGATCGGTGTAGGAGCGGACATCGATGTGATCGAGGCCGCGCAGACGCCCTTCGACGACGTAGAAATCGCGGAACAGGCTGACGCCCGTCAGATAGAAATCGTCCGAGCCCGCGATCAGCGTGGTCCATTCCCCCGGCGTGGCCAGCGGCGCGGTGGCGAGGCGGAAATTCTCATGCTCGTCATTGGTGTGGATGTAGAGGATGCCGTCACGCTCATCGACGTCGTACTCCACCCCCTTGCGCCGCGCCTTGACCAGCAAGGGCGTGGCCAGCGGATCGTCCGCCGGGATCAGGCGCGTTTCGCTGGTTTCGTGATCGCCGGATGAAATCACGATCCACTTTTCGTTGGCGGACAGCCCACTGCCGACGCGGAAGCCTTCGTCATCCTCGTGATAAAGCTCGACATCCTCGCCGAGCGGCTTGCCCAGCCAGTGCAGCCGGGCGTTGTCGGTGCGCCAGTTCTCGTTCGCCAGCGAATAGACCAGCGCTCTGTCCCCCGCCGCCCAGACGAGGCTGGACAGCGTGCCGGGGATTTCATCGGGCAGCACTTCACCGGTTGCGAGATTCTTGATCCGCGCGGTGAAGCGTTCCGAACCGTTGTCGTCCACCGAATAGGCGAGCAGCTTGCCATCGTTGCTGACCGACAATGCGCCGAGGCGGAAGTATTCCTTGCCCGCCGCCAGCGCCACCTCATCCAAAATCAACTCGTCCGCGCTGCCATCGGCGGGCGCGCCCACCGGGCGGCGGAACCATTTCTTGTATTCCGCGCCTTCCTCGTACTCGATCCAGTAGAGGTAATTACCGTCCTTCTGCGGCACGGACTTGTCCGCTTCCTTGATCCGCGCGCGCATTTCCCTGAACAGCGCATCGGTCCGCGCCTTTTGCCCCGCCATGCGGGTT
The DNA here is from genome assembly GCA_964466155.1 of uncultured Caenibius sp. Taxonomy (GTDB): domain Bacteria; phylum Pseudomonadota; class Alphaproteobacteria; order Sphingomonadales; family Sphingomonadaceae; genus Caenibius. The sequence continues at coordinate 8,946 of CAYXMY010000006.1, read as the reverse complement.
TCGAACCAGGCGTTTTCCGCTTCCAGATGAGCCAGGATCGCCTTGTCCTTCACTTCGGGATAGCCGGGATCGCGCAGCCAGGCGTAAGGATCGCTGATCGCGATCCCGTGATAGGCGGCTTCGTGCGGGCGCTGTTCGGCGGTGGGCGGGGAAGCGGGCGTCTTGGTCATGGTGTCCTTGGCGGATAAGGGGGCGAATAGGGATTGGCCGCTTGCCAGCAGGGCAAGGGCTGCGAAAGCGATGGGTTTTCTCATCCGCAAATCCTGGCTCATGGCTGGCGAAACACGTTCGCGGCCCTATGTTGGGGTGCAGCACTATTACCCGGAGGAGCACGCCGCAATGCTGATGTCGAGTCACGAAGCACGGTTGAATGCCCTGAGGAAGGAACTCGCCCAGCGCGATCTGGATGGTTTCGTCATCCCGATTTCCGACGAGCATATGAGCGAATATGTCGGCGCCTATGCCCAGCGGCTGCAATGGCTGACCGGGTTCAACGGGTCCGCCGGGACCGCCGTGGTTCTGGCCAGCGGCACGGCGGGTAAGGGCGCGGTGATTTTCGTCGATGGCCGCTACACCCTGCAAGTGCGCGATCAGGTGGATGGCGCACAGTGGGACTATGCCTCCGTCCCCGAGACCAGCCCGGTCAAATGGCTGGGCGAACATGCGCCCGAAGGGGCGCGGATCGGGTTCGATCCATGGCTCCATTCGCGCGCCTGGGCCGATGCGCTGGAAACCGCGCTGACAAAACGCGGTGCGGTGCCGGTGCCGGTGGCAAGCAATCCGGTGGACGCGGTGTGGCAGGATCATCCCACGCCCTCGCTCGCCCCCGCGCTGCCCCATGCGGACGATCTGGCGGGCCAGTCCAGCGCGGAAAAGCGCGCGGCGGTGGCGCAATGGCTGGCGCAGGAACACTGCGACGCGGTGGTGATCCCCGCGCTCGATTCCATTGCCTGGCTGCTCAATATCCGCGGTTCCGACGTGGACCGCACGCCGGTGACGCTGAGTTTCGTCATCGCCCATGCCGATGGCAGTGCCGACCTGTTCATCGCCCCCGAAAAAGTGACGCCGGGCCTGACCGCGCATCTCGGCGATGCCGTGCGCGTGGCCCCTGTCGGCCAGTTCGTCCCCGCTCTGCAAGCGCTGACGGGCAAGCGGGTGGCGGTCGATCCCGATCATGCGGTGGCGGCGATTTTCACCACGCTGGAAAGCGCGGGCGCAACCGTGGTCGCTGCGCCCGATCCCTGCATTCTGCCCAAGGCGGTGAAGAATGCCGCCGAACAGGCCGGACATCGCGCCGCACAGGCGCGCGATGGGGCAGCCGTTTCCCGCTTTCTCCACTGGCTTTCGCACGCAGCGCCGCAGGGTACCGTGGACGAACTCACCGCCGCCGCACGCCTGCAGGCTTTCCGCGAGGATACCGGGTCCCTGCGCGATCTGTCGTTCGATACGATTTCGGGCAGCGGGGCCAACGGCGCCATCGTCCATTATCGGGTGAGCGAGGAAACCAACCGGCGGCTTGCGCCCAACAGTGTCTATCTGGTCGATTCGGGCGGGCAATATCCCGATGGCACCACCGATATCACCCGCACCGTGTGGATCGGGCCCGATGAAGCCCCCGCCGAAGTGAAGGACCGCTTCACCCGCGTGCTCAAGGGGCATATCGCGCTTGCCCGCGCGGTCTTTCCCAAAGGAACCAACGGTTCGCAACTCGACACGCTGGCGCGGCAGTTCCTGTGGCAGGCCGGGCTCGACTATGCCCATGGCACCGGGCACGGCGTGGGCAGTTTCCTGTCGGTCCACGAAGGGCCGCAGCGGATCAGCAAGGCGGGCGGCAATCAGGAACTGCTGCCCGGCATGATCGTCTCGAACGAGCCGGGCTATTACAAGACGGGCGCCTACGGCATCCGGATCGAAAACCTCGTGCTGGCGGAACGCCGCGATATCGCGGGCGCGGAAGGCGAATGGCTGGGCTTCGAGACGCTGACGCATGTCCCCATCGACCGCGCGCTGATCGACACCGCGCTGCTCGATGCGGGCGAACGGGCCTGGCTCGACGCCTACCATGCCGGGATCGTGGAGCGGATCGGCCCGCAGATCGATGGCCAAGCGCGCCAGTGGCTGGAGGCGGCGTGCGCGCCGTTGCCCGCATGATAAAGGCAAAGGGCCTGCGCCTTGCCATTGCATGAACGGCCCCGCCCTCTTGCGACAAATTGCGACACTTTTCCCGTTTGACGACAAAGTTACGCGACAAGAACGCCGTAGAAGCATTTTCAAGAGTTGCGGATAGCCCGCCCATTCCCTCCCCCTCCCCTTGGATCGGACTTCCGCAACTCACCTGAATTTGTCAAAGGAGCTGGGTAATGCGTTTGATCTCGAAAATTCTGCTGGGCACGGCGGCTGCCGCCAGCGTCGCAACAGCCGGTATCGCTTATGCCGCCCCCGGCCAGGATGGCGCGGCACCGGCCCGCCCCGATATTACTCGCGCACAGGCCGCCGAACAGGCTGGCAAGATGTTCGACAAGCTCGACTTCAACAAGGACGGCAAGATCGACGCCGCAGACTTCAAGGCCCGACGCGACGCGCGCTTGCAAGCGCTGTTCGACCGGCTGGACACCAACAAGAACGGCAGCATCACCCGCGATGAATTCATGGCCGGCATGGAACATGGGCGGCGCGGCCCCGATGGCCGGCAGGCCGAAGGAAAGCCCGGCGAAGGACGTCACTTCGGCGGCGGGCATCGCGGCGGCCCTGGCGGCATGATGCACCACCGCATGGGCGGTATGGGTGGCATGGGCGGCGGCATGATGAAGCCCGGACAAGGCCCGGTCACGAAGTCCGAATTCGTCGCGGCCCGGCTCGCCAAATTCGATGCGGCCGATACCAATCATGACGGCGTGCTGACCGCGCAGGAACGCCAGGCGGAGCGCGAAAAGATGCGCGCCGAATGGCAGGCCAAGCGTGCCGAATGGAAAGCGCAGCATGGCGCTCAGCAGCAGCAGAAGGCCGATTAAGCGATGACGGGCGCCCCTGTGACCCATAACAGCAACGCGGGCGCCCGCGTCCTGATCGTCGACGACGAACCGGGCCTGCGCGAACCCCTGGCGGACTATCTGTCCGGCCAGGGGTTCGCCGTGCTGCAAGCCGAAAGCGCAGCCAGCGCCCGCAGCCTGCTGTTGCAGGAAAAGCCCGATATCGTCCTGCTGGACATCATGATGCCGGGGGAAGACGGGCTTTCGCTCTGCCGCCATCTGGTGGAAACGCGGAGCCTGCCCGTTATCCTGCTGACCGCGCGCGGCGAAGCGACCGACCGTATCATCGGACTGGAAATCGGTGCCGATGACTATGTGACCAAGCCGTTCGAACCGCGCGAACTGGTCGCCCGCATCCGCAGCGTGCTGCGCCGCGCCGCCCGGCCCGCCGCGCTGCCCGAAGAAGACGCATGGTATGAATTCGAAGGCTGGCGGCTCGATCCGCTAAAGCACCAGCTTACCGATCCCGAAGGTGCGGCCATCGCCGTTTCGTCCGCCGAATTCCGGCTGCTCAAGGCGTTTCTCGATCATCCGCGCCAGGTGCTGGACCGCGACCGCCTGCTCGATATGGTGCAGGGCCGCGAAGCGCATCTGTTCGACCGCGCGGTGGACAACCAGGTCAGCCGCCTGCGCCGCAAGATCGAAGCCGGGCGCGAAGAACCGCGCCTGATCCAGACGGTGTGGGGCGGCGGCTATCGCTTCGCCGCCGATGTGCGCCGCATGGTTCCCGATAGCGCCCACCCGGACAAGCCATGAAACTGCGCCTCTGGCCGCGCAGCCTGCTCGGGCAAATGCTGCTGTCCGTCGCGATTGCGCTGCTGGTCGCGCAGGGCCTTTCCGCCAGCCTGCTGTGGCGCGCGGAAGAACAACGGCGCGAGACTGCGATTCTCAACGCCATCGCTTTCCGCGTGATCGGCGGCACCGATGCCGACGGCAGCCGCCGTTCGGCCCATCGGCACGGACATGGCGAAGGCAAGGGCGATGGCGATGGCGACGGCCCCCAGGGCGGCCCGCGCCGCATCCGGCTGGAACGCAGCGCGGCCTTGCCGATCCGCGCCAGCGAACAGCGGCAGACCGCGCGGGAAGACGCACTGCGCGCCATTCTGGCCGATCAGGGCATGACCCCGGCCAATCTCGTGGTGGTGGAACGTCCGCTGGCGGAAGATCCATTGCTGCTCGCACGGGTGAAACGCTGGCAAAACAGCCGTGAAAGCGGCGATATCGGCAACCGCAAGCTGCTGCTGGCGGCCATGCGCGAAGCGCCCGGGAAGGATTGGACCATTGCCCGCATCGCACTGCCCGATCAGTTCCCGCGCGGATTGCAGACGCTGCTGGCCCAGACCTTGCTGCTCTATGTCATTCTCGTGGGGCTGCTCGCGCTCCTGCTGCGGCGGATCACCCGGCCATTGGCGCTTCTGACCGGGCGGGTAGAGCAATTTTCCCGCACCCGCGAAGCCGATGGCCAGCTTGAACCGCATGGCCCGGCCGATGTCCGCCGTCTGATCGTCGCGCATAATGCGATGGAAGACCGGATCGCCTCGCTGCTGTCCGAAAAGGACGTCATGCTGGGCGCCATCGGGCACGATCTCAAGACCCCGCTCGCAGGGCTGCGCATCCGCATCGAAAGCGTGGAGAACGAAGCGGAACGGACCAAGATGGCCGCCACGGTGGAGGACATCACCCGCACGCTGGACGATATCCTCTCTCTCGCCCGCGTCGGGCGGCCGAGCGATCCGCTGCAGAAAACCGAACTCTCCGCGCTCATCGCCGCGATTGTCGAGGAGTACGAGGATCTGGGCGAAAACGCCGAACTGGGCGAAACGGGCCGGGTCGTGATGCCGATCCGTGAAACATGGCTGCGCCGCGCCGTGCGCAACCTGATCGACAACGCCCTGCGCTATGGCGGCAACGCGTGGGTTTCCCTGCACCGCGAAGGAAACGAGGCGGTGATCCGCATCACCGACAACGGCGCGGGTATCCCGCCCGATCAGATCGACGGGCTGTTCCAGCCTTTCACGCGCGGCGAACCGTCACGCAACCGTGCCACCGGCGGGGCGGGGCTGGGCCTGACGCTGGCCCGCGCGATTGCCGAACAGCACGGCGGGCATCTGACGCTGGCCAACCGCCCGGAAGGCGGGCTGGCGGCGGAACTGCGCCTGCCGCTGGGCGGATAGCCCAAAACCATCCGGGGCAGGTTTCCCGCTACCCCAGCCACTCTCAGCGCATCAGGCCGCCGATCAGGTTGCGGGCAAAGCGGCCAAGGCCGGGAATGCCGAAAGCCTTGCCGATCTCGGTCGCCGCCGTTCCCGCCGCCGCGCTCGCGGCACTGGCCTTGGGATTGGCGCGGCTGCTCTTGCCTTGCAGGCTGCTGGCCAGGATCGAACCGGCACTCGCCGCGGCGGCACCGGCAGCGGCTTTTGCCACTTTCCCCGCGAGGCCATCCCACAGGCTGGTGGACTTGCGTTCACGCTTGCCCACTTCCGCTTCGCCCTGCTGCGCCACTTCCTGCGCGGTGGCGGCAGCATCGGCGGCCTTTTGCGCCAGCACTTCTTCTGCGCTTTCGCGGTTGATCGGGGTATCGTACTTGCCCTGCACCGGGCTGACCGACTGGATGATCGCGCGTTCCTTCGCGTCGATCGGACCGAGACGCGAGCGCGGCGGCTTGACCAGCGTGCGTTGCACGATGGACGGCGCGCCGTCTTCCATCAGCGTCGAGACCAGCGCTTCGCCCACTTTCAGTTCGGTGATCGCGGTTTCGACGTCGAGATCGGGATTGATGCGGAAGGTATCCGCCGCCGCCTTGATCGCTTTCTTGTCGCGTGGGGTGAAGGCGCGCAGCGCGTGCTGCACCCGGTTGCCCATTTGCCCAGCCACCGTTTCGGGCACGTCGATGGGGTTCTGGGTGACGAAATAGACGCCCACGCCCTTGGACCGGATCAGGCGCACGACTTGTTCGATCTTGTCCAGCAGCGCCTTGGGCGCATCGTCGAACAGCAGGTGCGCCTCGTCGAAGAAGAACACCAGCTTCGGCTTTTCCGGATCGCCCACTTCGGGCAGCACTTCGAACAGTTCGGCCAGCAGCCACAGCAGGAACGTGGCATAGAGCTTGGGGCTCTGCATCAATCTGTCGGCGGCGAGCACGTTGATATAGCCGCGCCCTTTTTCATCCACTTTGAGGAAATCCCCGATTTCCAGCGCCGGTTCCCCGAAGAACTTGTCCGCCCCCTGGCTTTCGAAAGAGAGGAGCTGGCGCTGGATGGAGCCGATGCTCTGCTTGGTCACATTGCCGTACTTGGTGGTAAGCTGCGCCGCGTTTTCCGCCGTATAAGCCAGCATCGCGCGCAAATCCGCCATATCGAGCAGGAGCAGCCCCTGTTCGTCGGCATAGCGGAAGACGATGTTGAGCACCCCTTCCTGCGTTTCGTTGAGATCGAGCAGGCGGGCGAGCAGCAGCGGCCCCATTTCGGAAATGGTGGTGCGGATCGGATGGCCCTGTTCACCGAACAGATCCCAGAAAATCGCCGGGTTATCGGAATAGGCATAGTCCGTCATGCCCAGTTCCTTCGCCCGTTCCTCCAGCGCGGCGGCGTTCTTGAAATCGTGCGATCCGGGCATCGAAATCCCCGACAGATCGCCTTTCACATCGGCCAGGAACACGGGCACGCCTTCGGCGGAAAAGCTTTCCGCGATGCCCTGCAACGTCACCGTCTTGCCGGTGCCCGTCGCCCCCGCGACCAGCCCATGGCGGTTGGCCCGCTTGAGATTGAGCACTTGCCGCTCGCCATTCGCGCCCAACCCGATGAAAATATCGCCCATGCGTCCTGTGTCCCATGCCTGTGCCGGATATGGGGCAATGTGTGGAGCGCAGGCCCATGGGCGTCAAGCGCCGCGTGGGGCAGCACTGCATAGCGGGATAACGATCCCCCTTCCCACCGGATGGGAACTGCCGAATTGCAGAGGACGGGTTTCTTTTCACCGCCGTGACGGTAAGGCGGCAGGCATGACCGCGCCGCACGCCTTTGTCCTGCTCGACGATGCACGAGTTCAGGGGGCACGAGCCCAGGAGGCAAGCGATGCGCGGCTGTTTGCCGATCCGCGCGCGCTGTTCATCGCCCGCCGGGCGGAGGAAGTCGGCCCCACGCTCGCCGCTGCCGATGCTGCGCTGGCCGAACATGGCGGCGCGCTGGCGGGCTATATCGCGTATGAGGCGGGGCTGGCGCTGGAGCCCAGGCTCGCCGCGCTGGCGCCGCGCCGCACCGGGGCGGACGGGCCGCTGGTCTGGCTCGGCCTGTTCGACGGATACGAAACCATCCCCGCCGCGCAGATGCCGCAATGGCTCGCCGCGCGCACGGCAGGGGGCCAGCCGCCCGCCATCGGCCCGCTCGATCCGCAGGTATCCCCCGGCGCCTACGCCCGCATGTTCGACACACTGCGCGCGGCCATCGAAGCGGGCGATATCTATCAGGCCAATCTCACCTTGCCGCTGGCGGGCAGCTATCGCGGCGATCCGCTGGCGCTCTATGCCGCGATCCGGCCCACGGCGGCGGCCGGTTATGGCGGGGCGGTGTTCGACGGATCGCATTGGCTGCTCAGCTTTTCGCCCGAACTGTTCGTTTCGCTGCGCGGCAATTCGGCCCGGACCAAGCCGATGAAAGGCACCCGCCCGCGTGGTCGCGATGCGGCACAGGACCGCACCCATCGTGAGGAACTGGCCCGGTCGGTGAAGGACCGGGCGGAAAACCTGATGATCGTGGACCTGATGCGCAACGACCTGTCGCGGGTGTGCGAACCCGGCAGCGTGCGGGTGGAAGCACCCTTCACGGTCGAAACCTATCCCACCGTCCATCAGATGGTGTCGACGATCAACGCCACGCTGCAACCGGGCAAAGCCGCGATGGATATGGTGCGTGCGCTGTTTCCCTGCGGTTCGATCACCGGCGCGCCCAAGATTCGCGCGATGGAACTGATCGACGCGGTGGAAACACGCCCGCGCGGCCCCTATTGCGGGGCCATCGGGTGGATCGAACGGCCCGCAAACGGCGATCCCGCACAGGGACCTAGCCGCGCGGCCTTCAATGTGGCAATTCGGACATTACGCCTCACCCCCGGGGAAAATGGGATGGGGCGCGCGGTGCTCGGCGTCGGTTCGGCAATTGTGGCGGATTCGCAATGCCTGCCGGAATGGCGTGAGTGCCTGATTAAGGGAGATTTCGTGCGCCAGTCTGCTGCCGCTGCCTATGACCTGATCGAAACCATGCGGTTCGATCCGGAACGGGGAATTGAATTGCTGGAACTGCATCTGGAGCGGATCAAGCAAAGCGCAGCCGATCTCGGCTTTGCGTTCGACCGCCATGCGACGCGCAACCACATCCAGGCAACCTGTTTCGAGCTGGAGCATCCGGCCCGGCTGCGCCTGATGCTGGCGCGCAGCGGGGCGACTTCGCTCGAAGCAGGGCCTTTGCCTCCATCGCAGGAACAGCCCGTGCGCTGTGCCCTGCTGCCCCTGCCGCTCGATCCGGCAGACACCCGGCTGCGCCACAAGACGAGCGACCGCGCGCTGCAGGATCTGGCGCTCAAGACCGCGCGCGCGGCGGGTGCGGGCGAAGCGCTGTTCCTGCGCGATGACGGACTGCTGACCGAAGGCAGCTTCACCACGATTTTCGTCGCCGGGGACGATGGCGTGCTGCGTACCCCCCCCGCTGCACTGGGCCTGTTGCCCGGCGTGCTGCGCCGTTCGCTGATCGAAGCGGGCGAAGCGCGGGAGGCGGAACTGACGCTGGACGATCTTTCCGGCGGCTTCCTGATCGGCAATGCCCTGCGCGGGCTGATGAAAGCGGAATTGCTCTGATGTCTCACCCCCGCCTGTCCCAATCACTGCAACGGATCGCCGTGTCCGGCACCAACGCGATGACCGACC